>JAUMTX010000006.1:32170-93938 GCA_030530985.1 Corynebacterium sp.
TCAGTTTGTGGGCCATCCAAGCAGGTTGCTACAACGCCACGCCACTGGGTGATACGGGACCATGCAAGGTCGGAATCACCGGCAGAGTAGTTGGAGCGACGCAGAGCAAGTGCACCATCGCTCGGATCATTGAGAGCATCAGTTACGCGACGCTGAGCAATCTTGCCCAGTGGAACCGAGGAAGGATCCAATGGGGCAGTGCGAGGCCACCAAGACACGATAGGGGTGTCAGGCAGCAGCAGTGGGGTCACCACTGCAGCGTGCTGATGTGCCAGCTCACCGTAGAGATGCATATTGATGATTTCGGAAGCACCAGCATCACCACCGATGCGGACATCCGCATCGAGACGATTCTCATCAGCGCTAGGATCCGAGGTGAGAATGAGGATACGGGCTGGATGCTCACGGGTAGCCTCAGTGGTCAGCTGCATGATTTCGTCCAGTGGCTGATCCTTATCGGCAGTGACGAGGAGGGTAAGCACACGGCCGGTGGTTACCTGGGCGCCCATATCGCGGATGCGGCTGAGCTGTTTAGCTACCTGCTGGGTGCTGGTATTAGGAAGATCGAAAATCATAATTGTTCCTTGTACTGGATATTGCGTACTAAGGGCGACGCCAGGTACGACCGCTACGAGCCATCATCTCATCGGCACTCTGTGGACCCCAGGTGCCAGCCTCATAAGGCTCAGGTGCACCGTGCTGCTCCCAATAGGAGAGGATTGGGTCAAGAATGCGCCAGGAAAGCTCAACTTCTTCATTGGATGGGAAGAGGGAAGCCTCATCAAGCAGTGCATCAAGAATCAGACGCTCATAGGCCTCAGGGGACTGCTCGGTGAAGGACTCGGTATAAGAGAAGTCCATATTCACATCGCGCAATTCCATGGTGGAACCTGGAACCTTGGAACCAAAGCGCATGAGCACACCCTCGTCCGGCTGGACGCGGATAACCACGCAGTTTGGACCCATATTGTCGACAGTGTCACCGAAAATAGTCTTTGGTGCACGCTTGAAGACCAAAGCAATCTCAGTAACACGACGGCCAAGACGCTTGCCTGTGCGAAGGTAGAAAGGAACACCAGCCCAACGGCGGGAGTTAATCTCCAAGGTACAAGCAGCATAGGTCTCAGTCTTGGAATTGGAGAAACCAGCTTCTTCCTCCAAGCCCTTCACATATTCGGAGCCCTGCCAGCCGGCAGTATAACGGCCACGTGCGGTGGTCTGGGAAAGAGGATAAACAGGCTTAGTAGCACGAAGAATCTTGGTCTTCTCAGCCTGCAGCTCGCGTGGGCTAAGCTCCACAGGCTCCTCCATGGTGATGAGGGCCAGGAGCTGCAAGAGGTGATTCTGAATCACGTCACGGGCTGCGCCGATGCCATCATAGTAGCCGGCACGGCCACCAAGACCAATGTCCTCGGCCATGGTGATCTGCACGTGGTCAATGAATTGGCTATTCCACAATGGATCGAAGAGTTCATTGGCAAAGCGCAGGGCCAGAATATTCTGGACTGTTTCCTTGCCCAGGTAGTGGTCAATACGGAAGACAGAATCTTCGTGGAAGACGCTATTCACAAGCTGGTTGAGCTCGCGGGCAGACTCCTCATCGTGGCCAAATGGCTTCTCGATAATGACTCGGCGCCAGTAATCTTCGGTGGCCTTAGCCAGACCAGTACGCTGCAACTGGTCGCAGACGTGGAAGAAGAAGTTTGGTGGCACAGAAAGGTAGAAAGCCCAGTTGCCGGCAACACCACGGGAGGTGTCGAGCTCCTGCATCAACTGGTGAAGACGGTCGAAACCAGCCTCATCGTCGAAGTTGCCTTCCACGAAACGGATGCCCTCGGCGAGTCGCTTCCAGACATTTTCAGAGACAGGGGTACGGGCACCAGCCTTGACTGCCTCATAAACATAGTCCTGGAAATCCTCATCGGACCATGGGCGACGACCATAACCAACAAGGCTAAAGCTTGGTGGCAGGAGGCCACGATTGGCCAAGTCGTAAATGGCGGGGAGTAGCTTCTTACGAGCCAGATCACCAGTTACACCAAACATCACAATGCCACAAGGGCCAGCAATGCGTGGGAGGCGAGTATCGTCCTCGTCGCGCAGCGGATTGGTGTTAGATTCAGTGATTGCCACGATCTCTCTTTCCTAGCTCTTTTGGAACATAAATTAGCCGACATAGAATCAAAGACTTCACCTTTGATTCTATGTCATTCGGTGTGGTGGTTTTTAGGCGAGCTGTGCTGCCATGGAGTCGAGCAGGTCAGACCAGCTGTCAACGAACTTCTCAACACCTTCAGTCTCAAGAACCTTGAATACATCTTCGAAGTCAATACCGATGCCTTCGAGGGCTGCGAAGATTTCTGCAGCCTTATCACCAGCGCCGGTGAGGGTATCGCCGTGGAAGTTATTCTCAGCAAGAACAGCGTCGATGGTTGGCTCTGGCATGGTGTTAACAGTATTAGGGCCAGCGAGCTCAGAAACATAGAGGGTAGCGGAGTACTCAGGGTTCTTCACACCGGTGGAAGCCCAAAGTGGACGCTGAACATTAGCCTCAGAGTCGAAGGAGTGAGCCTCGAAAGCTGCATAAGCGAGCTGTGCATTGGCCACGCCAGCCTTGCCGCGAAGAGCAAGAGCCTCAGGGGTGCCGATAGCTTCCAGGCGCTTATCAATCTCGGTATCAACACGGGATACGAAGAAGGAAGCAACAGAGTGGATGGCCTTGAGGTTCTGGCCATTAGCCTTAGCGATCTCGATGCCCTTATTGAAGGCCTCCAAAACCTCACGGTAGCGAGGAACAGAGAAGATCAGGGTGACATTAACGCTGATGCCAGCACCGAGAACCTCTGGGATAGCCTTGAGGGAACCAGCAGTAGCTGGAATCTTGATCATTGCATTAGGGCGGTCGACCTTGGCCCACAGTTCCTTAGCCTGGGCGATGGTTGCTTCGGTGTCCTCAGCGATACGAGGATCAACCTCGATGGAGACACGGCCGTCAGCACCATTGGTTTCCTCGAAGATTGGGAGGAAGATATCGCAGGCATCGCGAACATCATCGATGGCCATTGCGTATACGGCGGTGGTTGCATCGGCGCCAGCAGCCTTGAGCTCAGCAATCTGGGCATCATAGGCAGTACCCTTAGACATCGCTGCAGCGAAAATGGCTGGGTTGGTGGTTACACCGACGATGGACTTGGTCTTGATAACCTCGGCAAGATTACCACTGGTAATACGGTCGCGGGAGAGGTCATCCAACCAGGTGGAGGTGCCAATTTCGCGCAAAGTGTCAATGTTATTCATTAATAGGGCCTTTTCTTTTTCTAAATCTAAGTAATAGTAATCCTATACACCCAAGACTGGGCGGCGACGTCCGCCACCCAGTCTTTACAGCGTAGGAGCGTGCTGCAATATTCCATATGCAGCGTAAATGCGTGGGTGCTCAGTATAAACTCACAGGGAGTTCACTGGCAGCTTTTAGCTAAGCGCGCGTTCTGCAGCAGCAATAACGGCCTCGGTGGTGATGCCGAATTCCTGGTAGAGACGCTCGTATGGGGCAGAAGCACCGAAGTGCTCAAGGCTCACAGCCTGACCCTTGGCACCGAGGAACTTGTACCAAGGCATTGCGATACCAGCTTCAACGGAGACACGAGCCTCAACTGCTGGTGGCAGAACCTCATCCTTGTATTCCTGTGGCTGCTCTTCGAACCAATCCAAGCAAGGAACAGAAACAACGCGAGCTGCAATGCCCTTAGCTTCGAGCTCTGCAGCAGCATTCACTGCAAGCTGAACCTCAGAACCGGTACCCATGAGGATAACATCTGGGGTTGCCTTGGAGCCCTCAACGAGAACATAGGCGCCGCGAGCAACACCTTCAGCAGCCTTCTCCTTGGTGCCAGGAAGCACTGGGAGGTTCTGGCGGCTCAAAGCAAGACCCTTTGGGCCCTCCTTATATTCAAGAGCAGCCTTCCATGCAGCAACAGTCTCATTAGCATCGGCTGGGCGAAGCATGGAAACACCAGGGATAGCACGCAGGGAAGCGAGCTGCTCAACTGGCTGGTGGGTTGGGCCGTCTTCACCGAGACCGATGGAGTCGTGGGTCCAAACATAGTAAGCGTCGGTGCCCATGAGAGCTGCCAGACGAACAGCTGGACGCATGTAATCGGAGAAGATCAAGAAGGTGCCACCATAAACACGGGTATTACCGTGCAGAGCAATACCATTCATGATAGAGCCCATGGCGTGCTCACGAATACCGAAGTGGAGGGTACGACCGTATGGGTCGGTGGTCCAGGTGTCGGTGGTGATGGACTCAGGGCCGAAGGACTTGGAGCCCTTGATGGTGGTGTTATTGGAACCAGCAAGGTCAGCGGAACCGCCCCAGAGCTCAGGCAGAGTAGCACCCAGTGCCTGCAAAGCAGCCTCGGAAGCCTTACGGGTAGCTACAGAGTCACCCTCATCCCAGGTTGGAAGCTCATCTGCCCAGCCGGCAGGAAGTTCACGCTTAGCAATACGGTCGAAGAGTTCCTTGCGCTCTGGGTTAGCAGCAGCCCAAGCATCGAAGCTCTCCTGCCAAGCAGCGTGCTTCTCAGCACCACGATCAACAAGCTTACGGGTGTGGGCGAGAACAGCATCCTCCATTGGGAAGTCAACTGCTGGGTCGAAGCCGAGGGCTTCCTTGGTTGCAGCAACCTCAGCAGCACCAAGAGCAGCACCGTGGACAGCGCCGGTGTTCATCATGGTTGGGGCTGGGTAGCCAATGACAGTGCGAACACGGATGAAGGTAGGACGTGGGTCCTTCTTTGCTTCCTCAACAGCAGCCTCGAAAGCAGCAACATTATTGCCGCCCTCAATCTCAATGGTCTGCCAGCCGTAGGACTCATAGCGCTTAACTACGTCCTCGGTGAAAGCAATACGGGTGTCCTCTTCAATGGAGATGCGGTTGTCATCCCAGAAAACAATGAGGTTGCCCAGCTCCTGGGTGCCAGCCAAGGAGCAAGCCTCAGCAGTAACGCCCTCTTCAAGGTCACCATCAGAGCAGATGGTGTAGATGTAGTGGTCGAATGGGGAGGTGCCGGCTGGAGCCTCTGGGTCGAAAAGACCACGCTCACGGCGAGCAGCCATGGCCATACCAACAGCGGAAGCGAGACCCTGGCCGAGTGGGCCGGTGGTGATTTCAACACCCTTGGTGTGGCGGTACTCAGGGTGACCTGGGGTCAGGGAGCCCCAGGTACGAAGAGCCTTGAGGTCTTCCATCTCGAGACCGAAGCCACCGAGGAAGAGCTGCACATATTGGGTGAGGGAAGAGTGGCCACAAGAAAGCACGAAACGGTCACGGCCTGCCCACTCAGTATCCTTTGGGTCCAGGTTCATTACACGCTGGAACAGGGTGTAGGCCAGTGGGGCCAAGCTCATGGCAGTACCAGGGTGGCCGGAACCACAGTTCTGGACAGCATCAGCAGCAAGGATTCGAGCAGTGTCCACAGCCTGAGTGTCAAGCTCAGTCCAATCCGCTGGATAGGTTGGCTGTACGAGTTTCTGCAGTTCAGGGGTCACAGTGATACCTCATTCTATGAGATTGAAACAAAATTTTACAACGTAGGCATGGAAATACCTACTGTTAAATAAAAAATTATACCCGTACAGCGCTAACTTGACTACTTTTTAGTACCTTAGTTTTTCATGGCTTACGCCACTGGGCTCTCAATTGTGGGGGATAAGTCACAATGCTGCAGATAATCGGCCTAAATAGGGTGTGCAAAGTGGAATACGGTTATGGATTGCGCTAAAATAGGCGGGTTGATATAACGAGTATTTACCGCCGGAGGGCATTTTCTTGCAGACGATCAAGGCATATTTTGCGTTGACTAAGCCACGAGTCATCGAGCTTTTGCTTGTTGCGACTATTCCCGCAATGCTACAAGCTGACCGTGGCCACAACAACGTGATCTTGATTCTTCTCACCCTTCTTGGTGGGTGGATGGGCGCCGCAGCCGCCAATACCTTCAATATGATTGCCGATTCTGATATCGACAAGGTTATGAAGCGTACGGAGCGACGCCCACTGGCTCGCATGTCCGTCACAATCCGTCAGGCAAAGATCTTTGCCTGGTCGCTGACAATTATCAGCTTCTTGTGGATGTGGCTGCTATGTAAGTCTCTTTTGGCCGGCATCTTTATCTGGATGACCATCGCTTTCTATATTTTTGTTTATACAAAGTGGCTGAAGCGCTCCACCCCAATGAATGTTGTGTGGGGTGGCGCTGCCGGCTGTATGCCAGTCATGGTCGGTTGGGCAGTCATTAAGGATCAGATTCCCGATTCAAGTCTCATTGACTGGTGGCAGGCCATTGTTCTGTTCCTGGTGATTTTCTTCTGGACACCGCCACATACCTGGGCCTTGGCCATGAAGTATAAGGATGACTATGCTGCTGCTGGCGTTCCAATGATGCCAGTTGTGCGCAAGCCACTTGAGGTAACCCGCCAGATTATTGGCTATACCTGGGCCACTGTCATTACGACCTTCCTCCTCATTCCTGCCGCTGGTTGGCTCTATTCCATCGTGGCTGTTGCTGCCGGTGTATGGTTCCTCATTCGTGCCTACCAGCTCCACTATGGCGTCAAGAATGGTGTTGAGGTCAAGCCACTCAAGCTCTTCATTCTCTCCAATAACTACCTCTCCTTGGTCTTTGTGGCCCTCTCGGTAGACGCAGCCCTGGGTTTCGATACCCTCTGGTCCCTGCTCTCCTAAGACTCTAGGAAGCCTTCAAACCGGCACTAACCCGCCACCACGAACCCGCTCAAGCACGCACAGTGCAGGGCGGGTTTTCTCGTATCCATGTGCGCTAGTTGACGCTGCCAGGCGGGAGTAGGTTTTACAGACCTGATTGACGAGACGCGGTACGGCTGAGGGGCTCTAAACACTAGGGTGTGTCCGGGCAGGTGTCTCTGGGCGGAGTGAGTGTAAGGGGCGCGTCGATAAGCTGCCACAGGACCACTCTGCCAATCTTGTGCGGTTATGGTGCTGTCACAAGTAATGGTGCTGTCACAGCGCCTGGAAGGCTCGGTAGTGGCTGGTGGTAGTTTTCTAGGCCTCCCAGGCTTCGCAGGCTTCCAAGGGCATCTAGTGCGCATGCGGGCATGCAAAAAGCCCCAGGGGATGTCCTGGGGCTTGAAGTGCGTGGTGCTGATTAGGCCTTGCGGCGACCAGCGGCGTTGACGATAATGCCGGCGCCGAGGATGAGGCATGCAAGGAGCAGCATCCAAGGGGTGAAACCGGTGTTAGCCAATGCTGGGCGAACAACTGGCTGCTCAGGAGCTGGTGCAGGCTCAGCAGCAGGTGCTGGTGCTGGTTCAGCTGCAGGAGCAGGGGCAGGAGCCTCAGAGTGGTTGCCACGGGTCAGGGCAGAAGCACCAAGAACCAGTGCGGCGCCACCAGCGGTAGCAGCCAGGGCAGCAATAGCAGCGGCACGCCAGTCAGTGGTGGTCGTTGGATTGGACTCATCAGCCATTGCATTGAAGGTGGTGTTGATGGCATCCAGTGCAGCCTGCATGGAGGTCACATCGGTGGAGTCAGTGTTTTCCATGACAGACTCGCCGGCATCGACAGCGTCAGTATAAGCCTTACGCTGATCATCAGTGGCGTTCTTGTAGAGGTCGGTCTTCTCCATGGTCTCACGACCAATAACGTGGGTGTAGACCTGCCACTGCAGAGCAGCGAAGGACTCAACGGCCTTGGAGAACTCAGAAAGGCTGGAAGCCTGGCTACCGTAGTAGTAGAGAGCCTTAATCTGATCATCGGTCAGATAGCGGACCTCAGTAAGCTCCTTTACCACATTCTCCAGGGCAGTCTGGCCCGAAAGAGCATTGATATTGCGCTGAATCTCAGAATAAGAATTGCGCAGGATGGTAAGGCTGGTTGCATTATTCAGTTCCCACTCGCGGGACTGGCTCGCAGAATTAATAGCCGAGTCGTAGTTCAGCTTCTCCACGGCGGTACCGAACTTATAGGCTGGGCGGTTGCGAAGATCCGGTGCGTCATTGATGGAGCTGGTGAGCACGCGGTAAGCCACGATATAGGTCAGGTAGTCCGCAAGAGTTTCAATATCAGCGGAAGCCACTGCAGCGGAGGATTCCTCCTGGTCGCCAGCAGAAAGGCCCAGGTTATTGATGATCTTGGTCAGAGCAGTGCGGGCAACAGAGAGGTAATCCTCATCGGTCTTAGCCTCTTCCAGACTCGTATCGACGATGGCAGCATCACTGTCAGACAGGTACCTCTTAGCCTCTTTAACAAGGTTCGTAGCCTTGTCCTTGGTGGTCTGCTCAGTAGCCTGATCGGAAGCCTGCTCGGTGTTTTGCTCTGTGTTCTGCTCGTCTTCCGCAAATGCAGGGACTGAAATTACGCCGCTAAAAAGGGAAGCGGAGAGAGCTGCAGCAACTGCGAAAGATGCGGAACGTGCTGGTAGAGCCAGCATTCGGGTGGACTTTGCCATATCGAAAACCATAACCTTAGAAGAAAAATCTAACAATAAAAATGACTTTTACTCAGTAATAATACAGTACTACTGGACTATTTTCTAAACCAGGGCTTCTTTGTCAAAACTTTTTGCGCCCGGGTTTGGGCTACGGCGGCGACCATGTGCATAAAGACAACCGGTAATGCCGACCACTGCACCAGAGAGACCAACGTGGACAGGGACAGTCCAGGTAGGAACACCGAATCGGTACTGAATAATACCAATGGCGCCCTGAACCACAATCATGGCAATGAGCCAGAAACCAATGCGGCGAGGGTGCTTGCCTACATTGACAGTGTAGAGGGCAATAACCAGGCCAATGGTCAGGCCGAGGAAGAGATACATGAAGTGGGCGTGAACATGGGCCATTTCAGCAATATCCACATTGAGGCGGCCCTGCTGGCCGGCCAAATCATCACCCGCATGCGGACCCGCACCGGTGGTCATTGTGCCGGTGATAAGGACCAAAGCCAGGGCGGCACCTGTCAGTGCGGCAAGATACTGCAGTGGACGTGGGAAAATCTGCCTAGGCTCCGAGTCATCGGATTCGTCGATACGCACCCACAGGACGGCCGCGAGCCACACCAGAATCATGGATGGCAGGAAGTGGGCAGCAACCGCCCACCAGCGCAGATCCAGCAACACTGAGATACCACCAATGACAGCCTGGACGCCAATACCGGCCAACTGCACCCACGCAAGTACCTTAATATCCTTACGGCGGGCTGCACTGTAGACAGCAATAATGGCCCACACGGCAAAAGCGGCAAGAACGAAGGTGAGGAGGCGGTTACCAAACTCAATGGCCTGGTGGATGGCAGGGCGGGCACCGGCCACAGGAACCAAGGAATCCTCCTGGCAGTTAGGCCAGGTTGGGCAGCCCAAACCGGAACCGGTGACGCGCACAACGGAGCCGGTAAAAACAATGAGCGCTTGGGAGATCATGAGCGAACAGGCCGCGCGACGCTGCATGGCCAGAGTGCCCAATTTATGAAAGCGAGACATAAAAATCCTTGAAATCTTAGGGTTTTATCTGAATGGGAATTAGAGGGTTTAGGTGAAATAGGGAACGGGATGGAGCCTTAGGAGGTGAAGCGGAAGAATCGCACCGCCGCCGCCGAGCCAAAGATGAGCCAAATAATGAGGCTCAGGCACTGGATGGCCGGGAAGGAACCCTGGAAGCCAGAGTAGAGACCATCCGCCAAGGCCACAGAAGGCACAATATTAAACCACGGGTTAACATCCCCGCCGGAATGGACCAAAGCAAAAGAGGCCACGCCCAGCAGAATGAACCAGGCCAGGTTAGCCCCGCCCAGAACTAATTCGGAGGAGAGGCTACCACCCATGAGTAGACCCAGGGAGGTGAAGGTCGCCACACCCAGCACCAAAATAATGAGGCCAAAGAGCAGCCCACTTGGGCTTGTGTGCCAGCCCAAAATCAGGGCGGTGACCCCAAGCAGGATTGTTTGGATGCTGGCAACAACCAGCACCGCAGCAATCTTGCCACCAATAATTGTCCACGGGGGAACACCGGAGGCGCCAATGCGCTTAAGTGCCCCATAGCGGCGGTCAAAGGCCACGGCAATCGCCTGGCCAGTAAAGCCGGAACTCATGGCCGAAATAGCAAGGCAGAGGGGGAAGACCACCAAAACAGGGTCAAGCCGGTCACCCATACCAAATTTAGTAATGCCAATGAGCATGGCAAAAGGAATAATAAGAGACAGCAGCTGCTGTTCACCATGGCGCAGGAAGAGCAGGGATTCAATGCGCGCCTGGGCGGCAATCATCCGGGAAGCAGATGCGCGCTGCGGGTGCGGTGTGAAGGTACCTGGATTAAACACTATGACCTCATTTCCCGACCGGTAATACTAAGGAAGACTTCTTCAAGGCTGCGATGATCCACCTCAAGATTAGTAATGAGCACATTCATCTGCGCCGCAATCTGGGTAATCTGCGCCACGAGCTGTGGGGTCGCAGCCCCTTCGATGCGATAATTCAGTGGACGGACCGCCTGAATCTCCAGGCCTGCGGGCAGTGCAGCTGTGAAGGCGCCCAGATCCAGGGCCTCGCTGGTGCTCAGACGAATGGAATGGGAGGTGCCGCTCATCAACGTAGCGGGGGTGCCGTGGGCAACAATGGAGCCGTGATCAATAATGACCACATCATCAGCCAAGGCCTCCGCCTCATCCATGAGGTGGGTGGTGAGTACCACAGTGACCCCATCATTCTTGAGAGCCTGAATGAGATCCCAGACGGCAAGGCGGGATTGGGCATCCATGCCGGCGGTAGGCTCATCCAAGAAAATAAGCTCGGGGCGACCTACCAGGGCGCAGGCCAAGGAGAGGCGCTGCTGCTGGCCGCCGGAGAGACGACGGTAGGAGGTGCGCTTGTGCTTTTCCAAACCGACGAGCTCCAAAAGCCAGTCCGGATCCAAAGGGTTTTCGCTATATCCGGCAACAAGGCGAATCATTTCGCCCACGCGGATACCCGGGTAGGCGCCGCCGCCCTGAAGCATGACACCAATACGGCGACGAACCTCATGGGGTTGGGTTGTGGGGTTGAGTCCGAGGACCTCAATATGGCCGCTGCTTGGCTTCTGGAAACCCTCACACATCTCAATAGTTGTGGTCTTTCCTGCACCATTAGGGCCGAGGAGGGCAAGAATCTGTGCGCGAGGCACCTCAAAGGAGATGCCATTAACGGCAGTTTTCTCCCCAAAGTTCTTGACCACCTCATCTAGGCGCAAGGCGATTTCATTCGACAAAAGAAATTCCAATCAAACAGCTAAAAATATTCACAACTATTGTACTCATGCTTTTATGCTTTGCGCGGATTGAAGCGCCTGTATATGTGATCTGCCACAATAGCAAATGCGATGGCGCCAATGACGCTAAATATATAGGTGCCCATGGTGGGCAGCACCCCAAAGTTGCCACTGCGCGGCAGGGCACTCATCGTCATGAATATTGTGATGGCAATAACCACATTGCGGGTGAACTGCCTATTGGCCCAGAGCACAAGCGGGATAAAGGCCCAAAGCAAATACCATGGGTGGATAACAGGGAAGAGGATCACTGTTGCTGTCATGGCCACCGCATAGCCGGGAAAAATACCCAAGGCCCCGGTAAAGCTTGCCCAGAGGAAGCGAATAATGCAGATCACGATAATGCCGTAGCCAAAGAGGCGGGCAATAAAAATAGTGGAGGCCGCATGATTACCGGCACCAATCTGCGTCAAAATCACATGGGCCAATTGGCCAAGCTGGGTAATAATGGAGCGCCAACTCACCACATCACTGGCGCCACCCTGGACAAAGATCCAACCGAAACCAAGACCGGTACCTAGGCTGACTGCGGAAATGGCAAGCAGGGTCCACACCAAGCAGAATATGCCCGCAAGGGCAATGGAGAAGATGGACTGGGCCATGGAATATGGGGCGGAGAGGAAGCTGCCGGCCGATGGGCGGTGGTGGAAGAAGGCGCGGGCCAAACCAGTGGCGAAGAAACCCAAAGCCAAGAAGGCCGGAACCTTGACCAATCCACCAATGCTGACAGTAATACAGGCGAGGGCCACCCAGGCCAAACCCTGCAGCTTTGCCCCGTCCTTATAAGCATCCAAGCCCTTGTAGCACAGCAGGAAACCCAAAAGAACCAGGGCAATCATAATGGAGTCATTATGAATACCGGCCACCAAGTGCAGGGAGGTCAAGGGGTTGAGGATGACAAACCAATAGGCTTGGCGCAGATCCATATTGAAACGGCGGGCCAAGGTGGGAATGCAGGCTGCCATGAGACCCATGGAGGCATAGGAGAGAATGCGGTGCAAGAGGACCGCTGGCACCAGGGCGTCATTAGTAATAATGCTAATGAGGGCGGCAAGGCCAGTGGCCACCGGGCCATACGGGGCCGGGGAGTGCGCCCAGGTATTAGGAACGGAGCGCGCCAAGTTATTATCGGCACCCAAAAGATCCACTGGGCCGCCCGAATAGGGATCCATATGTTGGGCGGTAATGGAACCCTGCGCCAAGTAGGAATAAATATCCTGGGAAAAGAGCGGGGCGGTAATAGCGAAGGGCAGGGACCAGAGTGCTGCTACCAAAAGAATCTGCTTAGCGCTCAAGGCATGGCTAAAGCGCTCCTGCAAACCAGGAATCTTCAGGCCCACATAGGGGGCCAACCCAACCCAGGCGAGAAGCATGAGGGCGGCACCCATCATCACACCCACACTGGCCACATCCGGGTTGCGGGCCAAGTAGGCCCCATAGCCAAGGCCAAAGGGGAAACTGGAATAAGGGTTATTCAATACGGGAAGGGCGCCGGCGCCAATGCCACATATAGATAAGGTGAGGGAACCGACCAAACCCAACCATATAAAGAAAGGAATATTGCGGCGGGCCTGGGCAGAAGTGGACTCACTGCATGGGGCGTGGGGGAGATATTCCTCCTCCACATGCAGCAGGGCTGAACGGGAGCCGGCCGTACCCACACGCGGAAAATCAGCGCGCAGGGGGCGGTACCACTTCTTCAAAGAAAACACACAAGAATAGTACCGCAATTGGCACCAAAATTAGCACGAACACTGGGGCTGCGCGCCGTGGGGTGGATGGGGCGTCGCCAAGCATGCTGCCATTCGGCAGCCTGAAATAAGCGACTTGTAAAAGGCGCCTGGAAAAAATTGTATTCCCCGTGTGAGGAGAGTAGGATTAGCCAATGAAATACTTAGGTGAATGACCTAAGCACACCGCATAGGCGGTTTTGCTATAAATTTCGGCGGATTTTTCGGCTGAATTTATAGGCCGTGCACCAGCCGGGAATTATGGGGATCCGTGCGCGCGGCGGGTGATTATTGCAATCTTTGCCGGATTTAAGTAACATAAATGTTGTTAAATTCATTCTCACCCAAACTAGAAGAGGACTGCGGCTAATGAGCTCACAGCCGGTGGATACGCGCACTGAGGTGCTCGAATTCCTGTTTAAAAACAGCCCGGCTTTGGTGACTGATATGTGTGATCATTTGCACATGACAGCCCCGGGAGTTCGTCGCCATCTTGATAATCTTTTAGAATACGGCCTCATTGAGGAATGCGAAGCAAAGGAAAAGGAAGGCCGAAGACGTCGCGGACGCCCCGCAAAGGCATACCAGCTCAGCCCAAAGGGGCGCGATTCTTTTGGCCACAATTATGATTCCCTTGCAGCATTGGCTCTAAGAGAAGTCTTGGAAATTGGTGGTGAAGAAGCCCTGGATCACTTCGCCCAGAAGCGTATAGCAGCAATAATCGGTGACCTTGAGTTAGATGGCAAAGATGCCGAAGAAGCCGTACGTGTCCTGGTGCAACGCCTCAACCAAAACGGATATTCCGGTGAGGTTCGGGCGGAAGATGATTCGGTGCAGATTTGCCAATACCATTGCCCAATCAAATCCGTCGCAGCAGAATTCCCGCAGCTTTGTGCAGCGGAGCACCGTGCGATGAGTGAGGCCCTTCATAGCAGTATTGAGATTAAGTCCTCTATTGTTGGTGGCGAGAGTGTTTGCTTGACCACAATCCCCATTCGCGAGATAAACCAAGGCCAGAAATCCCTGTAAAAGCCACGGGCCGCATAATTCATGCTGATTTTTATTGAGTGCACGAGTTGTGGGCCTAATGCTTATGGTTTTGGTTGGTAGAGCTCGGTTGAGTACGAGAGTTTTTAGGAAAGGAGCGGTTCATGAATCAGTCCGGTGTAACCACACCTGATGCGCCGCGTACAGATGAAGAAATTATTGAGTCAATTGGTGCCTACAATTATGGTTGGCATGACTCTGATGAAGCAGGCGCCTCCGCAAGGCGTGGCCTGAATGAAGAGGTCGTCGCAGATATTTCGGCTAAGAAGTCTGAGCCAGAATGGATGCGTGAGAACCGCCTCAAGGCACTGAAGATTTTTGAAAAGAAGCCAATGCCTACCTGGGGTGCGGATCTTTCCGATATTGACTTCGATAATATTAAGTACTTCGTGCGAAGCACTGAAAAGCAGGCCGCTAGCTGGGAAGAGCTCCCAGAGGATATTAAGAATACCTATGATCGTCTTGGTATCCCAGAGGCCGAAAAGCAGCGTCTCGTTGCCGGTGTTGCCGCCCAGTATGAGTCTGAGGTTGTGTACCACCAGATTCGTGAAGACCTTGAAGCCCAGGGTGTTATCTTCTTGGACACCGATACGGCTTTGAAGGAGCATCCTGATCTTTTCCGCGAGTACTTTGGCACCGTCATTCCTGCCGGTGATAATAAGTTCTCCGCACTGAATACTGCAGTATGGTCCGGCGGTTCCTTCATTTATGTGCCTAAGGGTGTCCATGTGGATATCCCACTCCAGGCCTACTTCCGTATTAATACTGAGAATATGGGTCAGTTTGAGCGCACCTTGATCATTGTGGATGAGGATGCCTATGTCCACTATGTTGAGGGCTGTACTGCACCTATCTATAAGTCTGATTCTCTTCACTCCGCTGTGGTGGAAATTATTGTGAAGAAGGGTGGCCGCTGCCGCTATACCACCATTCAGAACTGGTCCAATAATGTCTACAACCTGGTTACCAAGCGCACCAAGTGCGAAGAGGGTGCAACCATGGAGTGGATTGACGGCAATATTGGTTCCAAGGTGACCATGAAGTATCCAGCAGTGTGGATGACCGGCCCATATGCCAAGGGTGAGGTTCTTTCTGTTGCTTTCGCTGGTGAAGGCCAGTTCCAGGATACCGGTGCCAAGATGGTGCACATGGCCCCACATACCTCTTCGAATATTGTGTCCAAGTCTGTTGCCCGTGGTGGTGGCCGTGCCGCCTACCGTGGTTTGGTTCAGATTAATAAGGACGCCCATCACTCCACCTCCAATGTTGAGTGTGATGCGCTGCTCGTGGATGATATTTCCCGCTCCGATACCTATCCATATAATGACATCCGTAATGACCATGTTTCCCTTGGTCATGAGGCTACTGTCTCCCAGGTGTCTGAGGATCAGCTCTTCTACCTTATGAGCCGTGGTATTGCCGAGGATGAGGCTATGGCCATGATTGTTCGTGGCTTTGTTGAGCCTATTGCCAAGGAGCTCCCAATGGAATATGCCCTGGAGCTTAACCGTCTAATCGAGCTGCAAATGGAAGGTTCTGTCGGCTAATGACTACTGTAAAGAACGCAACCTACCACAATAATAAGGGCGATCTTTTTGCTTCCTTCGACGTGGCAGACTTTGAGGTTCCTGCCGGTCGCGATGAGGTCTGGCGCTTTGTCCCATTGCGTCGCCTGCGTGGCCTGCACGATGGTAGCTTCAAGCCTGCCGACGCCATGGACATTTCCGTCTCTACCCCTGAGGGCGTGCGCGTTTCCACTGTTGAGCCTTCCGACGAACGCCTTCGCGTGGCCGGCGGTGCCGTGGACCGTGTTGGTGCCCAGGTGTGGAGCAGTGCCCATGAGGCAACCCTGGTCCAGATTTCCGGTGATGTGAAGGAGCCAGTGACAATTACTGTTACTGGTCGTGGCTTGGATGTCACCACCTTCGGCATTATTGCCATTGAGCTGGCCCCACTGGCCACCGCCACTGTGCATGTGCACTATGTGGGTTCCGGTACCCATGCTGATGTGACCACTGTCAATATTGCTGATGGTGCACAGCTGACCATGATTAGCCACGAGGATTGGGCTGATGATGCGGTTCACTTGGGTTCCACCAAGGCTGTGCTGGCCAAGGATGCTGTATTGCGCCATAATGCTGCCTGCTTCGGCGGCGAGCTGGTTCGCCTTGTGCCTTCCGTTAAGTTCACCGCCCCTGGTGGCGATGCTGAGATGCTCGGCGTCTACTTTGCTGATGACGGCCAGTTCTTCGAGCAGCGTCTTCTTGTTGACCATGCTGTGCCAAACTGCCGCTCCAATGTTTTGTACAAGGGTGCGCTGCAGGCCAAGCCTGAGTCCGAGCTGCCTGAGGCCCGTACCGCGTGGGTGGGCGATGTTCTCATCCGTGCCGGCGCCCAGGGTACTGATACCTATGAGGCCAACCGTAACCTGGTGTTGACCGAAGGTGCCCGTGCCGATGCCGTACCTAACCTTGAAATTGAGACCGGTAATATTGTTGGCGCTGGTCACGCCGCCACTGTTGGGCGTTTTGATGACGACCAACTCTTCTACCTTCGCTCCCGTGGTATCCCAGAGTCTGAGGCCCGCCGCCTGATTGTGCGCGGTTTCTTCTCCGAGGTTATCGGGCGAATCCCTGTAGCTGAGGTTCGTGAGGAACTCGAGGCACGTATCACTGAAGAACTCAAAAACACCCAACTCTAAAGGAATCACGCGATGAGCACTCTTGAAATTCGTAACCTACACGCAGTAGTCCGCCCAACTGAGGATAATGAAGAGCCAAAGGAGATCCTCAAGGGCGTTAACCTGACCATTAAGTCCGGTGAAACCCACGCCATTATGGGTCCTAATGGTTCCGGCAAGTCCACCCTGTCCTATACCATTGCTGGCCACCCAAAGTATGAAGTAACCGAGGGTGAGGTTCTGCTTGATGGTGTGAACCTTCTTGACCTTGAGGTTGATGAGCGCGCCCGCGCTGGTCTCTTCCTGGCTATGCAGTACCCAGTTGAGGTTCCTGGTGTTTCCATGGCTAACTTCCTGCGTTCTGCTGCTACCGCTGTTCGCGGCGAGGCCCCTAAGCTCCGCGAATGGGTCGGCGAGGTCCGTGAGGCCATGGATGAGCTTTCCATTGACAAGGCTTTCTCTGAGCGTTCTGTCAATATGGGCTTCTCCGGTGGTGAGAAGAAGCGCCATGAGGTTCTCCAGCTTGGTCTGCTCAAGCCAAAGTTTGCTGTTTTGGATGAGACTGACTCCGGCCTGGACGTTGACGCCCTGCGCATTGTTTCCGAGGGCATCAATAAGTATAAGGAGCGCGAGAATGGTGGCATCCTCATGATCACCCACTATAAGCGCATCCTGAACTATGTTCGCCCAGACCATGTTCACGTGTTTGCTAATGGTCAGATTGTGACCTCCGGCGGCCCTGAGCTTGCCGACGAACTCGAAGAGCACGGCTACGATAAGTTCATTAAGGCCTAATCACCCATGTACAATCTCGAGGAAGTTCGCGCCCAGTTCCCTATCCTCTCCCGCACTGTTCGTGGCGATAAGCCACTGATCTACTTGGATTCCGGTGCCACCAGTCAGCGACCGCTGCCTGTGTGGAAGGCCGAGGAGGACTTTGTTCTCCACAAGAATGCACCGGTTCACCGTGGTTCCTATTCCATGGTGGAAGAGTCCAGCGATGCCTACGAACAAGCCCGCGCAGACATCGCCCACTTTGTTGGCGCGACTTTCGACGAGATTGCTTTCACTAAGAATGCCACTGAGGCCCTGAACTTGGTCTCCTATGTTCTTGGTGATGACCGCTCCGGTGAGAACGGCGCCCATGTTCAGGCCGGTGACACCATTGTTGTGACCGAGCTTGAGCATCACGCCAACCTGGTGCCGTGGCAGGAATTGGCCCGCCGTACCGGTGCGCAGCTCAAGTGGTTTAGTGCCACTGAGGATGGTCGCATCGATATGGACAGCCTGACGCTCGACCCTAGTGTCAAGGTTGTGGCTTTTACCCACCAGTCCAATGTGACTGGCGCCCAGGCTGATGTGCCCGCCATGGTAAAGAAGATCCGCACTGAGGCCCCTGAGGCATATATTGTTTTGGACGCCTGCCAGTCGGTTCCCCATATGCCAGTGAACTTCCGTGAGCTGGATGTGGACTTTGCGGCTTTCTCCGGCCATAAAATGTGCGGTCCCACCGGTGTGGGCGCGCTCTATGGCAAGAATGAGCTGCTGAAGAAGCTGCCACCATTCTTGACTGGCGGTTCCATGATTGAGGTAGTCAATATGGACTCCTCAACCTATGCTGCATCCCCAACTCGTTTTGAGGCCGGCACCCAGATGAATAGCCAGGTTGTTGGTCTTGGTGCCGCGGTGCGCTTCCTTGATGGTCTTGGTATGGACAATATCCAGGCCCATGAGCACACGCTCACCGAGTTGGCTCTTAAGGAGCTGGGCGCCATTGAGGGCCTGCGCATTATTGGCCCTACCGATATGCACCTTCGTGGCGGCGTGGTGTCCTTCGTTGTGGATGGTATTCACCCACACGATATGGGCCAGGTCCTTGATGATCATGGTGTGTGTATTCGTGTTGGCCACCACTGTGCGTGGCCCATCCACCGCACTATGAATGTGCAGTCTACTGCGCGCGCCTCATTCTACCTCTATAATACGGAGGATGAGGTCCGTGAACTGGCCCGGGCAATCAGGGCTGGTATTGAATTCTTTGGAAGGTTCTAAATGAATTTGGAGTCCATGTATCAAGAGGTCATTCTCGACCACTATAAAAACCCACATTTTGCGGGTTTGAGGGATCCTTTTGATACCGAGGTCTACCATGTCAACACATCCTGTGGTGATGAGTTGACCCTACGTGTCCTGCTTGATGGTGACACCATTAAGGATATTTCCTACCAGGCGCAGGGCTGCTCCATTTCTCAGGCCTCCACCTCCGTTATGGCGGAGGAGCTTGTTGGCAAGCCTATCGACGAAGCCATGGATCGCCTCGCCGATTTTGAAAAAATGGTGACTAGTCGCGGCACCTATGAGGGTGACGCTGAGAAGATTGGTGATGGCATTGCCTTTGGCGGTGTCTCCCGCTATCCGGCCCGCGTTAAGTGTGCTTTGCTCGGCTGGAAGGCTGTGCAGGCCGCCGTCGATGAAGCACTAGAGTCCCGATAATACTAAGATTTTTTTCTACGCTTTGAGGAGGCGAGATGGAAGACCGCAGCGACCGCATGCAGGAAATTGATGAGCTGACCAAGCCACCACAGTCCGATGAGGACTTGATTCGCGTTGGCGAAATTGAAGAAGCCATGCGCGATGTTATTGACCCAGAATTGGGTATTAATGTTGTGGACCTTGGTTTGGTCTACGATATTTGGGTTGATGGTGACAGGGCAGTTGTTGAAATGACCCTGACCTCTCCAGCATGCCCATTGACCGATATGCTTGAGGAGCAGTCCGAGGCTGCCGTCACCTCCAAGCTTTTGGCAACCGAGCTTATTGTGAAGTGGGTTTGGTCCCCACCATGGTCCCCACAGATGATTACCGAGGATGGTCGCGAGCAGCTTCGCGCCCTTGGCTTCTCCATCTAAAGGACAGATAAATTAAGGCCCAACACCAGTGGTGTTGGGCCTTTCTACTACATGCCTGGAATGGAGGAACCAGGAGGAAGCAAACTAAATGGGAATCGGATGACTCGCGCATTATAGAACTGGCCTGGCTGCAGTCCGAGGGCAAATAGACTCTCCGCCAAATCCCCGGAAATATCGCTATTATTTGTATTGGTTACAGCGGCGCAACCATCCAGGGTGGCGCGGTCCATATCGAGATTATGGGCCCAGTAGACGGCGGCCGCATCCACATCCACCTTGCGCAGGTTATTATTCAGGATGCGCAGCTGCGCATCATTGAAACCGTCACCTTCGATATCAATAATGGCCGCCAAATATGTGTACAAGGTGACCGCGTAGGCAGCGGCAGGTACACCAAGACGTGCAGGCCCATTGAGAATTTCATTAGCTAGAGCAGGGTCATCAGCCAATTCTGCCACTACATTAATTTCGTTTGGTCGGACCCTATCACGGGCAGCTCGCTTGCCTAGTGCATCTCTGAGAACATCCAGGCGGTCATAGCCCGAATAGGAATTGACCTCAACGATATGTGCATCAACGGCATTACGCACAATGGTATTGCGATCTTCCTGGGAGATAGGCATACCAAGCGCTGGGCCATTAAAGAGCAAGAAATCAGCAAGCGCCTCAATATGATCCTGATAGATCCGGGTACTCAAAGCAATATCGCGGGCGTCCAGCTCAGTGGTGCAGCCAGCAGGATCAGCCTCACGGACTACCATTGCCTTTGCTTGTGGGGCAGACAGGCCTGTCAAAAGCAGGGAGGTGCCAGCTAGGATGCTGGCCAAAGCACGTTTTTTCATAGGTCACTGCTTGAGAAAGGGGGCAGAAGGTTATCTGCTACCTGTCATTGTACAGGCCGATAGTGACACTAATGAAAAATGGGGCTAAGCCACAGCTCAGCCCCACGAAAAGGAATATTAATCCAGCAGTGCTTCGCACTTAATCTCGCCAGCATCGGTATTCAAACCAAGGGCGAAACCTGGGTCGGCTGCAAGAGCCTCATCCACACCCTTAGTAGCCAATGCAATGACATATGGCAGGGTTTCTGCCGCCAATGCGCGGGTGGCCGTATAGGAGGCGGTACCCGGCATATTGGTGACGCAGTACATAGTCTTATCGCCTACCTGATAGGTTGGTTCAGCATGGCTGGTTGGCTTGGATACTTCCGTGCAGCCACCCTGGTCAATAGCAATATCAACCAGAACGCCACCACTTGGCATGGAGGCAATAGCCTTTTCGGTAATGACCTTAGGTGCCTTAGCGCCTGGAACCAGAACAGCACCCACAACCAGGTGCGACTTAGCCAATTCAGCCTCAATGGCTGCTGGGCTAGAGGCAATGCAGCGTACACGGCCCTCATAGCGGGCCATGAAATTACGCAGGGTAGTGGTATTGACATCAATTACGGTGACCTGGGCGCCAAGGCCCACAGCCACATCCACCGCCTGGGCGCCGGCAGTACCGCCACCAACCACAGTCACATTAATTGGGGCCACACCGGCAATACCGCCAGGCAGCACACCTGGGCCACCATTGGCGGAGAGAAGAAGGTTCACACCAATCTGGGTGGAAAGACGGCCCGCAATTTCACTCATTGGGGCGAGCAGTGGCAAACCGCCACGAGGGCCAACGACTGTTTCAAAAGCAATGGCCTTAGTACCTGCATCCAAGAGGGCCTTGGTTAGTTCAGGCTCTGCAGCAAGGTGCAGGTAGCAGAAGAGAGTGAGATCACTGCGCAGGAAGCCATATTCGGCAGCAATAGGTTCCTTAACCTTGACTACCAGTTCCTGTGCCCACACTTCTTCCTGGCTGCCAAGCGTGGCGCCTGCAGCCGTATATTCCTCATCACTGAATCCGGATCCACGTCCGGCACCGACCTCAATAATGACCTGGTGGCCACGGGAGGTTAGGGCGGCAACCCCATCAGGGGTCATGCCCACACGGCGCTCATTATTTTTAATTTCCTTGGGTACACCAATACGCATGGGAACACCTTCCGTCCGAAACAATTCGATACCAGCTTGAGAGGGCTGATAACGATAGTCTAGCGTACAGAAAAATAGAAATGCGAAATTACCCCCAAAAGGGGTAAACTGGCCTGCGTGATTGTCACTCAAGACTTTGAAGTTCGTGTCGGTGCCCGAACCCTACTTAATGCCCCTGGCCAGCTACTTCGCGTGCAGCCAGGTGATCGCATTGGTCTGGTTGGGCGTAATGGTGCCGGTAAAACCACTACCATGCGTATCCTCGCAGGGGAGACGCAGCCCTATGCGGGCAAGGTCACCCGTAGTGGCGATATTGGCTATCTTCCGCAGGACTCCCGTGAGGGTAATATTGAGCAGACTGCGCGTGACCGTGTGCTCAATGCCCGTGGATTGGGTGACTTGCAGCGCTCCATGGCCAAGCAGCAGGAGATTATGGAAAATGATCCTGAAAACCGCGATAAGGCTATTAATAAGTACTCCCGCCTAGAAGAGCGCTTTGAGCAACTCGGTGGCTATGAGGCTGCCGCAGAGGCCGCCCGTATCTGTGATGGTTTGGGTCTGCCTGGCCGTGTATTGGACCAGCAGCTCAAAACTCTCTCTGGTGGTCAGCGCCGCCGTGTGGAGCTCGCCCAGATTCTTTTCGCTGCTTCCGCAGGCTCCGGCAAGTCCAAAACCACCTTGCTGCTTGATGAGCCAACCAACCACTTGGATGCTGACTCCATTACCTGGCTGCGTGAATTCCTGCGCAAGCATGAGGGTGGCTTGATTCTTATCTCCCACGATGTGGAGCTGCTCGAGGCTGTCTGTAATAAGATCTGGTTCCTTGATGCCGTCCGTGGTGAGTGCGATGTCTACAATATGGGCTGGAAGAAATATGTGGATGCCCGTGCCACTGATGAGGCTCGTCGCCGCCGTGAGCGCGCCAATGCGGAGAAGAAGGCTGCAGCCCTCAAGCAGCAGGCAGCTAAGCTCGGCGCCAAGGCAACCAAGGCCGCTGCTGCTAAGCAGATGCTTGCCCGTGCTGAAAAGATGGTTGCTGAGACTGATGAGATCCGTCAGGCCGACCGTGTGGCCCATATTAGCTTCCCGGACCCAGCACCGTGCGGTAAAACCCCAATGAATGCCAAGGGCCTAACCAAGATGTATGGTTCCTTGGAGGTTTTTGCCGGTGTGGACCTTGCTATTGATAAGGGCTCCCGCGTGGTCATCCTTGGTATGAACGGTGCCGGTAAGACCACACTGCTCAAGCTTCTTGCCGGTGTGGAGCGTACCGATGGTGAGGGTGGCATTGTATATGGCCACGGTCTCAAGATTGGCTACTTTGCCCAGGAGCATGACACCATCGACCCTGATGCCACAGTCTGGGAAAATACTATTCGTGCCTGCCCGGATGCTGGTGAGCAGGACCTGCGTGGTCTGCTGGGTGCCTTCATGTTTAGTGGTGAGCAGTTGGAGCAGCCTGCCGGCACTCTGTCCGGTGGTGAAAAGACTCGTCTGGCCCTCGCCTCCCTCGTGTCCTCCCGCGCCAATGTTTTGCTTCTCGACGAGCCAACAAATAACCTTGACCCCGTTTCCCGTGAGCAGGTTTTGGATGCGCTGCATTCCTATAAGGGTGCTGTGGTTCTTGTTACCCACGACCCGGGTGCAGTAAAGGCCCTCGACCCGGAGCGCGTAATCGTGCTTCCTGATGGGACCGAGGACCTTTGGAATGATGAATATATGGAGATTGTGGAACTCCACTAGTTATTTTCTGTTCGACAGAACTCCACAAAGTTTCGTAGAAACTGAGCTGCTCCGCTTGTATCAATGCTGGGCAGCTTTTTTACTATGCTTTCATAGTCCTCTGGGGAGAAGTAGCCATAGTCGAAGTAGAAGTCCATACGGTTCTTCATCGCAATAGCATCCATCTCCGCATGGAACTGGCAAGCCCAGGTGCTCTGGTTCACACGGATAATTTGAACAGGGCAGGTTGGGCTGGTGGCCAAAACACGGGCGCTTGGTGCCGGGGTTTCAATATTTTCGGTGTGCCCAGTCAAAGCCGTGAAATAATTTGGCAGATTGCGGGTCAAAGGATCATGCAGACCCGCTTCCGTCAGGTGGACGGTGGTTGGGCCAGAAGCCTCTGGGTGACTACGACTCACTGTGCCACCCTTATAGGCGGTGGTGAAACCTGCACCGAAGCACACAAACATGGTGTTCATTGGGGAATCAACAAGCTCACCCAAAATCTGGTGCACATGAGTCTGCCACTCATCATAATGCTCAGAGGTCATATTAAAAGGACTACCGCCGATGAACACACCCTCATAGCCCGATAGATCGGGGAGGGTAGCATCGGCGGTATCTAAAATAGCCTGATCGAGTTCGTCAAGGCCGGTGGCGACGAGAAAATCACGGTGTTCAGCCGCAAGAATCTCGGCGCCGCTGCGAGGGGAAACAAGAAGGAAAGTCATAGCCTTCTCATTCTAACCTCTTTTTAACTATTCTGTGGTTCTTTTGAGTTCACCACGAACAGTTGCTTCCATGAGATCCAAGATTGGGAAGATTTCCTCCTTGGATACACCATGGGCCATGCGGGAAATAATGCCGTCCAGGAAAGCCTCCAAGTACAGCTGGATGGTTGCAATTGGAAGACCACTATTATTGGTTTCCGCAAGGCGGGCCACCACAGCGTCCCTGAAATAGGACTCGGCTTCATCCCACTGTTCACGGAAGCTCGGGTCGGAGGCAACCATACGGGCCACTTCAAGACGAGTCAAGAGCCACGCATTATTATCGGGGGACTCAACAAAATCTCGAATGACCTGGATGAGGCCATGCTCCAAAACCCGCTCTGCCATTTGGCGTGCATCCTGCTGGACCAGATCCAAGAAGAGCCGATCCTTGCCACCCTTATAGTGGTGGAAGATGCCGCCACGGGACATGCCAATTTCTTCCTCTAGGGCACTCACCGTGGTCTTCTCATAGCCGAGGCGAGAGAAGACCCGGCGGGCACCCGCCAGGATTTCCTGGCGGCTACGGTCGGAATTCCGACTATCCCTGGCCATTTTCAGAGCCCTCGCTGGAGCCACTGTCGGCAGCAATCATATTGCGCAGAACATACTGCAGGATGCCGCCGTTACGGTAGTAATCGGCCTCACCCGGGGTATCAATACGAACAACTGCGTCGAATTCGACCTTCTCGCCACTTTCCTTAGTAGCGGTGACGTGAACAGTCTTAGGGGTAACACCCTCATTGAGCTGCTCAATGCCGGTGATGTCGAAGGACTCGGTGCCATCCAGACCCAGGGACTCGTGGCTCTCGCCAGCTGGGAACTGAAGTGGGATAACACCCATACCAATGAGGTTGGAGCGGTGAATACGCTCGAAGGACTCAGTGATAACAGCCTTCACACCAAGCAGGTTGGTGCCCTTAGCAGCCCAGTCACGGGAAGAACCGGTGCCGTATTCCTTACCACCCAGAACAACCAGTGGGATACCGGCTGCCTTGTAGTTCTCACAAGCATCGTAGATGAAGGCCTGTGGGCCACCCTCCTGGGTGAAGTCACGGGTATAGCCACCAGCAATATCCACCAGCTGGTTCTGGAGGCGGATATTAGCGAAGGTACCGCGCATCATGACCTCGTGGTTACCACGACGGGAACCGAGGGAGTTGTAGTCCTGACGCTCCACACCATTCTCATCAAGATACTGGGCAGCAGGGGTGCCTGGCTTGATGGAAGAAGCAGGGCTGATGTGGTCGGTGGTTACGGAGTCACCGAGCTTAGCCAGAACACGTGCACTGTGGATATCAGATACTGGTTCTGGTTCAAGGGTCATGCCCTCGAAATAAGGAGCCTTGCGGATATAGGTGGAGGACTCATCCCAATCGAAGGTCTTGCCCTCTGGGGTTGGGAGGTTCTGCCAGGTCTCATCACCAAGGAAGACGTCCTTATAGTCAGCCTCATAGAGCTCACGGCTAATGCAGGACTCAATGGTGGACTCAATCTCCTCAGTGGATGGCCAGATGTCCTTCAGGAAGACATCATTGCCATTCTGGTCCTGACCCAGTGGCTGGGTTTCGAAGTCGAAGTCCATGGTGCCGGCAATAGCATAGGCAATAACCATGATTGGGCTGGCCAGGTAGTTCATCTTCACATCTGGGGAGATGCGGCCTTCGAAGTTACGGTTACCGGAGAGAACTGCGGTAGCAGTCAAGTCGTAGGTGTTGATTGCGTCAGAAACCTCTGGCTGCAGTGGGCCGGAGTTACCAATACAGGTGGTGCAACCAAAGCCTGCAAGGTAGAAGCCCAGAGCCTCAAGATCCTTCCACAGGTCAGCGCGCTCATAGTAGCCATCAACAACCTGGGAGCCTGGGGCACAAATGGTCTTAACCCATGGCTTTGCGGTCAGACCCTTTTCCACAGCCTTACGTGCAATCAGACCAGCACCAACCATCACGGATGGGTTTGAAGTGTTGGTACAAGAGGTGATGGAAGCAATAGCGACCATACCGTGATCCAGGGTGTACTCGCCGCCCTTAGGGGACTTAACAACTACTGGACGGGATGCACGGCCCTCAGCACCAAGAGCTGCAGACTCACCATGACCCTCACGGGAAGAGTTGGAGGTAAGTGGGTATTCCTTCTCCTGAACCACTGGCTCGAAGGTCTCCTGCTCAGGGCAGTAGGTTGGCAGATCCTTACGGAACTGCTCCTTGGACTCGGCCAAGAGAATACGGTCCTGTGGACGCTTTGGACCAGCGATGGAAGGAACCACGGTGGAGAGGTCGAGCTCGAGGTACTCAGAGTACTCAGCCTCTGGCGAATCCTCATCGAGCCACATGCCCTGTGCCTTAGCATAGGCCTCAACCAGAGCAATCTGCTCCTCTGGGCGGCCAGTCAAGCGCAGGTACTTGGTGGTCTGCTCATCAATTGGGAACATGGCACAGGTGGAGCCGAACTCAGGGCTCATATTGCCGATGGTTGCGCGGTTAGCCAATGGCACAGCCTTGACACCGGAACCATAGAACTCAACGAACTTCTGGACCACACCGTGCTTACGCAGCATATCGGTAATGGTAAGAACCACGTCGGTAGCGGTAACGCCAGCTGGAATCTCGCCGGTCAGCTTGAAACCAACAACGCGAGGAATCAGCATGGATACTGGCTGGCCGAGCATAGCAGCCTCAGCCTCAATACCGCCCACGCCCCAGCCGAGAATGCCAAGGCCGTTTTCCATGGTGGTGTGGGAGTCAGTACCAATACAGGTATCTGGGTATGCCACGCCTTCATTATTAAATACGACACGAGCAAGGTTCTCGATATTAACCTGGTGGACAATACCGGTTCCTGGAGGCACTACGCGGAAGTTGGAGAAAGCCTTAGAACCCCAACGCAGGAACTGATAGCGTTCAGCATTGCGTTCGTACTCAATCTTCACATTTTCTGCGAGTGCATCGCGGCCACCGAAAGCCTCAATAATAACAGAGTGGTCAATAACCATCTCTGCCGGATTCAAGGGATTAACCTTGTCTGGGTCGCCGCCGAGGTCCTTAACTGCCTCACGCATGGTGGCCAAGTCAACCACGCAAGGGACGCCAGTAAAGTCCTGCATCAAGACTCGGGCAGGGGTGAACTGGATTTCGATACTTGGGTCCGCACTTGGATCCCAATTTGCGATTGCCTCAATATGATCGCGCGTAATATTTGCGCCATCTTCGGTACGAAGCAGGTTCTCGCCCAGTACCTTGAGGGAATATGGGAGCTTCTCCATGCCTGGGACTGCATCCAGGGCGAAGTAATCATAGCTCTTATCGCCAACATTAAGGGTGCGCTTTGCGCCGAATGTATTTAGCAAAATAACTCCTTGCTTAGAGGGGCTGGTGTTTATCAGGTGCAAACCTGGTGAACTTCTTCTATCTTAACAGTACGGGCGTTATGTTTTCTACTTGGACACGCGGCCTGCAGCGTTATCGCAGGTACTAAGCACTCCTTAGCATAGCCTTGCTTGGACCCTTATTAGGCTCATTCTTTTGCTAGTGTTCGCATATAGAAGTATGGGTGCTTGACAGAATGGGTCACAAATCAATATCAAATGCGGTGTTGCTTGGCTATTTAGGGGGAGTAGCTCGGTAAAATCAAGCCCATGATTCCAGCAAATGTAGATATAGATTCACTGGCGCAGCAATTAGAACAGGGTAGTGTCGCCTGGGAGTCTGAGGACTCGCCACACTACGAGGATGCTGAGCAGATTGAATCGGCTCTACAGGGCACCAATATTAAGCTCGTCATTCTTGATGAAACCCCAGCTGAAACCGCTGATTTACGTGATATTGCGCAAACACTCATGGAACAGACAGGTTCTGAAACAGTAGTTGTGCGTGCGCCATCCTCCGGCGCTTTGGTGTCTACACACTATTCCCGTTCCAATTTGGAATACGGTCAAGCTGCCTTCCTTGCCGACGGCGACTATGCTCATGCGACCGAACAGCTGGTTTCGGTTCTGAGCAGCACAAATACCACTCCATCGAGTGCTGAATTTCTTGGTGGCGGCGTCACTGGTGTCGTACTCGTCGTCCTACTTACTTTCTTCTCCCTTAAGTCAAGAAACAAGGGTAGATAAACGCGACACGCCGAATTGTTACACAATTGTGACCGATCTCTCAAAGGGGTCGGTCTTTTTCTATTTCTGCTGGTTACAGTATACAAGGGATCCTCGCAGACTTGCTGTCAAACTGTTAAAAATGGGATTAAAGTTACCAAAATGAAGAATTGTGGCTTAAGGTTCAATTGTCAGCTTTTGAGACTAGACAAGCATGTGGGGAAGCACGCTAGGACTAGGCTCCAGGGCTGACCCCCTGTCATTTAGTGTTAGGAGTCCTTGTGGCCAAAAGACGTGTGCTATTTACGGCAATGCTGTTGAGTGGTGTGTGCAGCACACCGCATATCTCGGTTGCTAATGCCGACCCGGTGGCGGACCTCGCCACCGCAACTGCAAATCTGACCGGTACACAGAAGCAGATTGCAGATATCGAAGCCCAGATGGGTGCTTTGAGTGAGCAAGTGAATAAGGCGCTGGTTGATCTTCACGATACCCAGGCTGATGCAGAAGCTGCCCGACAGAAGGCAGAAGAAGCAAAGCAGAGCCTTGACGGGACGCAAACCGACCTGGTCGATGCGCAGTCCAAGCTCGATGACATTGCACGCACTGCCTATAAGCAAAGCGCAGTGAGTGGAGCGTCGGTAAGCACTCTCAGTGGCAACGCGCAGGACAGTCTGGATCGACAGACTTACCTTCGCACCAATGCTGAGAAGCAGCAGGCAGTAGTCGACAGCCTGGATGCACTTCGCACCCAGCAGGCTAATGATGAGTCTTCGCTTCGAGCGGCCGCCCAAGAGGCCGAGAAGAAAGCTCAGGATGCTGCAGCAGCAGAAGCCCAAGCGCGACAGGATTATGAGCAGACCGCAAGCCAGCTTCAAGACTTGCAAGCTCAACGCCAACAGCTTCTTGCCGCACAGGCAGCAGCACAGGCCGCGCTGAACCCGCCTCCATCAGTTGTATCTCCCGAGGTGAGCGTTTCTACCACCACCAATACTCTTGCTGCGGCGAGCGGCAGTGTCACTGCGGGGAATAGTGACACTGTAGCAAGCCAGACAGCAGGAAATACGGATCCGCTCGCCGCTCTGACCAATGCCGCAAGCATGGCAGCTCAGGCTTCGACGCAAATCAATCAGGTGAACACCGCGATTGGCCAAGTGGGGAATTTGGCCAATCAGTTCAGTGGCCTGGGTGAGATTGCTCCAGCCGCTGCTGGTCTTGCTGTAGTTGGTGCAGCAGCTGCCGCCGTTATCGGTGGTAGCCAGGCAACACACAGTACTTTCGCTAACCAATTTGTTGGTACAGGTGCGACCGGTAATCCAACCGGTGTGAACCTTGACCAGCTCAACACCACCCTTGACAGCATTGCCACGGCCTTGGAGACCACCACCGGTGTTCTCAATGGTCTGACCAGTGGTGACCTGGGTTCTGCGGTAGGTTCCCTCTTCGGTACCTCTCCTAACCGCAATGCAAAGATTGAAACTGTCATTAGCCGTGCACAGTCCCAGCTTGGCGTCCAGTACGCATGGGGTGGCGGTAATGCGAATGGCCCAACTAAGGGTATTCGTGATGGCGGTGTCGCCGATTCCTACGGTGACTATAATAAGGTCGGCTTCGACTGCTCCGGTCTGGTCCTCTACGCCTTTGCTGGTGTAGGCATTAACCTGCCTCACTATTCTGGCTACCAGTATGAGCGTGGCCAGAAGATTGACCCTAAGAATATGCAGCGCGGCGACCTGATCTTCTACGGTCCAGGTGGCGCTAACCACGTTGCAATCTACCTTGGCAATGGTCAGATGATTGAAGCACCTCAGTCTGGCGATGTTGTTAAGATTAGCCCGGTTCGTTGGTCGGGCATGAGCCAGTACGCCGTACGTCTGCTCTAAACGCTAACGAGTACTCCTGCACTATGATGGAGGGCATGTGTTCTGACAAAGAATATGATGCCCTCCTTTTTCTATCTTTTGGTGGGCCAGAAGGACCCGATGATGTACGCCCCTTCCTTGAGAATGTGACTCGTGGGCGTGGCATCCCACCCGAGCGTCTCGACGAAGTCGGCGCACACTACTACCACTTTGGTGGCAAAAGCCCGCTCAATGGTCTCAACCTTGAGTTGATTGCTAACCTCCAGGAAGAGCTCCGCGATAGCAATATCCACTTGCCAATCTACTTTGGCAACCGCAATTGGCACCCATTCGCTGAAGAAACAGTGGAAAAGATGGCTGCCGATGGTGTGAAGAATGCTCTCGTCTTTGCCACCTCCGCCTGGGCCGGCTACTCCGGTTGCCGCCAGTACGATGAAGATATTTCTCGTATCCGCACTCACCTGGAGGAGCGCAAGCTGCCGGAGATTAATTTCCACAAGCTCCGCCAGTTCTACGATCACCCTCTATATATCAGTGCAGTATCCGATCTGGTTCGCGACCAGATTCATGAAGCCATTGCTGCAGGCCATAAGAAACTGCACCTTATCTTTACTGCACACTCCATCCCCGTTATGGCGGATAATGCTGCCGGCATGCCTACCGACGGTCCCCTCTATAGCTCTCAGGTGGCTGAGGCTTCCCGCCTTGTTGCCGAAAATATTGGCGTCCAGCATGCGGACCTTTTTGGTGGCATCCAGGAGGATGGCCATATTGAATATGATGTTGTGTGGCAGTCAAAGTCCGGTGACGGCCGTATCCCATGGTTGGAACCAGATGTGGTGGACCACCTGCAGCATCTCAATGAGACCACTGACTATGACGCAATGATTGTCTGCCCTATTGGTTTTATCTCCGACCATATTGAGGTCATTTGGGATCTGGACTCTGAGCTCAAGGCAGAGGCCGACCGCCTGGGTGTGCCACTATACCGCGTCCCAACTGCAGGTCCTACCAAGGACTTCCAGGAGATGGTTGTGGAGCTTATCCGCGAAGTCACCGATGGCGCCCCACGTCGACGTCTGGGCACCCTGCCACTTCGTGGTGAGAGTGATAATGGTAGCCCATGCGGCCAGGAATGCTGCTCTATAAAGAGGCGTCCCGCCGCTCCTTCGCCCACTCACTAAGGGCATATTCCACAGCACACATGCGGGCCTCACGAATATGGCGCCAAAGGGGCATGAGATGAATATCGCCCTTTTGGTAGCCACTGGCCTCAATAATTGCCTCAACCCTATTGGCACGAGCCAGTAGTTTTCCTGCACGATCCGGTACTCCAAGAGGCATGCCTGGCAAATCATAATGGTCTGTCAAATAGCCCACACGGAGGCGGGGTTGTGCTGGACTGGTAGGCGTTGGCTCAGGGGAAGCATCAATTAGGGATGCGGCCGCATAGGTTGCTTGGGACAGCTGTTGGTCTGCCTGGCCGGGACTAATATGAGCCGGGGCGGGCAGAAACTCCCCAATATCGTGGAGCTTGCCTTCAATCAAGGCATAGTGGGTGCGCCCACCATCTTCCAAACTTTGTGCATTGAGCACAACCACACCATGCTCCATCGCATAATCAGCAATATCCCCAGGCGGCAGGGCTGGCGGCTGGCCAGGACCACCCAAAATAAGCCGCACAGCCGGCTCAATTTCTTCCATGCGTGGGCTCACTGCCTGTCGAATTTCACGGAGAGTATCCAAATCCAGGGGGCTACCAAGGTGGTAGAGGGACTCTTCCAAAGCATCATGACTCTCAAAACCGTAGAGCCATGCTCCTAACCATAGGGCCATATTTTGGGGATTCACGCCTACAACTATACTGAAATACATGAATGAATATCCCGTGATTCCCGCTAAACCAGGATTAGTGATTGAAGTCCTCGCCACCGGCTATTGTGGCGCGGTTGTTGGCTTCGAAAAAACCTATGATGGGGAGGTTGTGTATCTAGAGGACTATTACGGCAAGCGCCGCCCATTTAAGCTCAGGCCAGGCGCCTTTCTCTATGAGGGCACCCGCTGCACCTTGAGCCGTTGGGTTCAGCCACGTGAGGATGGTCCACGCCGTTCTGCCTCAGGCTCCATTCGTGTTAATGACCGTGTGGCCAAGGTGGCTGCCCCAAGCCGTATTTGGGTTGAGGGTGTGCACGATGCTGCCATTGTGGAAAAAATTTGGGGCCATGATTTGCGCGTCGAGGGTGTGGTTGTTGAATACCTGGAGGGTTTGGATAACCTCCCAGACCGCCTGGCCGAATTTGAACCAACCAATGAGCGCCGAATTGGTGTGCTGGCCGACCACCTCATTGAAGGAACCAAGGAAACACGCTTGACTAAGGATGTTGGTCCTTATGTTCTTGTTACTGGCCACCCCTATATTGATATTTGGGAGGCCGTGAAGCCTAGTGCCGTGGGAATCCCAGCATGGCCGAAAATTCCTCGCGGTAAAGACTGGAAGACTGAAGTATGCAAGCAGCTGGGCTGGTCTGATAGTACAGAAGGCTTCCACCGAGTCCTGGGCTCCATTAAGAGCTTCCGCGATGTGGACCGCCACCTGGTGGGTGCAGTGGAGTCCCTGGTGGACTTTGTCACCAACCCAGAGCTAAGCAAAGAAGATTGCGTGCTCTAATAGAAAACTAGACAACCAGGGTGGCGCGTTCAATCAAATGGACCGCCACCGACCAGCCAGCCTGCTCAGCAGTCCAGCCCGCAGCCTGGAGACGCTGGCTCATAGCCTGCTTGGTGATACCAAGCTCAGCAGCAGCTTCATTCTGTGTGAGGCCACTTCTCATTAGGGAGGTGGCCTCTCGTCCTTCATCGGTGCGCTTAGAAAGGATGAAGTTAATCATCACAAAGGCGCCCGCAATATCCGAGGCCAGGGTCTTAGCCTCAGGGCCACGGGAATCCAAACGGGCACGAACAGTACCTGGACGAGCTGTGCGGCCCAAAGCCTGGGCAGCAACAGAATAGGCGCGCTCAATATCCTCAGAGCTGGTAATACCCAGGCCAACTGCCCAATCACCAACAGACAATAGAGCCATGGTGGTATCGGCCACGGTTTCTGGGTTATCAATAATAGTCACCATGTCCTCAGCACCCTGAATAGTGAATTCGTGCACACCTTCAAGGGTTGCCAGTGCCTTTGCTGCCTGTTGTACAGTTTCAGCACGGTGAACATCACGACCACGGTATCGAGCATGGAGAGCAAACATGAAAGCCAGTCTACTTGACTTCGAGCTTTTTATCGGCAACCAGACCGGAGATTCCACATAGGAATAGTACGAGACTAATTCCCATCATGATTGGGTTGAAAGTACCAGTCATAGAATCGCCCAAGAATACTGTGGCGAGGGAACCTGGGGCGGAACCAATGGCGGTGGCAATCACAAAGGGCAGCAGGCGCACAGAGCTTAGGGCCGCCACATAGTTAAGAATTGAGAATGGCACTGCAGCAATCATACGCAGTGAAATAATTGCCAGCCAGCCGCGCTTAGCTAGTCGCTCATTAATACCGGCCACCGCCGGGTGCCTAAGGCGTGGAGCCATCCAGTCGCCCAAAAGCAGGCGCACAATACTAAAGGAGATTGCCGCCGAAATGGTGGTGGCACAAATAACCAAAGCAAAGCCCTTGACCGGACCAAAGAGAATACCTGAGGTGAGGGTACAGACTGTGCGGGGGATTGGTAACTGGGTGACAACTATATAGATAAAGAAGTACAGAATATAGAACCAGTCACCATACTGGTCAGCTAGAGCCCTGAGGCCTGTAGTTGTGGGGCGGTAGGTCACCACAATATATGCCGCAATAATAATCAGGGCAGCGACAAGAATTTTCTTCCACAGTGGCCAGGCCTTGATGGATAGATATGCATCACGGATAACACCTGCAATAAAGTCACGCATGATTATCACCTCCGAGCCACTTGCAGTTAAAGCATAGAATATGAAAAACCCGCAGTCTTTCGACTGCGGGTGTCTCTGTGCCCGAGGGGGGACTTGAACCCCCACGTCCGTTAATAGGACACTAGCACCTCAAGCTAGCGCGTCTGCCATTCCGCCACCCGGGCTGGGTAACTATGTTCTGAACTTTCTAGAACTTCTTGCCTTTCGGCTTTTCTGTTCTGTGCTGTTCGCTGAACACTTGAATAAATATATACGCTTTTTAAAAACTATGCAAATCGCCAGGTTAAAGCATGTTTTCTTACGCGTAAAACTTGCAATAATGTATCGTGGTTTATGTGAAACCCATTCAAAACCCTCGGCGACTATGGACTTGGCGCTGGTTTGTGCCAGGTAAAGCCCCAGTTGAGGCCGATATTATTGCCACAATGAAGTGGGATAAAGGAACCACGTGGCGCTTACTTTTTTCGCACCCTCGTGCAACACTCATTATTGTATTTGCGCAGGCTATAACCGCTTTATCTAATGTTGCTCAAACTCGTGTTGTTGGCCACGCTACAGATGTAGCTATTAACACTGGCTCATATAGGGCTGCTACCTGGTCTGTTGTGGCTTTTATTGCCCTTCTTTGGCTTAGTTACATCACTGACGCAACGGCAGATGGTCTTAATCATCTTGCTTCTTCACGTCTTACTCACCAGCTTCGCCTCAATCTGACCAGGTTGATGCTTAGAAATAAGCCCCCAGCCATGCCGCCGGGACAGATTCTGAACACTGTGGATGAAGACACCACGGTGATTGGCGAAATCAAGCATGTGCTTGGTTTCCCAGTGGGCATGATGGCTTATCTCATTAGTTCCACCGCAGTGATTCTGCCAATTTATTGGCCGCTCGCTTTGCTTTTGCTCCTTGGTGGTGTGGCAACAGTGATTGCCTCCAGCCTGACCGCCGGGGCACTAACGCGCGTGAGCGAGAGGCGTCGAAAAGCGGAAAGTCATAGCATCGCTTTGGCTACAGACTATGCCCAAGGCTCCCGTGTAGTGAAGGGTCTCGGCGCTATTGACATCTGCGAATCCCGCTTTGACAAGGCAGTTTCTGCTGCTCTGGACCTGATGATTGCCGATGCTCGCGTCACCTCCATTACCCACCTGATTCGCCAGATTGTTCCAGCCCTGTGGGGTGCCGGCATTATGGGCTATGCCGTATGGCTCTCCCATGTGGGCACAATCACATCCGGCCAGATGGTGACTGTGCTTCTGCTCGTTGTGCCATCCCTTAACGCAATGGGCATGTCCCTGGGCTTCCTCACCGAATTCTGGGCCCGCGGTCGTGCATCCACCGGCCGTGTTGGCGACTTTGTGGCTGAAGTCGAAGGTGGCAATGGGGAATCTGATAAGACTGTTGCATCCACTAATACTGAGCTTGAGGAGGTTGCAGACCGCCTGCCAGTAGGCCTTTCTGTGTGGTTCATTGATACCCCAGAGCGATTGGCGGAGGCCAGCGCTGCGGTACATGCAATCCGCTACGCCCCGGATGTTGTTGCGCCACCACATATTGTGAGCGTTTTTGAGGGCACCCTGGAGGATAACCTCAACCCCGAGGGCACAATTCCACTTGAGACAGTCCACGCCGCCCTTGAGGCTGCCTGCTGTGGGGATATTGTTACCCGCCTTGGTGGCTTTGGTCCGAATGGGGAATTGCCGACCGCGCCAATCGGCGAGGCTGGTCTCAACCTATCGGGTGGTCAGCGTCAGCGTGTGGCTCTCGCACGCGCCTTGGCCACCAATGCTGACGTCCTCATTTTTGAGGAACCAACCACCGGTTTGGATACTGTGACCTTGGATAATGTTGCCCACCGTGTGGCGGCACTCCGCAAGAATCAGCGCACCATTGTTCTCACCACCTCGAGTGCATGGTGCGAAGTATCTGACCGCATTATTACGGAGGGGGACTTCTATGTCCGAGGCTAAAGAAACACAGACTTCAGAGAAGAAGAGCGGCATGGGCACACTGACCCATGACGCTTTGGCTCCTGCCTCCGTGAAGGACACAGGTGCATTCCTCCGTGCCCTGCCAAGCATGCCGGGTAAAGGCTGGTGGGCAGTATTTTTCATCACCTTCTCCATCACGATTATTGCCATGACAATGACCTCCACAGTGCTTGGTCGCGCAGTGGATGTGATTGGTGGTCGTAGTGTGCCGCTCATTGGTAGTGGCCCTCAGGCACTAGTCAAGATTGTGATAATAACCACAGTGTGTGCTGTGCTTGAGCAGGCGGGCCGCGCCTTTGCTCGCTTTATTGTTGCTGAGCGCACCAGGCGACTGAGCGTGGATCTACGCCGCGCCTGCCTGGTCTCCGCACTACGCGCACCCATCCCTGAGATCATGAAGCTGGGCACAGGCAATGTGATTACCCGCTTGACCAAGGATATTGATAGGGCAATCCGCATTCTCAATGCCATTGGTGTGCGTCTTGTTATTGCCTTGCTCATGTTCCCATTCACCATGGTGACCATGCTTCTGGTGAGCCCTTGGTACCTACTGGTATTCATTGGTGTCTTCCTCATCTTGATTCCGGCAGCAATGCGCAATGTGCGTACCATGCCTGCCGCCACCAATAAGGTCTCAGCCGCCCAGGCCCGCCTGAATAACCAGCTTTTGGATACCGTGCGCTCCATGCAGACCCTGCGCCGCCTGCGTATTGAAAAGTGGGCAGTGGGCCGTTTGGAAGAAACCTCTTGGGATTCCATCCAGGCGGAAGCCGACCGTGTGCCACTGGTCAATACCATCCTGCGCCACGGCACCTATGCCTACGGCCTTTTGGTCGTTGGCACCCTGGTTGCATCAGTCATCCTGGCCCACAATGACATGATCACCCCTGGTGATGGTGCTGCCGCCATGATTCTGGTGCTGCGCCTGGAAATGGCCGTATTTAACCTGCTGTACTTTGCCGGTGATATCCAAAACGGTCTGACTTGCTGTGGCCGTGCAGTTGCTTTGGCCCGCATTGCCCCAAAGAATGCGCAGCACCCAAGCCGCCCAGATCTGCTGGATCCACCAACCGTTAGTGTGAAGAATCTCTCATTCTCCTATCCTGGCGGTGCAGATATCATTCGGGATCTCAGTGTGGAATTCCCCGCAGGCACCACCACGGCCATTGTGGGCGCCAGCGGTGCCGGCAAATCCACCCTTGGTGGTCTTATTGCTGGTCTCCAGCTAGCAAATGAAGGGGATATCTCCCTGGAAACTGCTAGCGGCGAGCGCCTCAGCTACAAGGACGTATCGGATACATGGTGGGCGCGCCAGGTAACCCTCATTAGCCAAGAGGTTCACCTATTCTCAGGAAGCCTCCGCGAGGACCTAAACCTTGCACGCCCAGGCTGTGCCGATGAGGAGATCCTCGGCGCACTGGCAGCTGTCGGTCTTGGGGAAAACAGCACCCAGTGGGCACGATGGTTCCCGCAGGGTCTAGATACTCAGATTGGTGCCGGTGCAGAAGTCCTGCCCCCAGAAGTAGCCCAGCAGATTTCCCTGGCGCGAATTATTCTGCGCAACCCCCAGGTTCTCATTATGGATGAGGCAACCTCGGAGGCTGGCTCCCAGACAGCCCATGTGCTTGAAGAAGCAGCGGTTGCAGTAGCCAAGGGGCGCACCAGTATTGTGGTTGCCCACCGTCTCGACCAGGCAATGAATGCCGATCAAATCCTGGTTATGGACAACGGTAGCGTAGTGGAAGCGGGCACTCACCAGGAACTTATTGCACGTGGTGGCCGATATGCTGAATTATTTAGCCGCTGGGTTTAAAATTGAAGTATGAGTACATACGATTCCGCCCGATTCCCGGCTGCCGACCCTTATGCAGCACCGCTTCGTGAGCTACCAACCTTCAATCTCTCCTCGAAGACATTCGAAGAAGGCGCGCAGTTGCCTATTGACGTGACGGCACTCGGTGCTAATAGGAGCCCACATTTGCAGTGGGACTCCTTCCCAGCCGGGACCAATTATTTTGCTATCACCTGTCTGGATCCAGATGCCCCAACCGGCAGTGGCTTCTGGCATTGGGGCGTCATCAACCTGCCGATTGATGTCACGCAGATTGCTGAAGGTATTGGTGACCAAGAGCACCTAGGTCTTGGCCGAGGTATTCTTTCCCTCCGCAATGACTCCGGCTCTCACCTCTACTATGGTCCAAACCCGCCAGCAGGTTGGCCACACCGCTATATTTGGGCAGTGTGGAGCCTGGAAGAGCCACTCGAATTGGACCGTGATACGCCAATGGCGCAGCTGGGCTTTAATCTAAACTTTAAAGCCACAGGCCGCGCCATGACATGGGGTTGGTACGAGACCTAAACTATTGGTTCTCGTTTTTCGGTTCTAATCTTTCCACGGAAGCTTCTTGCCCACGGCCTCTGAGATATTGCTCAGACCGTGGGCTTTAAGCTGACTAGCCAAGCCAAGGTGGATATCGCGAATCCAGTCCGGGCCACCATAAATGAACGGGGTATAGCCCTGCAGGAGAGAAGCGCCAGCACCGATGCGTCGCCACGCTTCCTCTGGCGAATCAATGCCGCCAACACCGACAAGAACCAACTTATCGCCCACACGCTGGTAGAGACGATCCAGAACCTCATAGGCGCGGGCAGCAACTGGGGCGCCAGAAATACCGCCGGCACCCATCATCTCGACAACATGGTCTGGGGTTTCCAAGTTCTCACGAGAAATAGTCGTATTGGTAGCAACAATGCCAGCAAGACCCATCTCAACTGCGAGATCCGCAACTGCATCCACATCCTCATCGGAGAGATCCGGAGCAATCTTCACAAGCACAGGGCTAGTGGTCGCACCCTTCACAGCCTCCATAATGGGGCGTAGGCTTTCGACAGCCTGAAGGTCACGCAAACCAGGGGTATTAGGGGAGGAAACATTGATGACCACAAAGTCCGCCAAGTTACCAACCAGGGAAGCAGAGCGGCGATAATCATCAGCAGCATCCTCAGGGGCAACAACCTTCGTCTTGCCAATATTGATGCCGATAATATCGCGAGTGGCACGACGACGCAGATTACCAGCAGCAGTAGCGGCACCCTGATTATTAAAGCCCATGCGGTTAAGCAGCGCCTTATCCAAAGGAAGACGGTAAAGACGAGGAGTTGGGTTACCTGGCTGTGGGGCAGCAGTAACCGTGCCCAATTCTGCAAAACCAAAACCAATAGCAGCCCAGGCATTAGCGGCGGCAGCATTCTTATCAAAACCAGCGGCCAAACCAAGCGGGCGAGGGAACTTTACACCAAAAAGCTCCTGCTCAAGGCTAGGGTCGTGCACTGCCCAGCGCTTTTCCATGCCACGGTAGGCAGGGCCACACATATTAAACATCTGGATGCCCGTAAAGATCAGGTGGTGAATGGTCTCGGGCTTCAGACGGAACATTTCCTTGAGCATCGCATTGTACATCTTGGTTCGAATGCGATGAGCTGGATAGTGCTTCGAAGATTTAAACATCTGACTTCCCCTTAGTCTTTAGGACACGTACTGCTTGAGCTCTTCTGCGGTCAGCATCTGAATCTGATCAGAATCTTGCGCAGCTACATACAGGTTACCTGACTCATCCATGGCGAGGGAACGGGCATGTGCAATTGCGTTGAACTCACCCAATTTTTCAGGGGTACCTGTGGCAAAACTATAGGCTTCCACCTTATTATCAGCGGTGGTGCTTACCCAGGCGACCTCATTATTTGGATCCCACACCAAAGCCCATGGGGTCTTGCCGGTGACACCATATTGGTGGTTCATCATGATTGGTAGACCAGAGAATACATACACCTGGTTTGTGCCCGCATCGGTGGCAATAAAAGTATTAGGACCAGCAGGTGCAAGACGGCCAACAGCACTCAAAATACGGAGAGTAACACCGGCCTTATCATTGCTCCAGTCAACCTGGTGAACAGTGGTATTGGAGTGGTCAATAAGATAGACACCATCTGGATCGGAACTATCTTCAGCGCGGATAGAAATCAGCTGATCCACATTCTTACCAATCTGGACAGTCTTGGTGCTACCATCATTATGAACAATGGTGACAGTGCCACGATCCTTATGGCCAGCAATAACATCACCAGTGGAGGTCAAGGCAGCGGTGGTGGCGCCGCCGTCAATCTCAATGAGATTATCCAGACTAGGGTCAGCGGCATCAATCAAGTAGACGCCCTCCTCGCAGGAGAGGACAAAAGTATCACCAGTGGAATTAAGATCGCCACAGGTGGAAGGGATCGACAGGGTAGTATCGCCAATAATGAGCCCCTCGGCGGTCCTCACAGCCAAAATATTGCCCGCAGTGGCAATAAGGCCACTATCAACAGAGCCGGCATGAACCGCGGCGGGCTGCGTAATGAGCTGGCCGGCAGGTACCATGCCCTGGGCTAGTGGCTCACTAGCAGGGCTAGCCTGTGCCGGGGCGGCACCTACTGAGGTGCTTATGACAGCATCAGAGGACAGATCAGAAGAGTTTGAATTATTGCTACACGCCGAAAGACTAAAGGCAAGAATAGTTGCAGTACCCAAACCAAAAATGGTGCGGGTTGCCATAGTTTTACGGGTGGATACGAGGTTTTTACGGCCAGTCGAGATCACTTAAAAAATTTTACCAGCACTTCAATTTCGTGCAGGCGACAGGCCGCAAAGCCGGCGCCAGTTATTAGACATAGTGGTAGTCTTAGCCAAGTGACTGATATTACCCACATGACATGGATTCAGACCATTATGCTCTCCCTGGTACAGGGACTCACTGAATTCCTTCCGGTGTCCTCCTCAGGACACCTTCGTATTGTGAGCACCCTGTTTTGGGGGCAGGATGCTGGCGCATCCTTTACTGCTGTAGTTCAGCTTGGTACTGAGGCCGCAGTACTAGTCTTCTTTGCCAAAGATATTTGGCGCATTCTCAAGGCCTGGTTCTATGGCCTTTTACACGCTGACGGCCGCAGCAATTTTGACTACAAAATGGGCTGGATGGTTATTCTCGGTACTATTCCAGTGTCATTGGCGGGTGTTCTCTTCAAGGATCTGATTCGCGATGGGCTCCGTAATCTGTGGATTACCAGCTTTGTCCTTGTATTCTTCTCCCTAGTCTTTATTTGGGTAGAACGCACTGGCCGCAAGAACCGTAGTTTTGAGAAGCTCGGCTATAAGGACGCGCTCCTCATGGGTTTGGCCCAGTGCCTGGCACTTATCCCAGGTGTTTCCCGCTCTGGCGGCACCATTAGTGCTGGTCTTTTCCTTGGCCTTGAGCGTGAAGTAGCCGCCCGATTCTCCTTCCTTCTGGCCATTCCTGCAGTTCTGGCCTCTGGCCTGTTTTCACTGCCGGATGCCTTCAATCCGACCGACGGTCAGGCAGCCTCAGGCGCCCAGTTATTCGTAGGAACTGTGATAGCCTTTATCGTAGGTTATGCAACTATTGCCTGGTTGCTGAAGTTTGTGTCAAATAACTCATTCGCCTGGTTTGCTGCTTACCGCATTCCAATTGGTATCCTAGTTATGGCTTTGCTCGCTTCCGGTGCATTGCCAGCGCAATAAACTCACCTGGTATTGAACCCCGGAATGAAAGATGAAAGATTCCCGTATGAAGCCGTCCCCTTCACCACGCCGTATTGTACGATCGCTGGGAAGTGCAGCTAGCAGTGTTGCTTGCGTGGCAGCCCTGACTTTCGGTGTACCCTTTGGCGTAACCGGCAATGCGTGGGCGGATTCGGCTGGCGGAACTGATTTTGACTTGGCTGTTGGCCCGGATTGGCTGGCAAGTATTCAGGTCGCAAACCAAAGCTATTGCACCGGTGCTCTCATTGATCCCCAGTGGGTTTTGACCGCTGAGCACTGCGTTAGCGACGCTTATTCTTTTGCACAGGGCACCAATTCAAGTGGTGTGAGTGGTGAGACCGTACTCAAATTCGGCACTGATTCCTCTAGTCCTATCACGACCGCTGTGGCAGATTATGCCTATAGCCTCACGGATCAGTACCGTACGGATATTACTCTTCTGCATCTTTCGACCCCAATTACCACCATTACTCCTGGTGTCATGAATACCACTGAGCAGTTCACCTCGGGTTTGTCGACTGTGGACTTTGGGTGGTCCTCCTACCGTAATAATGTGCTGAACCGTATCGAAGGTGATGTGCTGGCTAGCACTGCTCAGAAGGCCACCTACGCGTATACCATGAGCCAGATTTCTGGCATCTACTTTGCGGCGCACCGCCTTTACGCCACCAGCGGCAATTATGCCCGTGGTGATTCTGGTAGCCCAATTGTGGATAAGAATAAGCGCATTCTGGGTGTCCTATCTGCTATTGATACCTCTGTTGATGGCTCGACCAGTACTGCCAGCCCTCAGGCCGCTCTGTCCCCATTGGCAGTGAAGTATTCTGCGAACCTCCCACACCCAACAACCAAGGCTGTGACTGCATATACGACTGTTCCAGCTATTAACTGGATGAATGCGGTTATGGGTGTCAGCGGCAGTGTCTCTAGCTACGGGATCAAGACTTGGGATCTGAGCTACGGCACTTCCAGTAATAATTCGGATAATGGCAGCACCGATAATTCGGGCAATTCCAATAACGGAAATTCGAATAATGGGAATTCCGGTAGTGATAAAGCTTCCGGCAGCTCCCTGTTTGGAATCTTCTCCTCCTAAAATTTCTGGCCGGTGGTAGAGTTAATCCCATGGATTCTTGGCCACAACCGCACGTACCACGTATTGCTGGTACCCCGATTGCCCTAAAACTCTACGATACAGCTGACAAGGTCGTCCGCGAGGTTCAGGCCGGCGAAACCGCCGGTGTTTATGTGTGTGGCATCACGCCCTATGATGCGACCCACCTGGGCCATGCGGCGACCTATGTTACTTTCGACATCATTAACCGCATGCTGCTGGACACCGGCCGCACGGTGCATTTTGTTCAAAATGTGACCGATGTGGATGACCCACTATTTGAGCGTGCTCAGCGTGACGGTGTTGACTGGCGTGAACTCGGCCAGGGACAAATTGATCTCTTCCGTAGCGATATGACTAATCTCCAGGTCATTCCGCCCAAGGAATATGTCGGTATTGAAGAATCTGTCGATGAAGTCATCGCACTAGTTCAAACCCTGCTTGATAAGGGTGCTGCCTACCAGCTGGCAAGCGGCGATATTTACGCCCGTATTAGCGCCACTGAGCAGTTCGGCTACGAGTCTGGCTATGACCGTGAAACCATGTTGGGATTCTTTGCTGAGCGTGGTGGCGACCCAGATACTCCTGGCAAGGAAGACCCATTGGATGCGCTGGTATGGCGCGCACACCGTGAAGGTGAGCCACAATGGGATGCACCATTCGGTGCTGGCCGTCCAGGCTGGCATGTAGAGTGCAGTGCCATTGCCACAAACCGTATTGGTCAGAACTTCACCATCCAAGGTGGTGGCAGTGACCTTATCTTCCCGCACCATGAGTTTTCCGCTGCACACTATGAGGCCGCCAGTGGCGCACCACGCATGGCTAGCCACTATGTGCACACCGGCATGATTGCCCTTGATGGTGTCAAGATGTCCAAGTCCCTGGGCAATCTGGTTTTTGTTTCCAAGCTGACCGCCGCAGGCATGGCTCCTGAAGCTATTCGTCTCGGTATCCTTGATGGCCACTATCGCGCCGACAGGGACTGGTCCACCGAGGTAGAAGCAAAGGCCACGGCACGATGGGAGCGCTGGCAGTCCGCTATTGCCCACGCCCACATTAACCTGGATGAATATAGCCATCTTGGGGAGCACCTTGAGAATGCGAATGTCCAGACTCTCCGCTCCTACCTTGCTGATGATCTGAATACCCAGGGCGCCCTGGAATTCATCGATCATTGGATTAGCGGGGTAGAGCTAGCAGAAGAAGCCAATACTGCTGATATCTTCGATATGATTCAGGCAATCTGGGCGCTACTTGGAATCAACCTCTTTGGTTCAGTGGTGGACGCCTATGTTCATGAGCTTCATGATTTCGCCACCGGCTCGTATCTCTTTGATGCTGAGCGTGAGGAGTGGGAGTCCCCTTATGATGTTCGTGCTCTCCCAGAGCTCTCTGAGGTTCTCCATGAAGGTATCCAACTCAGCCCAGCAGAGACCATTGAGCGACTGCGTAAGCTCAATGAGAAGTGGGATGGCGGTGTCATCGAGCCAGATGAGGAGAATGAGATTCGCTGCCTCTTGTCTGCCATGCACGGAATCCCAGTAGCCGAGATTCCTGTCCTCTACCCGGAGGATGAGGACAAGGGCTAAGCGCTACGGTCTTTCCATGGCAATAAAAAATCGCCACCTGTAAGTACAACAGGTGGCGATTCTTTTTGACCTTAATTCAAAAGACTTGGTCTCGAAACGGGAAATTAGTTGGTATTGCCTGGCTTGCGGCCTTCACGGCGCATACGACGTGCTTCTGCACGGGCCTCAGCGCGCTCACGGCGGCGAGTACCACGGTCACGGTCTTCCATGTAGGCATAGTAGAGACCAATCATGAGGCCACCACCGATGAAGTTACCAATAAGCACAACCACAATGTTAGCTACAGCGCCAAGAACATCAATGCCTTCGCTCAGACCAACAACTGCGAAGAGCACAGAGTTAGCAACAGAGTGCTCGAAGCCAAGGAAAGCGAAGATGAACACAGCCATGACCATGGAGGCCATCTTGGCTACAGTTTCCTGAATCAGGCCATTGTAGATAAGGAGCATGGCCAGGTTGATCATGAAGTTACAGAGAATCGCACGAACGAGGAGGTCAAGCAGACCACTTGCAGTGTATACATAGGCGATCTTGGTCTCCACAGAATGGACCATAACTTCACCGGTCACACCGTGAGTCAGGGTAGAACCAGAGAAGAGAATCGCGAGGATAACACCGCCAACAAAGTTACCGAGGAAACAGATGGTGAGAACCTTCATGCCTCGAGCCCATGTTGTTCGCTTGAAGTAGACACCCGTAACGACAAGCATCATATTCGAGGTCAGCAGCTCAGAGCGCGTGTAGTAAATAAAGACCAGGGCCCAGCCGAAGCAGAAAGCACCGATCATTTTACCGACACCGGTGAGTGCCGTTTCGCCAACCTTGATGGTGGAGAAGATACCAGTAATTTCGTAGTTAACTACATAGAGCACTGCGATGATCATGCCGGCCATAGCCGCGCGCATCAAATAACGGTGCACAATGGCAGTGGTCATGTCCTCTTTGGTTTCCAAAGCGGACAGCACACTATCGACCCATTTCTTGCCGGGGAAGATCGAATCGAGGGATTTCTCCGGACTCATTCGACCGCTACGACCCGGTGCGGTCACAGGCTGTTGGGTTTGGTCGGACTGACCATAGTCTGCATTAGTCATAACGCTAATTATGCTGTATCAACAACATGATTCAAAATTTTTAGAAATCCAGGAACTTAAGTCGATATCCCAGCAAAAGTTCGGTACTCTGTCATTATTATGGCTACCAGTACTTCACCCTTCATAAGCGCCCTGAACGAACGAGTTCTGATCGGCGATGGTGCGATGGGCACCCAGCTGCAAAGTTACGACCTTGACGTGGACAAAGACTTCCAAGGTTTGGAGGGTTGTAATGAGATTCTCAATGTCACTCGCCCAGATGTCTTGCGCGAAATCCACCGCGCATACTTTGAGGCTGGTGCCGATCTCGTAGAAACCAATACCTTTGGTTGCAACCTACCAAACCTTGCGGACTACGATATCGCTGATCGCTGTGAAGAGCTTGCCTATGAAGGCACCCGCATTGCGCGTGAGGTAGCTGATGAAATGGGGCCTGGCCGTGAAGGTATGCGCCGTTTCGTTGCTGGTTCCATGGGTCCAGGCACCAAGCTGCCATCCCTTGGCCATGCGGAATATAAGGATCTGAAGGACTACTACCGCCTTGCAGCACGCGGTATGGTTCGTGGCGGCGCTGATGTGATCCTGATTGAAACTGCGCAGGATCTTCTGCAGGTGAAGGCAGCTGTTCTTGGTACCCGTGAAGCTTTTGAAGAACTGGGCCAAGAGCTTCCAATTATTACTCATGTGACCGTGGAAACAACTGGTACCATGCTCCTCGGCTCTGAGATTGGTGCAGCTCTGACTGCAATTCAGCCACTGGGTGTGGATATGATTGGCCTGAACTGTGCCACCGGTCCTGCCGAAATGAGCGAGCACCTTCGCTATCTGTCCCAGCACTCTGAGATTCCTGTATCGGTAATGCCAAATGCGGGTCTGCCTATTCTGGGTAAGAATGGTGCGGTCTACCCATTGACCCCTGAAGAGCTGGCTGAGGCCGCTGCAGACTTCGTCAGCAACTATGGCCTATCCATGGTTGGTGGCTGCTGTGGTACCACCCCAGCGCATATTACTGCTGTTCGTGATGCTGTTATTGATTTGCCACGCCCGGAGCGCAACCCAATCAAGGAGGATAATGTCTCTTCCTTGTACACCACTGTGCCATTGACCCAGGAAACAGGCATCACCATGATTGGTGAGCGCACCAACGCCAATGGTTCTAAGGCATTCCGTGAAGCCATGCTTGCCGGCGACTGGGAAACCTGTGTCGAAATGGCCAAGCAGCAGACCCGCGATGGCTCCCACATGCTCGATCTCTGTGTCGACTATGTTGGCCGTGATGGCCGCGAGGACATGGCAAAGCTGGCTGGTCTTCTTGCCACCAGCTCCACACTGCCAATCATGATTGACTCCACTGAGCCAGCAGTAATTGAAACCGGCTTGGAGCATCTCGGCGGCCGCTGTGCTGTTAACTCCGTGAACTTTGAAGATGGCGATGGTCCAGACTCTCGATACCAGCGCATTATGGCTTTGGTGAAGAAGCATGGCGCATCGGTCGTTGCCCTTGCCATTGATGAGGAAGGCCAGGCGCGAACAGCCGATAAGAAGCTGGAAATTGCCAGCCGCCTGATTGATGACATTGTCGGAACGTGGGGCCTGCGCCAGGAAGATATCATTGTTGACTGTTTGACCTTCCCGATCTCCACTGGTCAGGAAGAAACCCGACGCGATGGTATTGAGACCATTGAAGCCATTCGTAGGCTGAAGGAAAAGTACCCTCATGTCCATACAACACTGGGCTTGTCCAATATTTCCTTCGGTTTGAATCCTGCTGCGCGTCAGGTCCTCAACTCTGTATTCCTCAATGAGTGCATCGAGGCCGGTTTGGACACCGCCATTGCGCACTCCTCGAAGATTCTGCCAATGAACCGTATTGACGAGCGTCAGCGTGAAGTTGCCCTCGATATGGTTTATGACCGCCGCACCGAGGATTATGACCCACTGCAGGTCTTTATGGAGCTCTTTGAGGGTGCCACTGCAGCATCCGCCAAGGATGCTCGCGCTGAGGCTCTCAAGGCGATGCCACTATTTGAGCGTCTTGCACAGCGCATTATCGATGGAGATAAGAATGACATCGAAGCTGACCTTGATGAGGGCATGAAGGAGAAGACTCCTATCCAAATCATCAATGAGGATCTGCTTGGTGGCATGAAGACTGTGGGTGAGCTCTTTGGCTCCGGCAAGATGCAGCTGCCATTCGTGCTCCAGTCCGCTGAAACCATGAAGACTGCGGTAGCCTACCTTGAGCAGTTCATGGAGGCTGAAGACTCTACCGGTTCAAAGGGCCGAATTGTCCTGGCAACAGTCAAGGGCGATGTGCACGATATTGGTAAGAACCTCGTGGATATCATCCTCTCCAATAATGGCTACGATGTGGTGAACTTGGGCATTAAGCAGCCAATTTCCACCATTATTTCTGCCGCACGTGAGCACCATGCCGATGTGGTTGGCATGAGTGGTCTGCTGGTGAAGTCCACCGTGGTGATGAAGGAAAACCTTGAGGAGATGAACTCCGCCAAGGCAGCAGATATTCCAGTTTTGCTTGGTGGCGCCGCACTGACCCGTACCTATGTGGAGAATGACCTCAGCGAGGTCTATGAGGGTGAAGTCCACTATGCGCGTGATGCTTTCGAGGGTCTACGTCTCATGGATGAAATCATGGCCATCAAGCGCGGCGATATTCTTCCAGATTCCCCTGAAGCCCAAGCACGTGAGGCCAAGAAGGCTGAGCGCAAGGCTCGCCATGAGCGCAGCCGCAAAATCGCTGAAGCACGTAAGGCGGCGCAGGAGCCTGTTGAGGTTCCAGAGCGCTCTGATGTGGCAAAGCCAGAGATTATTGCGACTCCACCATTCTGGGGTACCCGAATCATCAAGGGTGTCTCTATCAACGAGTACTTGACCAACCTGGATAAGCGTGCGCTCTTCCTTGGTCAGTGGGGCTTGCGCCCAACTCGTGGCGGCGATGGCCCTGACTATGATGAGCTTGTGGAGCAGGAGGGCGAGCCACGCCTCCGTGCCTGGATCGACCGTCTCAAGTCTGCACGCATCCTGGATCACGCAGCGGTAGTATATGGCTATTTCCCAGCAGTGTCTGTTGGCGATACCGTCGAGATTTTGGCGGAGCCACATCCTGAGGCCGAGGTCCTTCATAGCATTCGCTATCCACGTCAGCAGCGTGGCAAGTTCCTCTGCATTGCCGACTTTGTGCTGGATAAGGAAACCGCGCTAAAGACTGGTCAGGTTGATGTCATGCCATTCCAGTTGGTCACCATGGGTAATCCAATCGCCGATTTCGCCAATGAGCTATTCGCCGAGAATGAATATCGCGACTATATGGAAGTCCACGGTCTTGGCGTGCAGCTTACAGAGGCTCTGGCCGAATACTGGCATGCACGTATCCGCTCGGAGCTCACACTGGGTGATGGTGTCCATGTAGGTGACTTTGACGCGACCGATCCTCGCCGTTTCTTCGACCTGGATTACCGTGGTGCCCGCTACGCCTTTGGTTATGGTTCTTGCCCTGAACTGGAAAACCGTCAGATTGTGGTGGATCTACTTAAGCCCGAGCGCATTGGCGTTGAGCTATCCGAGGAATATCAGCTCCATCCTGAGCAGTCCACGGATGCATTTGTGCTGTACCATCCTGAGGCCTCCTACTTTAACGTCTAAGGGTTAAGTGAAGGTGGCAAGCCCACTTAAGACAAAGAGCACTCCGTACTTCCTGGCACTGCTGTGTTTTGTCAGTAGCTTTACGGAGTTTGCTCTAGTAGGCATTCTGGATATCGTAGCCGAGTCTCTCGGTGTCAGTATTTCCACCGCCGGCCAGCTGATCACCATTTTTGCCTTGGCCGGCGGCATTGGCGTGCCCATTGTCTTTGCACTTTTCTCGAAGGTGCCTCAGCGCCAATTGCTGTTCTGTGCGCTATTGCTCGTCATTGTGGGTTGTGGCATGACTGTGGTGGTACACAGTTATGCTGCCGTCATGTCTTCACGCATTCTGGTTGCCATAGGCTCAGGCATATTTAGCGCCTTGGCCTTTAGTATTGCTAGCCAATCAGCACCGGAAGGCCGCTCCATGTCGGCCATCTCCACAGTAATGGTGGGGTATAACGCCGCACTCATCCTTGGGCTTCCGTTAGGCCGACTCATTGCCCATCACATTGGCTGGAAGGGAATCTTCCTAGGCACAAGCATTATTTGCCTGGCTTGTATTCCAATCGCAATGAACCTCAGTGTTCCGCAGGGGCCAAGTGATGCTAGACCCGGCGGCTTAACTCAGCAACTTTCGCTCATCACCAGGGGCACCGTGCTTCTTATGCTCAGCCTCAATTTCCTGTGGATCGGTGGCTATGCTGCCGTCTATTCATATATTACGCAGGTCATAGCGCGTCTTGACCTTGCCCACATTGCATCCAGCATCTTGCTTGGATTCGGTATTGCGACCCTCTTTGGCTCCAAGCTTGGCGGCCCTATTGCCGATAAATTCGGCATACGTAAGACACTCTTGGGTGTCCTAGCTCTGCACGCGCTTATTCTCCTCCTATTGCTGACCAGCTGGCATAGCGGTCCCGCCAGTGTGATCCTCTTGATGGCCTGGGGCTTCTGTGCATGGACCCCATCTGCAGTAATGCAGCAGGTTGCGATTTTCTCGGCACCGGATTCTGCGAATATGGCGCTAAGTTTGAAAAGCTCGTCCACCCAATTGGCCTATGCGATGGGCGGGGCAGTAGGCGGTCTAGCTTTAAGTTTGGGTGGAACTAGCCTTGTTATCTTCACTGGAACAATGCTAGTAGTAAGCGCTTTCATATTCGCCTTTAAAGGCCCGAAATATAGCCAAAATACCCCCAAAAAGGGGTAGTCACAACCGGATTAATAATGTGTGCTTTGTCACATAATCAAGGTGTGAAATCACCATAGAATCTTTGCACATATGCAATAAGATGCAAGGTTGCTCACTCGTTTTTTAATGCATTTATTGTCAAATAAGTGCCAATTATTCATGTTTCATAGATGAGAAATTCTAATGCAACTGTGTGGCAAAACTGAAGCAATCATTGAATGACTATACCGGCTTAGCACTATTGAAGCCACCTATTTTTAGAGGGGGTCTTCACAAGCTATTGCTTCCGTGTAAAAATGTTTCTAAAGATTTTCTGAGCGTGCCAATCGGCCAGGAAATATTCAACTAAATAGCGTGGCTACATGCGTATTTACGTGGATGCCTGACCGTTTGACCTTAGGGGGCTTTGGCCCAGAAAGTACCGAAATATGAATTCGAAGTCTATGCCTGAGCCAGTTAGAGACTGGCTCGTTAACGCAACTCCCCGGGAGCTTGCGGAATGTAATGCCTTTGTGGAGCGCCGTATGGCTGAAGAGTCCTATGAAGCAACCAAAGACATGAAACCGAAGGAACAAATTGACTATTGCCGTACGAACTTCGGCATTGGTCGTACCCATGGCCGTAACCTCCGCTGGTGGGGTAAGCAATTGGCCCACCCAGTGCTCGATGAACTGTTCTCCGATGAGCGTTTCATCGATGATGAAGTTCAGGAACTTCTGCGCTTGGTGGAACGTACCAAAATCACGACTCAGCTTGGACCAGAGTATGAAACGAATTTAAAGATTCTCGGGACTCTCAAGCAGATTCTTCGTGATAACCCTGATGCCACTTTCGAGTGGATCTACGCGGAGTTGGCCCAAGCCGTAAGGAAGTATAATGCGGTATTGCAAAGCGAACTTAAGCTCAGACGACTGGCTGAGATTAACCGCGCACATGAAGAACTCAAAGCGGAGCAGGCCCGTGCTCGACAGGTTAACGCCGATCCGGTGTTGCGCGAAGCCGGCGTCGACTCCGTCCCATATGTCACCGCCCCTCCACCAAGTGTGCCGCCTATGCGCAGCACTAGCCCTGGGGTCTCAGCAGAGACCGAGCAGTGGTACGTCACGGGCGGTGTCACAAGAAAGACCAATGGTGAATATAGGGTCAGCCTTGATGGCTTGGCTCATTCTGATTCAGTCATGTTGGAAGCTGCCATTATGGCTGAACAAGAGGTTGTGCGATCACTAAGTGCTCCAGAGGATTGGGAGTCCTGGTCAGAGGAAGAAAAGACTGGCCAGGCGCTCATGCGAATTCTTTGGCGTGGTATCACCGGCGACGGGGAAGTGCCACAGGTGAACCTCAATCTCAATGTTGATGTTTCGCAATTAATAAAAAACTTGGACCTGGCGACGGTCAAGTCTCAAGGCAGAATATTGAATATGCGTGATGTATCACGTCTTATTCATCGCTACGGCAGCCAGGATCTCATCATTGTTAATGATAAGAATGGTGAGTTGAAGGCTGCTATTGAGGCAGACATACCGCCTGCGCTGCTAAAGCGCATTCACGCCGCCAAGGCCTTGGTCTGTGCGATGCCACACTGCGGTTCAACAGAAGGTCTCCAAGTAGTGGCTCCATCACTGCCACAGCATGATGGGATTAGCCTCTCCTTCTGTCCTCACCATTGTCAGCAGGTGACTAATCGCCCAGGCAATCTGGTTATAGACGCAACGTATGGTGCAGTCGCGTGGTCGAAGGGCCACCGTAAACCATGGGAGATTGATCTATTCATAACACCAGATTCGGCTGGTGCCCGGGCCCTCTATGAGGCCTCCGGGATCGACTTCGATAATCCGCTTGTGTGGAGTTCCTTCCGCCGGCAGATTATCGAAAAGATGCGTAAACGACTAACGGATCCGCTCTTCGACAATGAGTGGTAGCTTCTGCTAGGCAGTTGGGGGATTTCCACTGGTGTTGTGTGGAAATCCCACGACAAGGCTTGGTGGAAGCCGCTCAGAATTGATGCGGTGGATGCCGTAAACAAACTCACTCTGTTATGAAGAAAAAGAAAGGAAGGTGGTTAATGGGTTGAATCATAGGACGAATGGTTCAGGTGGCTCCTGGGATTTCCAATAATGTGCCAACGCCACTTTCATGGGGAGCCACCCTCTCAGCTCAACTCGCGGGGCCTTCGGGCCCCGTTTTTTCATGCCCAATATGCAATCGCCCACGCATCTTGGCTGGCAGTTTGCTGTGTTCAAAAACACAAAGGCATTTCCCCAGGTGGCAACGAGTACTGACTTTTAATTTTAACGCGGGTTAAGTAACGTTAATGGAAGCGATTTATTCCGTCTAGGAAAGAAGGAAAATGAACAAGAACATAATCGCACACCGTGGGGCTAACCGCCTGGCACCTGAAAACACTATGGCAGCCTTTCGTGCAGCACATGAGGCAGGTGCTACATGGATTGAGACTGATGTGGACATCCTCGGTGATGGCACACCAATCATCATTCATGACACTCGCCTGGATCGCACCACGAATACGACCGGCTCCTACTATTCACTCAGCCTTGCTGATATTGCCGATATTGATGCGGGCTCTTGGTTTGGGAAAGAATTTGAAGGGGAGAAGCTCCCTACGCTACGCGAGTTCGTAGACTTCCTGAACGCGACCGGTATCAATGCAAATATCGAGCTTAAGAGCAATGAAGCTGGCAAAGAGATGACTATGCGCCTCATCCACGAGGTGGCAAAGGAACTTGATCGACTCAACCCTGAGATTGAGATCATTGTTTCCTCTTTCAATCACGTGTTGCTCTATCTATTCAAGCAGCACGCCCCCAAGTGGCCTGTAGCCTGCTTGTGGGAAACCTGCGCACTCTACGATGATTGGCGCAGCATTCTTGAGCTCGTCGATGCAGACTATATTCACCCCGAGGATAAGGGCCTAACTCCCGAAAAAATCGCCCAATTCCACGAGGCTGGCGTAAAGGTCAATATCTGGACAGTCAATGATCGAGCCCGCATTAATGAACTCTTCAACTGGGGCGTGGATGGCATATTCACCGATATCAGCCACGAATATAACCCCAATAGCTAGATCCACATATTCGCCCCTAGAACCCAAACCTAAGGTGCATGGGGCGGATTCTCAACAAGGAGAAAAATAATGGCTATCGCCGTTCCTGGCTTCCTCAAACGAGGAAAAGTTGGCGCCTTCCTGACTGTTGTGATGGCTGGCCAGCTGACTTACGCGTCTTTTGAAGCATTCAAGGGATCCTTGATGCTCCCACTATGTGATGCCCTGGGCATCTCTGTGGCACAGTTTGGTACTCTCATGGCCTGGATCGGTGTGGCCATGTTCCTCTACGTACCAGCTGGTTGGGTGAATAACCGCTTTACTATTCGCAGCCTGCTCATCTGGTGGTCTGTGTGGCGACTCATCACCTTCCTCATTATCTACCTGATTCCAGGCCTTCCATTTAATGCCTTTGTTGCTATTGCAATCTCCTGGGCAGTCTGGGATGCCATTGGCTGGCCGGCAGTTGTCAATGGCGTGAGTTTCATGGCCCGTGATGAGGACACCAAGGGCCGTGGCCTGGCAATGGGCTTGCTTGAGACCATTCGTCGTGCAGCAGAGTTCGTCATGAACCTCGTCATTATTGGCCTATTGGCTGTCTACCCAGAGCATTCCAATGGCATTATGCGTGGCTTCGGTCTGGGCTATGCGCTGCTGCTTATTCCTCTCATCCTGGCTCTCCTGCGCTTTGTGCCAAAGAACGCAATTGCCGGTCACGATGAGGGTGATGATTCCAATACCTCCTCGAATGCCAATGTTGCGGCGCTGCAGGGCTTGATCCGCGTGCTTCTTCGTCCACGTGTGTGGATGGCAGGTATTGCAGCCATGTGCATCTACTGGTGCTATGTCAACCTCATTTATTGCTCCGCGCCGTATCTCAAGCTGGTATTCAATGCTAGTGATGCTGCATCTGGTGCCTTCGGTATCTTTAATACCGGCTTTATCGGCATTATCGCCGGCCTTGTATCCGGCACAATTGCTGACTATGTATTCAAGTCTTCCACCATCATGATCACTGTCGCACTGGCCGTCACGGCAGTCGGTGTGGGTCTCATCTACATCCTGCCTGGTGGTGACTCCATGATGTGGCCAGCAATGATCCTGCTCATGGTTATGGCTCTGGGTATCTTCATGGGTAAGGCCGTGATTCTTGCACCTATTGCTGAGCTCCACCTTCCTGAAAGTATTAATGGCTCCGCAATGGCTGTTGGCTCCTTCCTTGCCTACGCCCCAGTTTTCTGGGTCAATGCCACTACCTCCAAGATTATTGACGCCTACCAGGACAATGCGCATGCAGGCTACCAAATCATCTTTGGTATCACCTTGATTGTTGCTCTTGTTGGTATGGCTGCTGCTGCCGGCCTGGCAGTTAGCAACCGCCGCGCGCAGAGCGCTGAGGCCGCCGCCTAACTAGCCTCTTTTCCAGACCCTCCACATGGCTGCATATGCCGTGATGTGGAGGGTCTTTGCTAATATTGGCGGTTATGGCTGAACTTAAGGCAATTTTTTGGGATATGGACGGCACCATGGTGGATTCGGAGCCATTGTGGGCAATTGCGACCTTCGAAATGAGCGAGCGCTTGGGTAAGCGCCTCACCCTTGAGGAGCGTGAACTCACCGTTGGTGGTTCCTTCAATAACACCTACAATGTCTGCTGCCGCATCGCTGGTGTAGAGCCAACTGCAGAGGGGGAGCAGGAGCAGTATGAGATTATGCGTGACCGCATGATTGAATTGCTTTCCGAACAGCTCGAGCCTTTCGCAGGTGTACGTAACCTTCTGGGTGAGCTCAAGGAACGCGGCATCCCAATGTTCGTAACCACCAATACTCCACGTGCAATTGCTGCTGGTGCCATTAAGGGCATTGGTGAAGAATTCTTCACTGACAGTGTGTGCGGCGATGAGGTCCCAAAGGGTAAGCCAGCACCAGATATGTATCTGGAGGCTGCTCGCCGCGTTGGTGCTGATCCTTCTGAGTGCTTGGTCTTCGAAGATTCTGCAACTGGTATGCGCGCCGCCCACGATGCTGGTTGCGTCCTCATCGGTCTTCCAGCACATGCAGAGGTCGAAGTACCAGAAGGAACCACCTTGCTCGCTTCTCTGCTCAACCCAGAGGCAACTGAGATTGATTATGAGCATGCCGGCTTTGATGGCGTTCATGCTGATGACGTCCTTAACTGGTTTGAACAAGTAAGTAACAAGTAAGAGTTATTTGTGGAATAATAGGTGAAATGAAGAACTTCGAAGAACTTTTTGCAGAGCTCAGCGCTCGTGCAGTAGAACGCCCTGAAGGATCCGGCACTGTAGCAGCACTGGATGCAGGTATCCATTCCCAGGGTAAGAAGATTGTTGAAGAAGCCGCCGAGGTCTGGATGGCTGCCGAATACCAGTCCAAGGAAGAGCTCGCTGAGGAAATCAGCCAGCTTATCTACTGGACTCAGGTTGTGATGATCGGTAAGGGCCTCACCCCAGAAGATATCTACCGCTACCTATAAGAAACCCAAAGGAAAATAATGCTGCGCGTAGCCGTGCCCAATAAAGGTTCCCTCTCTGAAGCTGCCATGGAGATTCTCCGTGAAGCTGGCTATAAGGGCCGAGGGGACACCAAGTCTCTGACTGTTCTCGATCGTGAAAATGATGTGGAGTTCTTCTTCCTTCGTCCGAAGGATATTGCGATCTACGTGGCTAATGGCCATCTGGACTTGGGTATTACCGGCCGCGACCTTGCAGCTGATTCCCGCGCTAAGGTTCAGGAAGTTCTGAGCCTTGGTTTTGGTGGCTCCACATTCCGCTACGCCGCTAAGGCTGGCGAAGAGTGGACTGTAGCCAAGCTTGAAGGCAAGCGCATTGCCACCTCCTATCCAAACCTCGTGCGCGATGACTTGGCTCAGCGCGGTGTCAATGCCGAAGTTATTCGTCTTGATGGTGCCGTTGAGATTTCCATTCGTCTTGGTGTAGCTGATGCGATCGCCGACGTGGTGTCCACCGGCCGTACCTTGCGCCAGCAGGGCCTGGAAGTCTTCGGCGAGCCACTGATCGAGTCTGAGGCTGTTGTCGTATCCCGTGCAGAAACTGCCCTGACTGATGAGATGAAGGTTCTGCTGGATCGCATCACTGGTATTCTCCACGCACAGAACTTCCTCATGCTGGACTACAATGTTCCACGCGCTCTCCTGGAAGAAGCGACGAAACTCACACCTGGTATTTCTGGCGCTACTGTGTCACCACTGGCACTGGAGAACTGGGTTGCTGTTCGCGTTATGGTCCCACGCAAAGAAGCTAATCACATCATGGATCAGCTTGCTGCCTTGGGCGCCCAGGCAATCCTGGCTACGGATATTCGCATCGCCCGCCTTTAAGTCATATGCCCTTAGACCGACACGTTTCGTGTCGGTCTTTTTTGATCTTGCTACACTTTGAATAAGAACGATAAGACGTCGTTACATTCGGTTGAAAGAAAGGCATACCATGGCCAATAAGAAGTCCGATTCCACCCCTAAGGACTCCAAAGATTTTCCAATTTCCGGTGTAGTTGAGGTTGCCTCCGAGCCACCAGCTCCACGCGCTGCAGTCGAAGAGCAGAAGTCCAAAGCACGCCCAGGCTACCGCATGGAAGTCGACCTTCTTGGTGAGCGTGAAGTTCCAGATTCTGCCTACTACGGTATCCACACAATCCGCGCTGTAGAAAACTTCCAGATTTCCCGAACCACTATCAACCAGGTGCCTGAGTTCATCCGTGGCATGGTGATGGTAAAGAAGGCCTGTGCCTTGGCCAATAGGCGTCTTCACACCCTGCCTAAGGAAAAGTGCGATGCCATTGTGTGGGCCTGCGACCAGATTTTGGATCACGGCCGCTGCATGGACCAGTTCCCAATTGACGTATTCCAGGGTGGTGCCGGCACCAGCCTCAATATGAATACCAATGAGGTTATTGCCAACTTGGCGCTCGAGCACCTTGGATTCCCTAAAGGCCGCTATGACATCATCAACCCAAATGATGACGTCAATATGAGCCAGTCCACCAACGACTCTTATCCAACAGGCTTCCGTCTCGGCGTCTATGAGGCACTCACCGAGCTGATTGAGCGCATTGATGCCCTTGAAACTGCATTCAATGCTAAGGGCAATGAGTTCGTGGATATCCTCAAGATGGGTCGCACCCAGCTCCAGGATGCTGTGCCAATGACCCTGGGTGAGGAATTCCGTGCCTTCGCCCATAACCTGGCTGAGGAGCAGACCATCCTGCGTTTGGCTGCCGATAGGCTCCTCGAAGTCAACCTTGGTGCTACCGCCATTGGTACCGGTGTTAATACTCCTGCAGGCTACCGCCACCAGGTTGTTGCAACCCTCAGTGAGGTTTCGGACCTGGAAATCAAGTCCGCCCGTGATTTGATTGAAGCCACCTCTGATACCGGCGCCTATGTCTTTGCCCACAGTGCGGTGAAGCGTACCGCAATGAAGCTCTCCAAGATCTGTAATGACCTTCGCCTTTTGGCCTCCGGTCCACGCGCAGGTCTCGGTGAAATTAATCTGCCACCACGCCAGGCTGGTTCTTCCATCATGCCAGCCAAGGTCAACCCAGTTATCCCTGAGGTAGTCAACCAGGTCTGCTTCAAGGTATTCGGTAATGACCTCACTGTCACCATGGCTGCCGAGGCCGGTCAGCTTCAGCTCAATGTGATGGAGCCGGTAATTGGTGAGGCACTCTTCCAGTCCATCCGTATCCTTGGTAATGCCGCTGAAGCCCTGCGTGAGAAGTGCGTGGTAGGAATCACCGCAAATAAGGAAGTCTGCCAGGCATATGTGGATAATTCCATTGGTATTGTGACTTACCTCAACCCATTTATCGGCCACCACATGGGCGATCTGATTGGTAAGGAAGCAGCCGCAACCGGCAAGTCTGTGCGTGAGCTGGTTTTGGAAAAGGGCCTGATGGATGAAGCCACACTCAACCAGGTTCTCTCCCCGGAGAATCTTATGCACCCACTTTTTCGTGGAAAGCTCTATCTCGATAGCTAGGCGCACAACCCCTATTCCTCGGGATTAAGCCCGAGGCACCTAACTACAGCAGAAGGCACTATGAGGTTTACTCATAGTGCCTTCTTAGCGTTGAGGCTTATTCAGATCCTTCATCACTCATGTCATTGGGCCAACCCGGATATACAGGCGGGCGACCATCAAAAGCAGGGCAGTATTCCTTGAAGGAACAGTAATCACAGAGCTTAGTCACCTTTGGCTCAAAGTAGCCGGACTTACCATCGGCCTCAATATTGGCCCAGATAGTCTTGAGGCGCTCCTCAAAGGCCTCTAGTTCCAAGGCATGTGGGTAGAGGTACATGGAGTCCTGGACCTTGAGATACATTAGCTGCATATAGGTTGGGATAACCCCATACATGCGCCAATAGGCCAAGGCATAGAAGGTCATCTGGAATGTCGCATCATGGCTGAAACGAGGAATAGGCTTCTTGCCGGTCTTATAGTCAATAATGCGCACTTCGCCGGTTGGTGCCACATCCACACGGTCCATAAAGCCCTTGATAGGAACACCATTGCCCAGGGTGGCGTCGATACGCATCTCGCATGCAGTCGCATCGAAAGTTTCAGGCTTTTCTAGCAGAAAGTAATTGTTGACCATTTCGCGGACGCTAGAAAAGAAGCGGGGAAGTTCCTTCTCTGGAACAGCGACAGCAGCCTCCGGATCGGCCTCACAAATCTTCTCCCACTCTTCATCCATAATGGCAAGAGCATCCTGCGGAGTGCGCTTTGGGCGCGGCCACTTATGCATCTGCTCCAAAATAGCATGAGTCAAAGTGCCCTTAACCTGGGCTTCTGTGCGAGGCTCTGGCAATTTGTCAATAGCGCGGAAGCGATAAGACAAAGGGCAACGCAGATACTCACAAGCACGGCTAGGGGAGAGTGAAACTTTAGAACTCATAGAAACCACTATAGGGCAGGATAGGGAGACTTTTAGCTTAGTTGAGCCTATTCTTGGCTGACCTGCATATTTGATATTTGTTCCCCACATGAAGCTAATCGGCGTTAAGATGGGATCCATGAACGATGCAACAGTTTCCGCAAAGCGGAAGGGAGATGGAGCTCCTAAGACAGGTCGGCGCATGGCTTCGATGAAGCGCATTGACGCGTGTTTCGGCGGGTTGCAATATTTCATTGCAAATTCCCCTTCGTCCTACCATGCAGTTGATTCATGTATTGAGCTATTGGCAGAACACGGTTTCAAAGAGTTTCATGAGACCGAGAACTGGGAAGAAAAGTACGCAGAGCACAAGTACGGCTATGTACAGCGCGACGGTGCCTTGATTGCGTGGATTCGCCCCGATGAAATCACCGAGAATGTGTCCTTCCAGATTGTGGGCACCCATACTGATTCGCCGGGCTTCAAGCTGAAGCCAATTCCGTTTAGCACGGGTCCTGGTAACTCGAGTGGTTTTACCATGGCGAATCTGGAAGTTTATGGTGGCCCAATTCTTTCCAGCTGGTTTGACCGTGAACTCGAGTTTTCCGGCAGGGTGATTGATAAGGAGGGCAATTCCAAGCTCTTCCGCAGTGGCCCTATTGCCCGCATCCCTAATCTGGCAATCCACCTGTACCGCAAAGATAATGTGGAGATCCACCGTCAGAAGGATCTTCAGGCCATTGTTTCCTCGCAGGATAGCCCAGAGTCCATGGAGCGCTATATTGATGAGAAGCTGCTCTCCTGGGATCTGATTGCCACACCACTGCAGCCACCGCACCGTTTTGGTTCTGCTTGTGAATTCGTGGCCGCAAGTAGGTTGGATAATCTCAGCAGCGTGTATTGTGCTCTCACAGGCATTGTTGCGGCCAAGCGCTGGATGATTGAAATGAAGCGCCCAAGCAAGGACTTCGTCATCTTCGCCGCCTTCGACCACGAGGAAATTGGCTCCCAGACTCGTACTGGTGCAGCCGGCCCATTCTTGGAAGATGTGCTCAGCCGCCTGGCCAGCATTGCGGGTATTGAGGGTGAGGATCTTCGTGCCGCATATGCCCGAAGCTTCTGTGTTTCGGCGGATGCCGCCCACTCTATTCACCCGAACTATATTGAGAAGCATGACCCTCATACCGCACCTATTGTTAATGAAGGTCCGGTTATCAAGTTCAATGCGAATCAGCGCTATGCCACGGATCCTGAATCGGCTGCCCGCTGGCTGCGAATCTGCAAGGCACAGAATGTCCCTGTACAGTACTTTGTAAGCAATAATGATGTGCCGTGTGGTTCTACCATTGGACCAATTACTGCGACTCGTCTCGGTATCCCAACAGTAGATGTGGGCGTCCCACTGCTCTCGATGCATTCTTCACGAGAGATGTGTGGCGTGTACGATATTGACTGGTTCCATGTTGCACTTACGGGCTTCTTTATTGGCTCTGGTAAGTACAAGCCTTCAGAAAAGAATTATAAGTAAAGGAAAATATATGGCATACTCTGGGCCTTTCCAAGCCGGTGACCGTGTTCAGCTAACTGACTCCAAGCGTCGACATTTCACAATCACCTTGGAGCCAGGCGAAACATTCTTCACCCACAAGGGTGGCATCAATCATGATGACATCATTGGGCAGCATGAAGGCACCGTCGTGGAGTCCGCCCAGGGTGGCCAGTATCTGTGCTTCCGCCACCTCATGGTGGATTATGTGCTCTCCATGCCTCGTGGTGCAGCCGTCATCTACCCTAAGGACTCCGCACAGATTCTGGTCGAAGGCGATATTTTCCCTGGCGCCCGTGTCCTGGAAGCAGGTGCCGGTTCTGGTGCGCTCTCCATGGCTCTTCTTCGTGCCATTGGCGAGAAGGGTGAACTGATCTCCTATGAGATCCGTGAGGACCACCTCGAATATGCCAAGTCCAATGTGGACGCCTATTTCGGTGGCACCCCAGAGAACTGGGATCTGCGCCTGGGTGATCTTTCCCAGGTCCACCTTTCTGATATTGGCGACAAGCCAGTAGACCGTATCATTCTTGACATGGTTGAGCCATGGACCTGCTTGGATACTGTTTCTGAGCTTCTTGTTCCTGGCGGTGTGTTCATGACCTATGTGGCCACTGTGCCACAGCTCATGAAGATCATGGAAGGCATTCGCGAGCAGAAGTGCTTCACTGAGCCAAAGGCATGGGAGTCTCTCGTTCGTGAGTGGAAGGTTGAGGGCCTCGCTACTCGCCCTGAGCACCGTATGAATGCCCATACCGCCTTCCTGGTTTTGGCACGTAGGCTTGCTGATGGCACCGTTGCGCCACGCCCACAGCGTCGCGTTCGGAAGTAAGTTACACAAAACTGCTATAATCGGATACGAAAAAAGGGGTATAGGCAAAGGGCGTGTTGGTTTTTTAGCGTATTGCCCCTGCTAG
>JAUMTX010000007.1 GCA_030530985.1 Corynebacterium sp.
CTGCAGGAAGCAGTAGCGTAAGAATTAACCCCCAAAAAATGGGGACAGGTGCATAGTGCTATGAAGAAAAAGACGCTGGGCGCGCTCTTTGGCGCAGCAATGATGAGTGCCACTCTCCTCGCTGTACCGACTTCGGTACTTGCAGAGGAAACCACAGTCTCCACGGAAGCTACGAATGAGGAGACCACAAGTGAGGACAGCACGCAGTACAAGACGCGGAAGCCTACTCCTTCGGAGATTCCCACCGGCAGTGAAAAGTGGTGGAATTTTGGTAGTTCCGTTATTGGCTCCTCCGGCAACCTTCTTGTGGACAACCCCTTTGCCGGTGAAGAAGATTCCTGGCTATTCCACCTCGTCACATTCCTGACCTCCTTGCCGATCATTGGTTGGTTCCGCGCCGATAGTGTGCGTGTGCGTACCCTACGTGGCGCCCTTGGTCCCTTCTGGACCGAGGAAGCTCGCACCTACTACTGCACCTCTAATGGTCAGTGGGAGGGTGAAGGCGCCTTGCCGCCAAATGATGACGCCATGTTGCGCAAACAGCCTGACTGTAATGACGGCCGTGTAAGCACATGGTCCGAGCGCTGGAAGGTCATTACTTCTTCCTAGCTCACAACCCCGCCAACGGCGGGGTTTTTTGATCCTTTCCTGGGCTTTTAATGAAAAAATCGGACTTTTGGTTTAGCGGTAATGGCCGATGGCACCCCTGGGGTAGGCTATGACTATGGATGCACTCGCAAGTATTTCCCCAACCGGGTGGGCAATTATCCTCATTGGCGCTTTGGTTGCCGGATGGATTGATGCGGTGATCGGCGGTGGGGGACTGGTGCTGATACCACTCATTATGGCGGCCGCCCCGGGGCTTCCACCAGTGATGGCCTTGGCTAGCAATAAGTTCGCGGCCTGCTTTGGCACCGCCTCTGCGGCCATAACTTTGAATAAGCGCCTGGGCTTTTCCCGAAAAAATCTCATTTATATACCCATCGCCCTTATTTTTTCAGCCTGCGGCGCGTTGCTTGCGAGCTCCATTAATAAAGAGGTTCTTCGCCCGGCAGTCATTGTGCTCCTACTCCTTGCGGGCCTCATTGTGGTTTTCAAGCCTGATTTTGGTAGTGCTGCAAGCCCTAAGCCAAAGCTCTGGTGGTGGACCTTACCGGCGGTGGGCCTGATCGCCTTTTATGATGGCTCCTTTGGCCCCGGTACCGGTATGTTCCTCATTATGGCTTTTACAGCCCTGACTGCCCAGGACTTTCTTCGTAGTGCCGCCACCGCCAAGCTTATTAATACCTGCACCAATGTGGGTGCGCTGGTGATGTTCATTATCCACGGGGATGTACTTTTCCCACTTGCCATTGCCGCCGCAGTGGCCAATATTATTGGCGCCCAGTTGGGGTCGCGTACGGTGCTTAAGAGTGGCCCAACCTTTATCCGTTATGCGCTTCTTACTCTTGTTGTGGTTATGTGTTGCTATCTGGGATGGCAGCAGCTGGCATAAAAAAGGGGTATAGGCAATGACTGTGTTGATGGGTAGCTAGTCAAAAGTAATGGTGCGATTGCGTTTAGTATGGGATTGCGCTTGTTGTTTTAGTTGGTTGTGTCGTTGCTGTTGAGGCACTGTTCTAGCTCATCGCGGGTTGGTGTGGCTTTGAGGAATATCTCTGCCTGGTCTGGTAGCTGTGTGGGTGTGAGCGTTTTGGTACGCTTATAGCAGTACCAGCACACGGTTTGGAGTTGCTTGTATAGGTCGAATCCCCGGTGATGTTCAAGTACCCCTCGGATTTGTCTATTCTGGTTCTCTATGGCGTTGTTTGTTTTTGGTACGTCAGGGATCTTGTTCTTCTGGTTCAAATAGGTGAACAAGGTCCCGTTTTCTATGAGCCTGCGCAGTGTGTTGCGTTTCGGGCTATAGGAAGAGATGTGTTGATGATTTGCCACCATCTCCGCAGTTGGATGCCGGTTTTCTAAGCCTTTAAAAAGGTGTTGGAGACCATGATAGGCAGTTGTTTCAAGCCCAGGTCTTTACCCTTCTTCTTGGTACCAGACGGATGTGACAGAGACTCTAGTGAACGTGAACAGTTCCAGCTATTTTATATGCCGCAGTTGCGTAAGTTCTTGCTATAGCAACAGGCCTACCTGGTCGCATTGCTTGCTTGCCTGGCAGGAAGTATGCAAATTACCACCAACCAGGAAGAGCTAATCACACGTACTACTCCTTAACTTAACTTTCCCCCTACCGACGCACCAACACACTTCTGCCTATAACCCTAAATTCCTACACAAAATAACGCTTTTATATCAGTGCAGTACAGAGTGTAAATAAAAGAAAGCCTTAAGATTATTCACATTAAAACCACAGTTTTGATTTCCCTTGACTCCTCAGTCTACCGCCTTTGTACTGCGCGGATGGGATAGAAAATTCGATAATGCTCGGAAGGTGGCATAAAAAATCTGTGATATATTGATGTGAGTGTTGTTGGAAACACTTGTATAACACAGACACATTGACGTGAAGGATTTCAAATGAAGAAGCGTATTATGGCTGTTGCCATGGCTGCAGCCATGGGCACCACCGCTCTCGTTGCGCCACACGCAACCCCTGCAGCATCTGCAGCTACCGCCACCACCCTCAGCTCCGGTTCCAGCGGTGGCCCAGTTGGCTGGATCATCACCCTGGCTATCGACGTATTGATCTACAATGCGCTCGTCGATGCTGGCCTGCTCCGTTCTGTTCGTCGATAAGTTAAGGAAGATTACAATGAAGCGTATTCTTGGTTCCGTTTGTGCTCTCGCCCTGACTTGCGGCGTTATTTCTGCACCACAGGCTCAGGCAGCTGAGCCACAGACCGCTGCTGTTTCCGTGGCTGATAATGGAGAAACTGCCGGCGCTCTCGCACTGAGCACCGTGGTTGGTAGCTCTGCTGCCTTTACCATTGGCTTGATGATTGCATTCAGCACTATTCCAATCTTCATCGTGGTGAATGCATACCACATGATGGTTGATGCTGGTCAGATGCAGCCAATTCCAAACGAGCAGATTCCTGCTTTCATCCGCTAATTCACGCGGACTCCAGGCGCACATCCTTCGGGGTGTGCGCTTTTTTAGCACCGTGGCAGGATAAGGTAGAGCTGCAGTGGCACCAACTGTGTATCCGCCAAAGGCAGGGGGACACAGCGCACCTTCGCCTTCACCATGGCACCAGTTACGGCCGGAATTTCAAATCGACCTAGGGAAATAGTGAAATTTTCGGCAGTTTCGGGCGCTGCCTCACCCAGCACAGCGGGCAGGGCCGCCTGAACGTCGGCAGTCTGCTCCGGGGCGGTGCCATAGGTATTGGCCACCGCAACCCAGCCATCACCATAGCTGGCGGTGATATTGGTATCCCCCTCATCAGACCAACCAAACTTTGTGCCACGCACACCCGGAATGGTCGCAGTGCCATAATCCTGCGGGTAGCCATCGGCCGCCACCGCAGCAGCATGTTCCATGCCCCAGCGCAGCGGGGCAGCCAGCGGATCCTGGCGGATAATCTGCATCATGCGGGCCATGTCCAGCGCAGTGGTGGTCGCCCACCCCCAGGAGCGCCCACGGCTCGTGCCGGTCAAACCCCACTCGCGGGCCACAGTATCAATGGCCTGAGGGTAGCGGCGATCAAAAACCCCAGCCCAATAATCAGAGGACACCGCAATCATCGGCTCCACCTGGGTCTTTTCCGCCTCAGTGCCATGGGTAAGAACATAATAGCCAAGCAGCAACTTGGATTGCGACTGGGTGGGGATGCGTTCCGCTGGATTGCCGTAGCTCACCACGGTGCCATCATCATAGGCCATATAGAAAATAGTGCGTGCAGGAACCTGCGCTGCAGCCGGGGCCGCCAGCCCAAGAATCATCGCTAAAGCAAGAAAGACCGCACGCATTGTCATGGACTTATCGTATCAAAGAGTATGCTTAGGTCATGGTGGCCGAAACAATTTTTTCAACAATGACCCGAATCGCCCAGCAGACAGGCGCAATTAACCTTGGACAGGGTTTCCCTAATGAGCAAGGCCCGGCAAGCATGCTGGCCCGCGCCCAGGAGGAGATTGCTTCGGGGAATAATCAGTACGCGCCGGGCCGTGGTTTTGAGGTGCTTAGGCAGGCGGTGGCCGCAGATCGTGGTGGCTTTTATACCCCGGATGAGGTGCTGATTACTGTGGGTGCCACGGAGGGTTTGGCCGCAACCATCCTCGCTTTGACCAGCCCGGGCGATGAGGTCATTCTCATTGAGCCGCACTATGATGCCTATGCGGCGGTGATTGCCATGGCGGGCGCAACCATGATTCCTGTGCCCATGACCCCGGATTTCCGCCCGGATATTGCCGCGGTGGCAGCCGCTGTTGGCCCACGTACCCGCGCGATTCTGATTAATACGCCGCATAATCCGACGGGCATTATGTTCACCCGCGAGGAGACTGAGGCCGTGGCGGAGATTGCCCGCCGCCACAATATTTTCGTGATTTCCGATGAAGTCTATGAAAAATTCCCTTTTGATGGCCGCCAGCACATCCCAATTGCCACCCTGCCGGGCATGAAGGAGCGCACCATCACTATTTCATCCGCAGCCAAAATGTTGCGTTGCACCGGTTGGAAAACTGGTTGGGTCATGGCCACCCCTGAGCTTATCGACGCCATCGTCGAAGTCAAGCAATACCTCACCTTCGTGGGGGCGAGCCCCTTCCAACCAGCCATCGCCCAGGCCCTTATGGAGGAGCAGGCGTGGATTGGCCAGGCGGCCGCCAGCATGCAGAAGCGCCGTGACCTGCTGCGCCGGGCTTTGGAGGCTGCCGGCTACCCAACCTATGGTGCTGAGGGCGGCTATTTTATTCTTGCCGAATGCGATGTGGATGCGATGGTGGATAAGGGCATTGTGGGTATCCCTGTCTCGGCCTTTGTCTCCTCCGGGACGACGCGTTTTGATAATTTGGTGCGCTTTGCTTTGTGCCGAAGTGATGAGGATATTGCCAAGGCTGCCCGGATTTTGGCCCCGCAGCTGTTAAACTAGCACCTATGAAGGCTATAGTAGCGAGTTTTATTGCCGCCAATGCATTTGGTTCTTCTTTCCTGGGTTCCAGTGCAGATAATGAGCCGGCACAGGTCTATACGGAGTACCGTGCAGAGCAGAGCACCCCTGCGGAAAACACTACTGAGCCAAACCAACCAGCGGATACCACCCAGCCGACTCAATCGGCACAGCCTACTCAGCCTACCCAGCCGACGGAACCAACCCAGTTGGCTGCCAGCACGGTGGATGTGAATGCGCGTATTGAAACGCTGACTACCGAGCAGCTTGTCCAGGGCATCACCCAGGAGATTAATCGGGTTCGTGCCGCCAATGGTCTTTCTACCTTGACGGTGGTGGAGACCACCCAGAAGAATGCCCAGGCCTGGGCGGGCCGTGCAGCCCGCACAAATTCAACCGCGCATAGCACTGCGGGTACCTCGGCACGCCAGCAGAATAGTTCTGAGATTATTGCCCAGAACTATAAGACCCAAACCATCAAGGACATTATGGACAGCTGGTTGAATTCCGATCAGCACCGCCCACTGCTTCTCGCCACTAATATTGACCGCTTTGGTGTGGGTGTTGCCACCAATGCCAATGGCTTTACCTACTCGGTAGTTCAGTTCCTGAAGAAGTAGTGCTGCGTATGTGGCCAAGCATGGCGTGGGAATAAAGGCCGCTTTAATAATCACGCCATGCTTGGCTATCTATCGCCAGTGGTCTCACTGGGGCCTATTGATGTGTGCTGGTTGCTTAGGAGGAAGTTACCGTCCGCCACAACAGCTGGAAGCGCTCAATGAAGTGTGCGCTATAGCCGAGGTCACAACGCTTCCTGAGTTCTGCAAGCTCCTCATCACTCGGAACTGGAGTCCAGCCCTTGTAGTTCTCGGTATCGCAGACCAGCTTGCGCTGATCATCGGACCAGTATGAACCGAAGAGGCCACGGAGAACCTGCTCAGTCTTAGCCTTGTCTTTGAAAATCAAAGAGAAAGGCGTACTGGTGAAGATCTTGAGTGCTGCCTTCAGAAGCCAACTGTCCTGAGTGAAGTACACCAGATTGTCTTTGGAATACGAAGAGACCAGGGCACTACTTCCGAAATTCCATACGGCATCGGTGCTTAGGACATTGGGTCGTTTTTCGCCACTACCATCACGAAATTTTACGTTGTCCTCCGACTCTGTTTGAGTAGTGCTTTCTGTCTGCGTCTCATCAGCGATGGCCAGTGGGGTAGTAATACCACTGAATGCGAGCAGCGCAGCGCAGGTAAGAGACATATATTTGCGGTTGACGGCTTTCATGGCAATCCTCCTTATCGTATCCCGTGGGGGTGTGTGGAGTACGAGCAAACGAAACACACACTAATTAATTGAAATTTTAGCCCAGACAGTAGCTGTGAAGGCATGTACACGCGCTCCACGGTTGTTGCCGCTATCGGGAATAAAAGCTGGCTTGGTGCCGGCGTGTGTTTTACGGGGTTATTGCTTGTTTTTATTCCTATACTGGGTGGCGCAGGCTAGTACGATGACAAGGGCCAGAGCGCCCGCCATGCTGAAGAAAGACTTCCCTGCGATGATGGACAATACCGCGAAGAATACGAGGCTGAGGAGGGCAAGGAGAACAGCCAGATCGCCGCGAGTCATGTTTTTCATGGGTTATTCCTCCTAGCAAGTTTGAGAAGCGGCAATGAGTCCAAGGCCAAGAGCGCCGATACTGGTGCCGGCCACCAGGCCAGTGAGGTTACCGGGGCCAGGCACTGCGCTGCCCGAGATGAGTCCGACACTTGCGCCGGCGGCAGCGCCAGAAGCGATGCCCGCGGCAATACCAGCGGTGCAGCGACCCCAGTCATTCCAGCAGCTCGTGCTGTGGGTTGGGGTGCTCCTTTCATTTTATTCGACCCGCGCCCGTTTAAGAATCTGATCAAAAAAGGAGCTGCTCATGTGAACAGCTCCTTTGGTTTTAGTTCTCGTCCTTGGTCTTAATATGACCTGGGCTCCAGAGGCCCGAACGGGTCACCGTCTCATAGTCGACGATGGCTGGGACCGGGTCGGTCTCAGAGGCGTCCTGGCGGAGTTCGAGCTTCTCGACGCTACCCCAGTCGCGCTGCCAATTATTATTCAGATAGGTTGGCAGCTCCTCGGCAGTGCCAAGGGCCTCATAGATACCCATGACGCCGCCGCCCTCATAGTCCTGCCATGGGGTCAGGGTGACCTTGCCGGAATAGTCAGGGCTAATACGGTACTCAGGGATCTCAGTGATACCAGCATAGTGCCAATATGGGTGCTGACATGGGAACTGGAGGCCAACCGCCCAGTCAATGAGGGTTGGGGTCTCAGAGTCAATCACATCAGTCAAAGGCTCTAGGGTAGGAACACGTGGAGGGGTAATAGCCAACCACTCATTCTTATCCAGGCTCTTATCCTCAGCAACAATACGAACCACATTCGCGCCCGCAGGGATTTCGCTCAAAGGAACACGGAGGTTTCGCCATGCTGGGGTTGGGCCAATATCAATAGGCTCAATCTCACCAGTATTGGTCACATTACCGGAGGCATCAATGGTGCCATACTCCAGGGTGATCTTCTGACCATCCTGCTCCACACCATTAATATCATGGTGGTAGATACGACCAGCAGCAGAGAATACCAGGATTGGGGCATCCTCAGAATACTCAGGCAGGGAGTACCAGGTGGTCTTCAGGTTCGCTGGTGTCTGAACCTTATCGGAATAGGAACCAACCATTGGAACAATGGTGTAGTCCAAACCGAAAGGCAGCTTGGCGTGGGAGCCATTAACGCCGGCCTCGGCACGCAGACCGGACTCGCCACCATAATTCTCATCAGAATCAGACTCGGAACCACCGGCAGAAGAAGAGGAACCACTGGAGCTCACAGAACCCGCAATGGAACCAGCAGAGGCCGCTCCCACATCAATATCATCGGCAGCAATACTTGCCGGAATATTATTTGGACCAAAGCCAGTGCCGCTAGCAACCAGGGAATCTGCAAGTGGGGAGCCGTCGGCAGGCTGCAGGAAGGACTCATTAGTATTGGCCTCCACACGAACCTCAGAGGCAAGGTTACAGGTATTGCCACTGAGCGCATGCAGGTTACCCTCGCCCACAGAGTAGGCAGGATACTGGGAAACAAAACCCTTGGACAGGGATGCAATACCGAAGAGGACCAGCACCACATAGGCAATGCCCAGTGGGTTATTAATAATGCGGTTGATTCGCTGGTGGCGTACCGACGCATCATCACTAGTGTAGGTCTCACCGGTGGCCTCCGCACGAGCCTTCCGGGCATCAATACGGTAGGAGAGCACAACGCCAATAAGCAGAATAAGCAGGGAAATACCCAGCATCACAGTGGCAGCCTCAATGCCCTTGAACTGGATGGTCTTATCCCACCAAGGAACACCATAGGAGGATGCGTACCACCAACCATTAGGACCAGCCAAACCAAAGGCAGTAATGGCGGCAACAGCACCAAACATCAACCAACGGTTACGACGAGACTCCGCAGTCAGGGAGGTGACAGCAACCGCACCCAGGGCGGCAATCGCACCAATAATGCCAGCGAAGGCACCAAAGTGGTGGGACCACTTGGTTGGGGTGAACATGAAGAAGAAGAGGGTGCCCAGGAACATGAGCAGCAGACGCCAGGAGGCGGCCTTATCTGAACCAGGAACCTTGCCGCGGTTAAGGGTCACACCAACAATGACAATGACCGCACCGAACATCAAGAAGATAGGCAGGCGACGGGTAAAGGAACCATCCACCGTTGGCTGCAGCAGAGTCTGGTAGCGCACATACTCGTCATACCAACGCAGGGAAGGACCAATAACAGTACGCACACGGATGGACTCCATCACGCTGGCCAAAGTCTGGTCGGCAAAAACCGCAATGAGAATAGCAAAACCAGAAGGCAAGAATGGGGCCAGGTAGGCAAGCGCATTATGGGCGCGATTACCAGGCATAACCTGGATGCGCTGGTAAAGAATACGGATGAGGGCAGAAAGGGCAGCAAGAATAGCAGCCACAGCCATCAGACCGGTAGGACCAGCAGCCAAGGAAATAGTGGCAATAATGACACCCACCGCTGCTGGCAGCAGGCGGTTAGTCACAATAGCGCGCTCGAAAGAAACCCAGGTGAGCAGGGCGCCAAGGGCAACCACTGGCTCAGGGCGAAGACCATTATTATATGGCAGCCACACAGCCAGGAAGGCAAAAGCGGCAGTCCACTGGGCGCTGGAACGGTGACGGATCTTCTTGCCCAGACGTGGAAGAACACAGCGGGACAGGAGGAACCAAATGCACAAACCAGCCAAGGTAGCAGGCAGGCGCATAAAGACCGAATTGGTCGAAATATTGGTCATAAAACCAAGAAGGTCATAGTACGGAGCACCAAAAGGAGACTCCGGCACACCAAACCAACGATAATAGTTAGCCATATAAGTGGCGTGCTGGGCCTCACGACCCATGGTCAAAAGATAACCATCATCCGAGGTATTCGCACCAAAAATGTGCCAGAAGCCGAGGATGGCTACGACGATGATGTCGAGAGGCTTCGGGATATACCAGCGATATGGCAGGATACGGACCTTCTCAGAGCCAGTAGAATTGGCGCGATCCATGCGCCACAGGCAGTAGAGAGAAATAGCCAAGAAGAGCAGGCCACCCCAAATAGCAAGACTCTTAAGCAGAGTAGGGGAGGAGGTATAGCGCGAATCCACCTCAACATGAACATTGAGGCCATCAGCAATCAACGCCTGGGCGCTAGCAGAATCCTTATCCAAATCACTATAAATACCAGTGATCTGTGGACGATAATCATCCTCAACCTCGCCCTCCAGATCCGTGCCGGAGACAGTCACCTTTGTGCCCTCCTCCTTGGAGGAAATATGGATGACCGCGTCCTGAGGGAGCTGGGCTAGCTCATCGCGGGTAATCTCCAGAGGAACACGGTTACGCAAAACCACCTCAAGGGTGCTGCCAGTATAACGAACCACCATGCCACGGGTTGGGGCATTGGTGTAGTCCATTGGCAGGGTTGAGAGGATAACGCGGGAGTCCTCCGTAAGATAATTGACCGCAGAGATAGGAATATCTGCTTCAAAATCAGTCGCCGTATAGCTAATCAGTGGGGAACTGACCGACTGGGTCGACTCATTCTGTGGCCAGGAAATCGAGGATTGTACCTGCTTGACCGGAAGGAAAGGGATCAGGATGAAGCAAATAAAGCCTAGCACACCACTAATGATGGCAAGGTTCTTCACCCACCCCGGGCAGGATTTGGTCATAGAAGCCGTCATGGTCTCCAATTCTCTACTCACTCTTCTCTGCGACAATTACGACAAATGGGCCAATCTGCTGCACATGCCAGCCTGTGGCAAATACGGCAGGATTGAAGAAAATTCCTCGGAATCGCACATTCGGATTATTCGGGTAAATGTCCTCCGAAAGGTCATAGCGCCAGCCAGTGGCGGCACCATACTCGGATTGGGCAGTCCCTTCAAAGTCATTAACAGTACCACGAAGTATGAACACATCCGGGCTACGCCACTTGGAATTGTGGAGTTCTTCAGCAAAACTCTCAGGTGTGTCGATCTCAAGCCAGGAACTAGTAGCCCAGGATTCAATGGCCTGATTACGGGCACTAAACTCACCCAGCGGGTTGGCATAATGGCTGGTGAAAGCCTGGAAGCCGGTGTATGGGTGGTAGGACATGAAGTTGTTTTCGTCGGTAAGCACAACGGTTTGACTTGGAATATAACCAAAAGAACGAATATATTCGTCAATCTCCGCGTAGTACTGGCCAGAATCCGCAGGATACAAATCCGCGCGCTCACCATTACCATCCGTATCCGTATAGGCCAGATCAATCGCATTATGGTTACGGGCCGGAATAGTCTGGGCGTAGCTCAAACCAGCAAAAGACAAAATAGTGACCATGCTAAAGGTAATAACCTGGCGGGCGCGTGGGCTAATACGATCCGGATACAACTGGTGAATACCCACCGTACGCAGCTCCGCAAGACCAATCACACCAGCCGTGGCCAACTGGAAAATAATCAAAGTATCAATGCGGAAACCAAGCAGGGTGGTGCCGCCCAAAGTCGCAATCTGCGAAGCAACAATCCAACAATAAAAAACAATGACAGAGAGCGCCATGGAGCGCAGCTCCTTCTCATTGAAACGGATAATCAACACCACCGTACCAATGAGACAGAGCACGCCAACAATGGACCAAGAGAGCATTGGTAGCGGCAACTGGGTGGCCTGGGCCGGCAAATAATGGCCGGCAGTGGCATTCGGGCGAGTGCCGCCAGTAAACACAGCATGGAAATAACCCCACCACATAGGCAGGGCAATAATCGCCGCGCCACAGGCCATAATAATCAGATTGAGCAGCGGACGAAGACTATGCTCCTTAATCACCACAACAACCAAAGCAATGACACCAAAGCTCAAGGTCAAAACCACCGTATACAGGGTATAGGTGGAGGCCGACAGACCCGCATAGAGGGCAATGGCCACCATGGCGAGCTTATCCCCACGCAGGGCGCGGGTCAGAATCACCGTGGCCGCTGGCATAACCACCGCAATGAGCAGCGCATAAGGCTCCTCGGCGGCAACAGTCAGGCCAATGCAGGTGGTGACCAGGGCAATGCCCACCGCTACAGGCAAACTACCCGTCAGGCGCTGCCAAATCGGCACAAGGGCACTGGTCACGGCGGCAATAGTCACCAAAGCCCAAGGCTGGAAGGCCTCCCAGCCGGCAAGACCCATGACATTAGCAAAACGGCCGCCCAACCAGAACCACAGGCCTGGATAAAAGGAAGGCATGTCAATATAATTCATGTCTACCAGGTGGGCGGTATCCGTCATGCGGGTGAGGAACTGGGTGCGGAAACCCTGATCCACAGTAATGCCGTCAAGATACAGCTTCGTGGCCGCCAAAGGGATGGCAGTAGAGGTCATCACCAAAGCAGCCGGGGCCAAATAGCACACCACATAGGTCAGGCCGCGCAGCAGGCGATTAGGGCGCTCCTTCTGGTTGAGCCAGAGCATCACCAGGCCAGCAACCACGGTCAAAACCAAAACGGTGCCGGCGGTGGCCAAGGCGCGAGAGACCATGGAGCCGCCAAAAGCAGGCAGATGGGTACGCTTAAGCACCATCCAGGAAAGGAGCATAAAAATCGCGCCACCGAAGAAAGCAGCGGCGACAGAAAGCACAGTGCCCCAGGTTCCTAGACGGTCCCGCGTATATTCCATACTCGGGGGGAGGGTCGATGTCCCGGTTTCCGAAACTGTCATACCTTCTAGTTTCGCATAAAAAGCTGTAATTGTGGCTAGTGGCGCGCTCTTTTGGGCAAAGCAAAACCCCCACCGAAGTGGGGGTCGTGCTGCTCGGGTGTGGGCCTTTTTAGAAAGGCATATAACGCATGAGCTTGCGTGGAATATGGGTGATGACAGCCATAACAAGGGCGAAGGCTGGAGGAGCCCAGACCAGGTCCTTACGGTTGATGACACCATCGACCACCATCTTGGCCACCTGCTCGCGGTCCAAGGTCAGTGGGGCTTCCTTCATGCCGGCGGTGAGCTTGGTGCGCACCTGGCCTGGGCGGATGACGGTGACATTCACACCGGTGCCGCGCAGGGCCTCGCCCAGCTGGAGGAAGAAGCCGTCCACGCCCGCCTTGGAGGAACCATAGACGAAATTGGAACGACGAACACGCACACCAGCAGCGGAAGAGAAGATAACAATAGAGCCGTGGCCCTGCTCCTTCATCTTCTGGCCGAGAAGCACACCGACAGAAACGGAGCCGGTGTAGTTAATCTGGGCAAGCTGCACAGCCTTGCGCTGATTCTGCCAAGCTTCCTCATTATCGCCCTGAACAGCAAAAGCAATAATGGCCACATCAATATCGGCGATGGCGAAAGCCTTGTTGATGACCTCTTCGTGGGAATCGAAGTCGGTAGCATCAAAATCCAACACGTCCACCTTGGAGGCACCGGCGGCGGTGAGCCCCTGGACGGTTTCGTCGATACCGGCCTCTCCTGGGCGAACGCCCAGGATGATGTGAATTGGGCCCTTATGGAGGAATTCCTTGACTACGGCATTGCCGATATCAGAGGTGCCGCCAAGAACCAGAATAGTTTGTGGCTTACCAACAGCATTAAGCATGGGTTCTCCTTTAGTTGAGCTCGAGACGACGGGACATATCGGAGGCAAATACATTATTAGGGTCAATGGCGCGGCGGGTCTCCAACCAGCCCTCCATGCCTGGATACATCTTATGGAAGTCCTCGGCAGAGGTGCGAGATTCCTTGGCCAAGTAGAGGCGGCCGCCGAATTCCATCACGCGCTTATCCAGGTCATCCAGGAACTTGCCCAGACCTGGCTTGATTGGGAAGTCCACGCAGACATTCCAACCTGGCATTGGGTAGGACAGTGGGGCGCGGTTGCCCTCACCGAAGAGCTTGAACACATTGAGGGCCGAATAGTGGCCGGAGCGCTGGATATCACGAACAATATCCTTGAAAGGCTCCACAGCCTCACGAGGCACCACAAACTGGTACTGCAGGAAGCCACGGGAACCATAGCCGCGGTTCCACTCACCAATGAGATCCAGTGGCTGGTAGAACTGGGTGAGGTTCTGTGCCTTATTGCGGTAGGTGCCGGACTTGAGCCACCACAGCTCACCAATAGCAATCATGGAGAGCTTATTCATGGTGAAGGATGGGAAAATATCCGGAACGGTCACCAGCTGAGGGGCATTGAACTTCAATGGGTCCTTAGCAAGCTTTGGAGCAATTTCCTCCAGCTGGGCCAGGGTGGCCAGGGAGCCACGGGAAATAGCAGCACGGCCAAGCTTTGGCTCAGGGCTAATAGCATCGAACCAGGCAGAAGAATAGGTGTAGTTCTTCTCGGAGCCATCAGAATGGAACTCGATGGTTTCATCCAGGTTGGCGGTCAGGTCGCCATCAGCAATGAAGTAGGCGGTTTCGGTGCGGGTCATCTTAATGCGGGCGCGCACAATAATGCCGGTCAGGCCCATGCCACCAACAGTGGCCCAGAACAGGGAACCATCAGGATCATCAGCGGAGCCTTCTGGCTCCAGGTGCAGAATACGGCCATCGGCTACCAGCAGCTCCATGGAAACCACATGGTCACCGAAGGAACCAGCAGAGTGGTGGTTCTTGCCGTGGATATCAGGGCCAATAGCGCCACCAATGGTGACCTGGCGGGTACCAGGCAAAACAGGAACCCACAGGCCATAAGGCAGGGCGGCCTTCATCAGCTGGTCCAGGGTGACACCACCATCGACATCAACAATGGCGGTTTCTGGGTCGATGGAATGAATCTGGTTCAGGGCGGTGATATCAACCACCAGGCCGCCACCATTCATGGCTGGGTCGCCATAGGAACGACCCATGCCGCGGGCAATCACACCACGACGCAGGTAGGAAGGCTTATCCTCATTGGACTCGGCCACCATCTTAACGGCGCGGACAATCTCCTCAAGGTCAGGAGTGGACAAAACCTCAGCCGTGGAAGGGGCAGTACGGCCCCAACCGGTCAAAGTCTTGGCTTCTGTGTGAAGGGCTCCGTAGGCACCGCTCGAAGCTGCGGTGCTGGACATGCCATTACTGCTAGTCATCGGGATCAAATTTACCCGCAAATATGGGACTTGTGTGGCAGTGGCATGCACAATGTGAGATATGCCATTAAATTCTTTTAGGGATAAAACTGGGGCTAAAGGTCCATTATGGTGCGGATTTCCTCGGGCAGTTGATCCTGGGCTTCAATGATGGGGCCATCATACTCGCGCAGAATCTCATAGACGCGAGCACGATCGTTGCTATCCAAAATAGGGATTTCTTGGGCCATCATCAGCACCATTGCGGGGCTCAATGGCAGATTTGTTTGCTCGGCCGCAATATGTGTATCGGCCTTTTTTCCCTGGGAGCGACGTCCAAAACTAAACACACCACTAAGATTACCCCAACGCGCCGGGGATAAAATCGCTACGCTGGGAGATATGACTGTCCCCACTGATTATGCCCAGAGCACGCTCATTGTGCGTGCCATTATGCTGGGCCCAGAGGAGGACATTGTGCGCCATATTGGCATTAATAGTGCCATGGGATGCCAGGAATTCCACCGGGTAATGGGTATTGCCTTTGGCCTTGAGGAAAAAGGCAGCCCCTGGGCGGTAATGCTGGGCGATAAAGACCTCACCAATATTGGCTTGCCCCTTGGGTTTTTCCTAGCCGAACAGGGCGATACCCTGCGCTATACCTATGGGCTGTGGGACTGCGATATAGAACTGCTCGATATATATCCCCGCGATGCCGGCACCCCGGAAGCCCTCTGCATTGGTGGGGGTGGGGATTTTATGAACCAGCCCTTTGACCTAAGTGCCATTAATGCGCGCCTAACGGGTAGGGAAGCCACTGAGGCCATTTTGGCCACCGTGCACCCCTATGTGCGGGGGCTTATTGAACGCTCCGGCATGTTTGACTTTGTGCCCCTGCTACAAGCCCTTGACCTTGGGCGACCCACCAATCTTGCCCCTGAGGTGGTAGCGGCCCTGCGCCTTTTGCCCTTTGAAGAAGAACCAGCGGCCAAAGATGCCTACTGGGCTATGGTGCTGGCCTTGGCCTCCCTGGGTGGGGAAGCCCTGGGCAATGAGATTGTGGAAGCCACCATGGATAGTTTGGGCTGGGAAGATGATGATGGGTCTTTTCTTACGGGACCCAAAATTCGGGCGCTCTGTGCGCGATCCCTGGACACCCTGGCAAAATATGGGGCATATGGGGTGAGGAGTAAAAGTGCCGTCGAAAGGCTCGAATACTACCGTGAGATTCTTCGAGCCACCGCGACTAATCCTGAGTCTTTTTCGGCAGATTAATCCGAATTGCTGACATTAGCAGCAAGCTGTACATGATCAGGCCGATAATACACATGGCACGCAACATTGCCCAGGAATTTTCATACATGAAGTCGCCAAGACGATCAGGAACATAGCCTCCGTGATTATTCCAACCGATGAGCAATCCGTTAACCACCATTAAGCCAAAACCATAAGAGAGCAGGCGATCCTTCATCATAAACGCCATAGGAATGAAGATAATGATGCCGGCCCAGTGGTGGGTCACTGCGATAGGGGCCGAGAGAAGCACTGAAAGTAGGACAAAAGCAAAGGCGCTTACGCCACGGTTGACCTGGGTAAACTTCCACGAAACCCAAAGAGCCACCACAGCACAGAACAGCAAAACGAAAGTCATAGTGTGTTGAATCGCGCCATCAGACATTCCTGCGCTGGCCAAAAGGCCGCTGACGGACTCATTAAGCATATAGTTAAAAGTGCCGCCACGCTTGGTGTCCCATGCAACGTCAGTCCAAAATTCCATACTTTGGGCCGGAGTAACAATAAACCCAAGGGCGACCGTGGCCAGGAAAGTGAAAGCAGAAACTGCAATGCCGTACCAGTCGCGTCGGGCCAAGAAAATTACGGCGAAGGCGGCTGGGGTCACCTTGATACCCGCAGCTAAACCAATACCCAGACCACGCAAACGGCGAGGCAAGAAACCCAGCACATCGAGGGCAACAAGGAGGAAAAGAAACAGGTCAACTTGGGTGAAGTGAATACCGGCAGCAACAGGCTCAAAAAGCATGGCTGGGCCGGTGAAAAATAAGGAAAGAACCGCAGCGTAACGGGCAGAACGCTCCGTAGCAAGCCTGCGAGTAACCATATAAAGAATGCCCCAGACGAAGAAGAAGGTCAGGATTGTCCAAAACACTGTGACTGCGCGGAGACTGAAGAAGGACAGCGGTATAAAGAGGATCGCCGCGAAAGGAGGGTAGATATATGCGAGACCAACCCCCGTTTCCTCCATGAAGTTTTCATAGAGTGCACCGCCGTGGCGCATCTGCTGGCCAGCAAGCTGGAAGATCTCCATATCAATTCCTGGGCCTTCAACGCAGTAATCATAAAGATATTTGAGGCTCAGTAAAAGTGCTAGGGCACAAAGAATTGGAGGGATGGTGAGCAAGACCCGATCCTTGGTGTTCGATGAACGGAAGAGGTCGTCATAATAAAAAAACTGGCTCGCCAGAAAAAAGATGTTTGCCCGGGTTCTTCACCCAAACAAATATAGGCGATTTTCAGTGAAAATTCTAGCCAGACTAAGTTTATTAGTAGATTTGCGTATTCGTGGTGCGGAGGAGAAACCAAAACTCATGTAGGATGGATTCGTGTCTGATGCAGAACAACAAAATCCAATTGATAATAGTGTTGCCACCCAAGGCGTGAAGTTTATTATCTCCGGTGTAATTTCCGCTGTGGTGGATTTGGGGCTCACCGCGCTTTTCCAATATAAATTTGGATTTGGTGAGGCCGGGGCGCGCACCATTGGTTTTATTTTCGGCACGATTTGCGCCTATATGATTAACCGCCGCTGGACCTTTAAGGCTGAGCCATCTGTTAAACGCATGGTGCAGGTGGCGGTGCTCTATACCATCACTTATTTTGTGAATGTGCTTGGGTATAAATACGGCTTTATTGGGCTAACCGGTCTGGGCTTGGCTAATGCGTACGCGACCCTCATTGCCTTTACTGTGGCGCAGGGTAGTGCGACGGTGATTAACTTCGTTGTGCAGCGCGTGTGGATTTTCAACAAATCCTAGCGTGCGCGATTCCTTATGAATCCTCGTGGTTTTTTAGCTTTGTTGGGGCAATTCGTATTGCAGCTGCCAGGAACTGAAGGTAGAGGGCAATACCGAATATTCCAATAGAGCGGAGTATAAACCAGGGATTTTCATAGACAAAGTCGCCAAAATTCTCCTCAAAGCCCGAGTGGTTATTGATGCCTACGAGAATCCCGCAGAAGACAAAGAGGCACAAACCGTAGGTGAGCATGCGATCTTTAAACATAAACAGCATAGGGATCGCAATGACCATGCCTGCCCAGTGATGGGTGACTGAGATTGGGGTGGACAACAATACGGACAAAAGTACAAAAGCTAGGGCGCTGACACTCCTATCAGCAAGGGCAAATTTCCAGGCTGCCCAAATGGCGATGACGGCGAATACCACGAGAACCCACGTCATTATTCGCGGAATGGCAGCATTCTCTACACCTGCAGTGCTAAGAAAAGCGCTGATGGACTGGTTTAGCCAGTAATCAAATGCGCCGGCGCGCGTGGTATCCCAGGCTACGTCGGTCCAAAACTCAACGCTCTGGGCGGGGACAACTGCATAACCAATCAGGGCCAAAAAAAGAAATGTGCCTGCGGAAACAGCGACGGCATACCAGTCGCGCCGGGCAAGGAAAATTACGGCAAAAGAGGCTGGGGTGACTTTAATGGCAGCAGCCAGGCCGATCCCTAGGCCACGAAGGGGGCGGGGCAGAAAATCTAGCACGTCCAAGGCGACCAGCAGGAAGAGGAAGATATCAATCTGTGCGTAGTAGATATTCGCGGCGATGGGCTCGAATAAGAGAGCTGGCCCAAGGAAAAGACAAGACAAAACCAGGGCATAAACCTTGGAGCGTTGCGGGGCAAGTCGCCTGGTCACGAGGAAAAGCACCGTAAAAACTACAACAACGGTAAGTAACGTCCAGATGGTGATAATATCCCGCAATGGCAGCCATGTGAGTGGGATAAATACTATAGCTGCGAAAGGGGGATAGATATAGGCTAGGCCTAGGCCTGTTTCTTCAGTAAAGCCGGAGTAAAGGGATGCATTCTGTTTTAGTTGCTCACCCGCAAAGCGGAAGATCTCTAGATCCATGCCTTCACCGAATAGGCAGTAATTCGTGATATTGGCAAAGCCTAAAATCAGGCACAGCAGGCTGAGCAGTACTGGGGCCAGAAGAAAAATGCGGTCACGACTGTCCGATGAGCGAAGAAGCTCATCAAAGTAGAAAACCGGTTCACCAGAAGACCGAATCTTGTGCAGAATGCTCACTAGTCTATTATAGGGCAATTATATTTGCTTTGCGATGCCTGCACTTTTGATTGGCATTACGGCGCGCCTTTGAAGGCATGTTCCAATTTATCAAGGTACTCATCGCAATATGTATTGGCACATAATTTTTCTAATGCCTTGGTCACATCACGATCTATTTCTGCACGTCCACGCGCGTCAATGAAATTTTTTGATTTGGCGCATTCCTTGAATTTTCTCCTGGGTTTGTCAATTGTGCCACGCATGAAGAATTTGCCGTCATAATTAATATATTCTTTGGCTTTTTTGGGTGGCCTGGGGTGCGTTAGGATCGGACCGATGAACAGCTCCGCAGCATGTGTTTCTTCGCAGAATATATCGCTTATCATGATGACGGTGCCTTGGGCGAAGAGTTTGCCAAATTCGGTGTTCTCAATAAAAATTCGGGACCCTAAGAACTTTGCTCCATTGATGTCCACATCTTCGAGGTACGAATTCCTGCAATAAATTGGATGCCAGAAAACTGAATCCCATAGGATAAATTTGCCAGAGATCCAGACGGCTGTTAGGTGCATCGGTGCATGGAAGGTCGTCTGATGGAGGCGAAAGTCGCAGCCTGACCAATGGTTAATAGGCTTTTTCCCCTCCGATTTACATTGCTCACGGATGATATTGATGGCTGCCGTTTGAAGCGGCTGTGCCTCGGCCTTATCTTTATTTCCGACGGCTTTGATGAAGGCGCAGATCGCATCCACGCATTGCTGCTTGTAGAGTTCTACGCTCTCATTAATGCTTTTTGGATGCGAAAGTCTCTGCCACGCGCTGCTTTCATATTGACGGGAGAGCGAAACTATGGCATTGAGCGCACTGATGCATTCCAAAGGCTTGTCCGAGCTGAGGGCTTTTATTTGCTGGGCAAGGCTGTCATCCCAGTGAGTCTTGTTGGCAACACGATCCCAATAGAGTTTGAGGACGGTAGTTAGAACAGGAAGCAGGCCAGCCGTAAGAATAGTTGGTGCACCACCCACCCTAGAAAGCTCAATTTGTGCCAGCTTATCGTGCTTCCAAATAGTCATGATAACTGCATATAAAATGAGGAAGGTCAGCACTTTGTGCCGGTAGGTCAACCAGGTCAAATAGATGGGGGCAGGGGTTCGCCTATTTTCCTCCCATAATTTGGCGCATAAGCACAGGATCCATAATACGAGGCATGCTAGAAAAACTGGAACAAGCGGGATTGGTAGCGCGTTTAACCATGCAGTGATCTCCACGCTTCCAAGTGTATAGGAACTCTACTACATTGGCTATTGCCATGGTGAATAGGTTTGCGTTTTCAGGGGGGACGATGTTATACTTGTAAGAAATTTCATTCCGCTAAGAGGGAGACCCCTATGAGTAACAAGTTAGGTCGCGCCGTGGGTGCACTGCTTAGTGCCATTGGTCTTGTTTTCTCTGTACCAGTGGTGCAGGCGGCTGAAACCGCCGGAGAATTTGGCGAATATAGCCAGCAACAATTGCTAGATGCGGGGCTTGAGGTTGAGGATTTGGAAGGATTTGCCACATACCTCGAAGAGATTGAATATATCAACTCTGATGACTACGAAATGCTCGTATATCGCGATCGATCTATTGGTAATGCTAAGGCATCAGATTTGCGAGTCGGGCTATTGGTCATGGGAAATGCCACGACATTCCGCGCCAATACAAGTAGTACCTCCTGTACTGCCAATAAAATTTCAAAGTATCTGTGGATTACGGCGAAACATTGTGTACTTGGTCGAGAGAATAACATCGGATTTATTAAGCGTGAACTCGGGCATCATGGGGGCATCGCTGAGATCATAATTCCACCGGGTGATGGCCACGATCTGGCCTTAATTCGAATTGATGGTGGTCTGGATTTTGATAATAGCTTCATCATTTCGGATCGAGAGCCGACGACCAAGGATGACATGATGGCCAATGGATATTCTGGTCCGGATCCTAAATGGCGAGATTATCCGACGTGGGCTCATGTTCGGTACACCGGAGAAAAGCGGGATGTAACTTATTCCTCCGGATTCCAGGCCAAAGGTCTCCTCGTAGTGAAGGGGCAGGACGCAGAGGAAAACCGGAAGCGAAATAGAGGCGAGGAGCCAAACGGAATTTGTAAAGGTGATTCAGGTACCTCGATGCGTGGTCATGGGGCTAATGAGCGCTATATTTACGGAATTCTATCCGGTGGAAGCCTGGATCTTCACAATGGTCGCTGCACAGTAAGTAGGATGTATTTTTCTCCAGTAGCTCCCCATAAGGAATTTATTGATGATCAAATCCGCGAAACCGGGTACGCTGAACTCCAACAAAGGGTTCGAGCATATTACGGCAGGCAACTGTATTTCCGTTCATTTGGTATTGGCGGGAATCCAGAAATCCCAAGGGATCTACGTCCGATCGTGAGACCATAGATTCAGTATGTTCATAATTCTTCGTGAGAGTATTCAGGTAAAATCAGACCGGTAGTATTCAATAGATCGCGAAGAGGAATAGGCATGAGCCAGCGAATTAGCTGGGGTGCAGCTGCACTCCTGGGATTCCTTGGCGTCTCTGCCATCACCTGCGGGTCCTTTGCCGCAGGTGAACTTCCTGTGGTGGGGAATCCCTTCGCGGACTGGACGCTAGGTACGCTCAGCGATAATACGGCCACAACCATGGTGGCCACCGGTCTTTTCTCGGTCATCATTGCCTGGGTGGCAATGGGCTGGATGTGGCAGGTGGGCTTTAGCCGCCAGCTTAAGGTCTTTGCCTTGTGGCTGGTCCCCACCCTGCCAGCGGCCCCCGTGTACTCCCAGGATATTTACTCCTATCTGGCTTTTGGCAAGGTCGTGGCCAATGGCGATGACCCCTATGCTGGCAGCCTGCTGGATCTTCTTCCCCCATATAGCAGCTATCTTCAGAGCATCCCGGAAATCTGGATGGACCAGCCCTCCCCTTATGGGCCGGTCCATATGGTCACCTCAGGGCTGATTTCCCTGCTCTTCGGCTCGAATATGCTGGGCCTCATTTACGCCTACCGCATTGTGGTAGTCCTCGGGGCCATAGTCGGCATTTGGGCCCTGAAGGAGATTTGCTCCCGCTTGGGAATCTCCCCATGCCCCTGGATGTGGCTGCTCTTCCTCAACCCGATCTTCTTTGCCCACGGCCTTTTTGGCCTGCACAATGACGTGTGGGTGGCGGTGCTCATGCTGCTCGCCTTTGTTTTCCTCTTCCGCGCCCTGGAAGGCGCAGGCACTAACGCGGGCCTGACCTACTGCGCCCTATTCGTGCTCACCGCAGTGGTGGCCTCCTTTATTAAAATCATTGCCCTTCCGGTGCTGGGTATTGGTGCCATTGCTTACTATCGCAGCCTGGGCAAGAAGCCCCCGTGGATACAGTTCTGCGTACCGGCCCTACTGTGCGGTCTGGTGCTGCTCATTGCCTTGGGCCTGAGCATTCTTTGCGGATTTTCCCCGGGATGGTTGGAAAATTCCAACTCGGCAACAAAGGCAATCGACTGGAAATCCGTCCCCACTTTTATCTCCATTCTGGCGTATTATGCCACGCTCCTCTGGTCCCCGCGCGACTATTCCCGCCAAGAAACCCTGGCCGCTGTATTGAGGCACGGTGCATTGATTATTTTCGTCCTCGTCACGGTCTATCTTGTCTACCAAATGATCAAGAAAAACCGCAGCTGGATGGGCACCCTCTGCGCAGTCTACGCGGCTTTGGCCCTCACCCTCCCGATTATCCACCTGTGGTATTTCTTCTGGCTCTTCGCCCCGGTGGTGCTGTGGCTTCGTAATGATAAGTGGCTGCGCATCTTGGCTATTACAGCTGCGATTATTTGTGCCACTGTCTCCCCGCATGAATATCATCTGAATAATGCATTTGCCGATCCGCGAACGTGGATTGGAATGCTCCTCGCCCTGGCCATTGGTCTTATTATTTTCGGAGCTAATAAAGCGTTAACACACGTGCGTCAATGATAAGATTAGGGACTATGCGAGCACCAATCTTTTCTGCGCGGATTGTGAATTCCCCAAAGGTAGTATGGGGAATCATCATTTTCTTCCACGTGTTCCCGCTAATCTACACGGCCATCCGCACCACCATTACGGGTGTGCCTGATGGAACCCTGGAATACTACAACGGCGCGATTGATGGTACGAACACGCTCAATGAGTACCCAGCCCCCAATGTGTGGATTATTTACCTGCTGAATTTCCTCTCCTTTGGCCACATGATTGTGCTCTACCCCATTGTGGTGGTGGCCTTCGTAATGGGTTTCAGCCACTTTATCTACACCAAATTTGATTTCCCGATTTTCCAATTCTGGGGTTTGGCCAGCGCAACCATGGCATCCACCACGGTTTTCCGCCTGGATATCTACCCGGGTTTTGCGGTTTTCTTCGCCTTCTACCTGATGTATCTACGCCGCGATTTTTGGGCTGGAATTCTGCTTTCTGTCGCAACCTGGCTCAAGCTGTGGCCGGCATTCCTCGCGGCAGCAATGGCCACCCATATCCGTGAGCGCGCCCTATGGCTGCGCGCCGCCGGTTTTGTGGTGGGCGTGGTCCTCTTCGGCGTCCTGACCGCTATCTTCCACGGACCGGAGCGCATTATTAGCCCGCTGACCTACCAGACGGACCGTGGCCTGCAGATTGAATCCATCTTTGCCACCCCACTATTCGTGGCCTTCATGTTTGTGAAGAATTGGACGGTGAGCTTTGCCCCATCCAAATCCTACGAGATTTTTGGTCCAGGCGTGGAGGTCTTGGCCGCCGCAGCTGACTATGCCCAGTATCTGATGATTCTCTTCCTGGCTGCGTTGGCGCTGTGGATTATTTTCTTTAAGAAAATCCGCCCCATTGATGGCATCCGCCTGGCCGTTATGGCTGTGTGCATGGTCATTGTGGCCAATAAGGTCTTCTCCCCGCAGTACCTTTTGTGGCTCATTCCTCTGGTTGTGCTCCTGGTCGCTGTGGACACGGAGATTGACTGGCGCCGCCCAGCACAGCTCATGTTCTGGATTGGTCTTCTTACCACCCTGGTGTTTCCAGTTCTCTACAACCAGATTAAGGACTACCACAATCCGCTAGCCATGCTGGTGATGATTGTCCGCAATATTCTTGTGGTCTACCTGACCTATATTGCAGGCCGGAATTTCTTCATCGGCCTGCGTAAACACTAAAAATCAGGGCGGTGGTCCGGCTGGGTTGGGTCTGGGGTGCACTTGATTTGAATCTTGGCCCAGGCGTGGAAGTCGTACCACTGGTCTGAAATGAGGATGTTCACTGGCCATTCGTCATCGTGCAGCTTGAATACGTAGCGCATTGTGGTGGTGCCGCCAGGATTGAGGTTATCCTCCGAGTCGACACTAGGATTACCCGCTACAGCATTGAGGGGGAGCTGGGTGTGGGGGATGCCATTATTGTCGATAAGCTGGCCAATGAGGTAGCGAACAGGGTTATAGCTCTGCGTTTCGCTTGTCGACGTAAAACGTGCGTCGAGCAGTGCATATCGACCTTCCTCTGGCTTATTGTAGCCAGGCTTGACCTCATAGGAATTAGTCAAAATGCAGGATTCAACCTCAATATTAACCTCAGGGATACTCACCACTTCGTGCATGTGATTATCGGAGAGGATACGATCGCCAGGACTAGGGGTGCAGGCGGTCAGCAGGGCCGCGGCAGCAATAACAGGCACTTTTTTATTCATAAGACCAATAGCAAGCAAAATAAAGGCCACAATGGCGCACAAACCAAGGATATTGTGAATATACCAGGCTGCAGGGTCAAGGCTATAGGTGGCCTGAGGGATACGGAAGAAAAGCTGTGGCAATAGCCAACTGAGGGTAAAACCAAGGGAAAGAACCCACAAACCCCAGTTAATCCAGGACTTATAGTGGCGGCTAAATGCCATGGCGAAAACAAAGGTACCAGCAGTCCAGTGGTGGAAATTAGCCACCGGCTGGAACAACATGAGACCCAGGAAGAGCACGAGCATGCTCAATACCGCATCATAGTGACGCCATGCGCGGTAGGCCAAGAAAATGGCAAAGCTAAAGCCAAGAACAAAAAGAATAGACTTTATGGCATCGGCCTGGTCAAAGTTCAAAATAGACTTGGTGAGCAGGCCACGGATGGACATATCGTGGCTATAGTTTGGGGCAACAGCGCGGGTGCTATCAAAAGCCAGCTTTAGCCAGAAGTACTTTGAATCCGCAGGCAGGAAAATAAACCCAATCACCACGGTAATCGCGAAAGTTACGGCACTGCGGATAGCGGCGGCCCAATCGCGGCGGAAGAGGAAAATCACACCAAAAACAGCTGGGGTCATCTTGATTGCGGCAGCGATACCAATACCAACACCGCGGAGGCGACGAGGCAGAAGACCCAAAGCATCTGCCACAATCAGGCCATAGAGAAGAAGGTCAATCTGACCGAGCTCCGCTGTGGTTTGGAAAGGCGCAGTATAGACCGCAGCGAGCAGCACAAAAGGCAGCAGCCAGGTCTTCTCATAGCTGCGCAAAACCCACCAGATGAGCAGAATTGCCACGGCATAGAAGCTCAGAAGGCAGAGGAACTTCAGGGGGAGCAGTGGAAGGAAACTCAGTGGCAGGAAGACCAGGGCCGCAAAAGGCGGGTACACAAAAGGCGACTGGCTATGAACCACAAAATCGGGGCCAAAGAGCGGCTGGCTATGCATCACCGCAAAAGCCGCATCTTGGAATACCGAAAGATCCACCATGTTGTTGGGGTCGAAGGCCTTACGGAAGCGCTCCACCAAAGGAAAGAGGGCAAGAATATAGGCCGCGATACTAAGAAAGAGGCGGAATTGTCGAGATTGGGTCATGAGAGTGTGAGTTCCTTACTTAAGGGATAACACATTTCTGAAGGGCTGACACATGTGCTACCCGTGGGTGTTTAGGGGCGTTTGAACTGTTCCTTGCGGCCTAGGCGGTGGAGCTTAAACCAGTTAATAAAGCCCTTGGGGTCCTTCTTCTGCACCAGGAAGAACCACCCAAAGCGGGCATATTCCTGGGGTAGCAGGCGGCGCATACCCGGCTGGTTCATGAGATAGCCGCGGTTGCGGTAGGTGAAGTAGCGCTTGGCCTCATTATCCGGATACTGGGTGTGCATGCGCCCGCCCAGGACGGGCTTGAACTCATCAGAACCATCCGGATGGAGATAGGCGGTGCCCAGGCAGGTGCCGAAGGCCAGGCCGGAGCGCACCAGGCGGCGGTGATATTCTACCTCATCGCCACGAATAAAGAGACGGAGGTCCGGCACACCAATGCGCTCCATGGCTGCGGTGGTAATCAGCATGCCATTAAAAAGGGAGGCGATGCCGGGGAGGAAATCATCCTCCGGCTTGGCAGGGTCGAGCAGCTCCGAGCGGTAGCGACGCCACTCCACACCACGGCGCAGAGGGAAAGCCAGCTTATCAGGCTCATCAATATTGCAGACCACCGGGGAGACCTCATCAAGGCCGTGGCGGCGGGCACAATCAATCAGGGTGGCTAGAACCTCAGTGCCCTCCGGGCGGCCATCATCATCGGCACACCACACAGCCTGGGCGCCCAGGGCCATGGCGTGGAGGAAGCCATAGGCAAAACCGCCGGCCCCACCAAGATTGGCCTTGGAAGGAAGATAGACGCCGCGCTCACCGGCCACGTCAGCGAGAAGTTCCTTGACCTCCCCCTCGCAGCCATTGTCCACGACAATAATCCAGCGGACAGGATGGCTCTGGCTGGCCACAACCTCCAGGCTATGGCGAAGCATCTCCACACGCTTGTGGGTGACAATAACAGCAGCGATATTCTTACATACCGCAGGTGAAAAGGCGCTAGACATAGACTCAAGGGTACCCGAATTGGGGGCCAATTCGGGGGAACCTCGCGGAGGGGACTAACTCTTGCTTTCGGAGGCAGCGCTTTCGCGCAGGGCACGAATCAACGCAATGAAAATACCGAAAACCAAGAAGTTACGGAGAATAAGGACCACAGACATGCCTGGGCGCATCAAAGTGACACTCTCATAGTCAATTGGGTAAATCAACATGGTCACAGCAGCACAAATGGTCAGAGCCAAAAGGATACGGCTCCAATCGCGGGACTTATCCACAGCAGCCAAGATAATCATCATTGGGACAACCCAATAGAGATACTGCGGGGAGAAGACCTTATTAATAGCAATAATGCCGAAGGCAACAAAAGTGGCGAAACGGATAGACAGCAGCGGAGTCCACTTCTTAGTGAAAAGACAATAAGCTGCGAAAATAGCGGCGGCCACACAGAAAAGATTAAGGGCATAGCCGGCAATAACACCCACAGTATCGGCACCCGGGCCAAGAATCTCAAAGCTCTCAGACTCCGCATAGTGGGTGGACCAGTTATCACCAAAGAGCTGCATGATATAGAAAGGAGTTGCCCACAGGGACTCTGCCTGGAGGCCACGATCACTCTGGTAGGTCAGAGGAGTAATCAATGCATCAAGGCCATTAAAGAGAACCGTAGCCACGGTCAGCACCAGGCCGGCAGCAACAGCACCCGAAGCATGGATCCAGGTGCGCCTATCGCGAATATTGCTCACCAAAGCCGTATACAGAACCAATGGCCAGACCTTGGCCCAGGTCGCAACCATGAGGAAAGCGCCAGCCCAGAAATTGCGGGAAATATAGACGCAATAAAAAGCGAAGAATACAGGGATAACCACGAGAATATCGAGGCGGAAGGCAATGAGTGTGGCCATGATGCCGTCGATAAGCATCCACCACTTGGCCACCTCAATATCAAGACGGGCAATAATGAAAACAGAGAAAAAGAAGCTCAGGACCGCGATCATGAGTGGGAAAACCACATCAAAATGACCAAAAGAAATGGCGTGAACAAATTTCAAATACCAAATATTAAGCGGAGGATATTCACTCAGGCCATCAACCTTGGTAATACCTTCCTCATAATATGGAATGGTGCCGTCAATACGGCCGTGGATCGCATCGCGGAGGAGGATAAAACCAATTCCCACGATATGCAAAACCAACCAGACCAGCCACCACTTGGCGGTATCTTTCCTGAAGGCTTCTTTAAAGATCATCGACTTTCCTCAGCTCCAAGTGGATTCACAGCTCCACGTGAGTGTAACTATAGTTGCATTAACTATAATACAGTCCTCGCCTCTCTTACGCCCTCACTGCGCGCAGGTGGGTGAGAATAATCTTTGTACCCAGCAGGATGAAAATAATCACGCCGGCCCAGCCGACCGCAAAATTACCCACCGAAGGGGCAAAACCCATCTCAAAGAAATTCGCCGTACCATTCGGATACTCATAGGCGCGATTGGCATAAAACTGCCACACACCCGCCAGGAAAAAGAGCAGGCCGGAGAAGCGACCAAGAATATGGGCGCGAGGGGCGCAGAGCAGGGCAACAATACCAAAGAGTGGCAGCCAATGATTAGGGGCGCTCAATGGGGAGCCGAGCAGCAGACCCGCGACCGCAAAATAGAAGAGCTCCACCAAAGAATTGTGCTTATGCGCAAAGAAAATAATCGCGACTGTGAGCAGCAAAATAATGCCACTAAGAGCCTTGAGCTGCAGATCAGGAATATCCGGCCACAGGGAGGTAATCAAACCCTGGGCGGACTCATTGAAACGCCAACCAGGACGTGAACCACCCGCAGCCCCCAGGCCCTCAGTCCAATAATAAATAACCTCACTGGCGCTATAGAGCATGAAAATAACATTGAAAAAGACAAAGGAGAGGCCGCAGCGCAGGATGGACCACCAGTCCTTCTTAATGAGAAAAAACAGCATAAAGAAGAAAGGAGTCACCTTAATGGCTGCCGCAATACCAAGGAGAATACCCTTATAGCGCTGTGGGAGGCAGAAAATATCCACATAGATGAGGACGGCAAGAATAACCGAAATCTGGCCCAAGGTGAACTGGTTACTCGCAGGCTCAGTGAGCAGCATGAAACCCGTAAGTCCAAGGGCCTTAAACCAGGTGGCCGGGCGAAAATCACTGCCGGTGGCTACCTTCACGGCAATGGTCATGAGAATAACCAGGAGAATCAGGTTAAAGATAGTCCATACAATCAAGGACAGGTTATAGGGCATTAAGGCAAAAAGAGCGAAGAGGAAGGCCGCCAAAGGCGGATAAACAAAGCCATAATTGAAATCCGGATTGGCCTTATAATTCCTAATACCGTCATAGAGAGGATTGCCCGCAAGGACATCTTTGCCCGTAGCCCAGTAGATTTCATAATCCAGGTGGCCATCAACGATAGAAGAACGGATAACGACGAAGGCCGAATAAATAAATAGAACTACGCCAAGAATATAGAGAAAGTACGGACTGACTTTCTTGAGCATTACCCGTCTCCTTAGGCCGCACCCCGGTGCGGTTTATGTGGATTAAAAACTTCACTCAGTATACCCAAGTGATTAGGCATTAGTCGATAGCCTGGGGCGCCGGGATTGTGCGAATGCGACTACTAATAATGCGACCCCCCCGCCCCCCCCCCCCCCACCCCGGCCGGCCAGGCAGGTGAGGTTATTCCACAGCCACAGAAAATAGTCCTGTGCGCCGGGGCTGGATGAAAGAGTGGCCGGGCCCCGGTTGAAACTTAGGGCATAAACGCAGATAAAGAAGAAAATAATGGTCTTGGGTAGCAGCGTTTTGGCCTCCCAGAGCAGCGGGGCAAAGAGAATAACACCCACCCAATTGTGCACATTGGCAATAGGGGAGCCCACATAAATACAGAGGCACACCAGGAGCAAAGACAGGGTATAGCTGCGCTCATGACGCAGAAGGAAAACTCCAATCAAAGCCACAAGGAGAAAAGCCACAAAAATCGGGGTGGAGATGGAATCCGCAGTGGATTCGGGCAGGCCACTGCGGGCAAGGAAACCACGCAGGGACTGGTTGCGGAAATAAAGTACAGGGTTGACCACCGCAACATCATTCATATGGCCAAGCCAAAAAGCCTTCGAATATGCCGGGTTGAGAAGAGCCGTGCCAAGAACAGTGGCAAAGAATGCCAGGGCAGAACGAAAGACCGCCGCCCACTGCGCGCGCACCAGGAAAATCATGCCAAAGAATGCGGGGCTGAGCTTAAAACCGGCAGCCAGACCCACACCGAGCCCGCGCGCCCAGCGGGGCAAAAAGCCGCACACATCCGCAACCACCAGGCACAAAAGCAAAATATCGACCTGGCCGAGTTCCGAAAGAATACGCACAGGGTGGAAAACGCAGCACACAAAAAAGCACAGCCACACCACGGAGAGGGGCTGGCCTGCACGGCGCAGAATCATGAAATTAATCAACCACAGGGCCACATAGGTGCCGACCTGCAGCAGGAGCACCACCACCATAGGGGGCAGCGGGGCAAGGAGAGCAAAAACCAGCGCCGCGAAAGGCGGATAAATAAAAGCAGACAGCCCAGTAGAAGAAGTAAAAGCAGGACCGTAAAGCGGCTCCCCGGACAACCAAGCCTGCCCAGCAGCCTGATAGACCTGGGCATCTATGTGTGTGCCCGTCAAAGCACGATAGAGGTAATTAAAAATAAACCCCGCGCCAGCAACCGCCAAAATCAATAGCAGCGCTGATGCAGGGTGAGATAGGCGCACAGGCATCTATTTTTTATCTTCCTCATCCATACGCGCAATGAGGCGGCGCACATGGTCGGCAGCACCCTTGCCCTCATAGGCTTCCACCACATCAGGGATGGGACCCACCTGGCGGATTTCACCATGGTCCACCCACAGCGCACTATCGCAGAGCTGCGCCAAGAAGTCATTAGAGTGGGAGGCGAAAACCAAAATACCAGAGCGCTCCACAAGCTCACTGAGCTTATTGCGGGCCTTGGCCATAAAGGCGGCGTCGACCGCGCCAATGCCTTCGTCGAGAAGCAAAATTTCAGGCTCAATGCTGGTCACAACACCAAGAGCCAAACGGATACGCATACCAGTGGAATAGGTACGCAGCGGCATGGACAGATAATCGCCCAGTTCAGAAAACTCAGCAATCTCATCCATCTTGGCCTTCATCTGCTTGCGCGTCTGGCCAAGGAACAAACCACGAATAATGATATTTTCAAAACCCGAAATCTCCGGGTCCATGCCCACACCCAGGTCAAAAACCGGGGCCACACGGCCACGAATATCGGCCGAACCACGGGTCGGCTCATAAATGCCGGAGAGCAGACGCAGGAGTGTGGACTTGCCAGCACCATTATGGCCAACCAGGCCCACACGGTCGCCCTCACGCAGGTGAAGGTTAATATCGCGCAGGGCATTCACGGTCACCACATTGGACTCATTGCGGCCAATGGCACCACCAGCAGCCCCCAGGAAGGCCTTCTTCATGGAGCGGGACTTCGCATCAAAAATCGGGAAATCCACGCAGGCATTATATGTATCAATAGAAACCATGGGGACCTCCTAGACCCAATAACTCACGCGGAAACGCCAGGCCTTCATGGCCAAAAGCGCAACCAGAGTGCCAATAACAGTGCAGGCAATCACCACAATCCAATTCTCCACATGGATAGGCGCACCAATCAAAGGCGCACGAATAACCTCCATATAGTGGTAGAGCGGGTTGAGCTCAGCCAGGCGGGCGCGGGAAGAAATCTCCCCACCCTGGTCGTGCAGGGTAGAGGTCATCCACACAATCGGGGTGACATAGAAGAGCAACTGCACACCGGCCTCCAGCAGCGGGGACACGTCACGATAACGCGTGGCCACAATGCCAAAGAACATGGTCACCCACACGCCATTCATCACCAGCAGTGCCAGCGCCGGCACAGCCAAAAGAATATGCCAGGACAAATCACGCGGGAAGACAATAATCAGCAGCAGCCAAATCACCATATTGTGCAGAAGGAAGAGGAACTGCTTCCACACCAGGCGATAGACATGCACCGAAAGCGCGGAAGGCAGCTGCTTAATCAGGCCCTCATTATCAATAAAGACATCGGCACCTTCTTTAATACAGCCCGAAATAAAATTCCACATAATCAAACCCACCGTCACATGCGGAAGGAAGGTCGCCACAGGAATCTTAAACAGCACCGAATAGAGCAAACCCAGGGCAGCGGCCATCACACCGGTGGCGATGGTAATCCACAAAGGACCCAGCACCGAACGGCGATAGCGCTGCTTAATATCCTGCCAGCCCAACTGCAGCCACAGCTCATGCTGACGGAAGCCACGAACCAAATCGCGCCAGGCGGCGGCGAAGGTCCGCGACTGGGACTTGTACTCCGATTCAGGAATCTGCGCGGTTAGACGCGCAAAATCGGGACTATTCTTCGAAGAGCTCACATCTCAACAATACCCGGGGGTGGGTAGATCTGCACACTACAGGGCCTGTAATATTGGAGGAAGAATCAACAAGGACAGGAGAAAGCGCCCCCATGGATGGATATGATCTCGCCAGCGTACGCGGGCTTTATTCTTCCTTAGGTGAGGGCTGGACCTATCTTAATGCCCACCAGCACCCCCAAATTCCGGAGATGGTTGCTGGCCGCATGGCTACTGCTTTCCGCCAGGCCCCGCTGCTGGCCCCCCGCCAGGAGGCCACTGGTTCCCATACCCGCATGCCCGCCCCTGGTGAGCTCTATGGTGATGGTTTTGGGGCGGTTGCGCGCCGGGCCGTGGCCGATATGGTTGGTGGTAGCGCGGAAACTGTGGTTTTGGCGCCTTCTATTCCGTTGCTGGTCACCGCCCTTGCCCGGGCTTGCGCCCCGCGTCTGCGCCGGGGTTCACGCCTGCTTGCTTCTGCCGGGGATTCGGAGTGGTTGACCCGGCCTTTTGCCGCCTATGCGCGCGATGTGCGCTGGATTGAGCCCGATGTGGGTTCGGGGCGTAGTGCCGCGGCCGAATATGAGCAGCATATGGATGGTTCTGTGCGCCTTGCGGTGGCGACCGCCGCGGATCCTTATACAGGTATTGTTGGTGAAATTTCGGCCTTGGCTGATATTGTCCACCAGGCCCGCGCATGGTTGCTTATCGACGCCTCCTCATACGCACCCTACCGTCCCGTCGACATTGACCACTGGGATGCCGATATTGTCCTGCTGGACATGGGGGCTTTGGGTGGCCCCCAGGTGGCGGCCGCTATTTTCCGCACGGAGGATATGGTGCAGGGCTTGGGCTATGCCAATGTGGCGGATTTGGAATACCGCTGTGGCCTGGGTGGCAGTGTGGAGCCCGCGCTCTTGGCGGGTGTGGGCGCTGTGGTGGATCACTATGCGGGCCTGTCCGATGCGGTGCGGGGTTTGAGGCGCCGCCGCATAGCGCACTCAATGGGGCTGCTAGCAGAACACTATGAGGATCTCATGAGCTACTGTGTGGATAGCCTGCTCAATATTCCTGCCGTGCACATCGTGGGCATTTCCGGGGAGACCGGGGATCCCTATGCCGACCATATTGCCCGCCTGAGTTTCCTGCTCACCGGGGTGCCGGCCGCCACTGTGCACCAGCGCCTGGTGGCCAATGGGGTGGTCTGTGGGCTTAGCCCCAGCACGCCGCTCTCCCGCGCCATGGGTGTGGATGAGGCCGGCGGTGCTGTGACCTTGAGCTTTAGCCCCTTTAATAGCACCGCCGATATTGACCAGTTGGTGCGCGTGCTGACTAGTCTGCGATAGTCAGAATAATCTTTCCGCGCGTGCCCTGGCGCAACTCCTCATGGGCGGCCTTTGCCTCCGACAAAGGATAGGTGCTGGTCACCTGGGCTTTAATCGCCCCGCTTTCCAGCAGTGGCCACACCACCCTAATGGTGTCGGCAATAATGCGGGCCTTATCCTTATCAGTTCTACTGCGTAAAGCAGTAGCGCTAATCTGCCCGCGCTTATTGAGCAGCCGGGCAATATTAAACTCTGCTTTAATACCACCCTGAAGGCCAATAATGACCAGGTGCCCGGAATCCGCCAGGGCCTTAATATTGCGCTCCAGGTATTTCGCGCCCATAATATCGAGGATCACATCCGCCTGGACCTTCTCCTCAAAATTCTCATCCTTATAGTTAATGAGAATATCGGCGCCCAGGCTGCGGCAATACTCCAGGTTTTCCGCACTGCCCGCAGTGACCGCCACAGTGGCACCCAGGGCCTTGGCGTATTGGATGGCGAAGGAACCAATACCGCCCGCACCACCATGGATGAGGACTGTCTGGCCCGCCGCGAGCCCCGCCCGCATGCCCAGGTTGGAGTGCACCGTGCAGGCCACCTCAATAATCGCGGCTGTCTCCACCGCCGACCATCCGGCAGGAATGGGCAGCAGATGGTCCTCGCGCACCACAACCTGCTCCGCATAGGCCCCGCCGGCAAGCAGGGCGCCCACCAGCTCCCCGGTATCCTCCCGCACACCCACACATTCCAGGCCCAAAATATCGGTCACCCCTGGTGGGGGAGGGTAGTGTCCGGCCGCCTGAAGAAGGTCCGCCCTATTCACTCCCGCCGCCGTGACCTGCAGGCGCACCTCGCCCGCGCCGGGCTCCGGGGCCGCAGTGTCCACCACATTCAAGTCCGCAAAAATCGCTTTCATGCAACTAGTATAGCCGAAAAATTTCTCACAGGAACTGTACAGTAAACTCCCTGTAACGCCGGAGGGCTCTCCACGGATTTTATTCGGATTAGAAACTATTCTCTTTTTTATGAGCACACAGACCGACAAGAAAAAGAAGGCCGTGCCTGCTGCTCCTCACCGCTTTAACCGCTATGAGATTAAGTACTTTGTACCCGAGTCTCGTCTCCCGGTTCTGCGTGAGGCGTTGCAGGAGCGACTTTCCACTGATCCTCTGTCCCCTCCCGGTGGCTACCGTATCGAGTCCGTCTATTTTGATTCCCCGGACCTGCGTTTCTACCGCGAGAAGATTGAAGGTTTGAAGTTTCGCAGGAAGTTGAGGATTCGTCGATACGGCAATGGGCCGCTCGACCCTCAGGGTCCTTGTACTGTGGAAATCAAGCAGCGAGTCAACCGCGTCACTCAGAAGCGCCGCTTCCAGCTTGGCCTTGAGGATGCAATGAGCCTCTGCGATTCCACGGGCGAAATGGTCGGCCACGGTCCGAACCTCGACGATCTCGCCGAGAAGGTCGGACCACAGAATCTGCCTCTGCTCAATGAAATTGCCGCTTTTGTGTCCAATAATCAGCTGCGTCCGATTGTGACCACCACGTATTTGCGTGAGGCCTATGTGGGTTCAGATATTGAGAATGGACTGCGCGTCACTTTCGACCACAATGTGTATGGCCGCGATAAGGACTTCTTCCAGGGTGAGGGTTCTTCCCACAACCGCCCAATTATCGCCCCCGATACCTGCATTGTTGAGCTTAAAGCGGATGAGCGTGTGCCCCTGTGGTGCACCGACCTCATGGGCCGTCTTGGTATGGACGTCATCCGTATTTCGAAGTACTGCGCCGCAGTTCAAGCCTTTAACACCCAGCCATCTTCTGCCTTTGGCAGTGTCGACCGAGTAATGTAAGGAAAATTTTTCATGGAATCCCTCGAATCGCTGTTTAATTTCCAGGATCTTTCGGGCACCTTCTCCGTTATGGACGTGCTGATCACCCTGGTTCTCTCCTTCGTCCTGACTTCTGCCATTGGCTTTGTCTACCAGAAGACCCACCGTAATGTGTCCTATAGCCAGTCTTTTGTTCAGACCATGGTTTTGGTCGGCATGGTTATTGCCATCATTATGCTGGTGGTTGGTTCTAATATTGCCCGTGCGTTCTCGCTCGTCGGTGCGCTCTCCGTCATCCGCTTCCGTAATGCGGTGAAGGAAACCCGTGACGTGGGCTTTATCTTCTTTGCCATGTGTATTGGTATGGCTACCGGTACCCGTTTCTATGTTCTTGCTATCGTTGCGACGATCGCCATTAGTCTCGCAATTCTCGTAATGTTCAAGTTCAATTGGTTCTCTTCCAATATCACCCGTCAGGTTGTTAAGGTTCGTGTCCCTGCCCAGGGTATGGACGGTAACCCAACCAAGGATGTCGAACATGTCATTGCTACCTACGCTAATTCCTTTGAGATGCTCTCCGCTGAGACTGTTGCCGGTGGCGCCCTGACTGAGCTCACCTACACCACTGAGTTCCGTCGCGGCGTTGACCCTGAGAAGGTCATTGCTGAGCTGCGTGAAGTTAACTATGGTCAGAAGGCTCTTGTTCTGACCGGCTACGACCAGATGGATGTCTAAAAATGCCTGTTTACCGCTCCGCCAAGCTTAAGATGCACCGCAAGTTCATCATTGGCTCGGTTGCTACCCTCGCTGTGATTGGTGGTGTGGTAGGAACCCAGACGGTGATCCCTTATGTCACATCTTCTTCCCACCTGTCTTCTTCGGCCGGTAATGTGGCTGTGACTACCGATGTGGGTGCCGGCAATATTGACTTGTGGGATCTCACCCAAAGTCACAGTTTCTCCCTCCAGGTTGATCAGGCCTCCCTGGATCAGATGCTCTCTGATTTCCAAAATAATGATGAAAAGACCTGGGTGAAGGCTAATCTCACCATTGACGGTGTCACCGTTGAGAATGTGGGCATTCGCCTCAAGGGCAATTCCACGTTGAATGCTCTTAGTGGTCGCAGCATGGGTGGCGGTGGCCCGCAGATGCCTGAGGCCCAGGCCGCTGCCGAAACCACCGAAACCACTGATGCCTCTGACACTGCCGCAGCTCCGGTTGCCGAGCAAGCAGCCCCACAGCAGGGCGGCCCTGGTGGCGGTGGCGGTGGCAGCGACTATGGCATCGTGGAAGATGACCCAAGCACCTGGCCTATTCTTATTAGTTTTGATAAGTACCAGGAGGGTCGTGTCTACCAAGGCATGACACAGATTTCCATCCGCCCAGGTATTCCTTCGGTCAATGAATATGAGGCCATCAAGGTTACCGAGGCTTCCGGCCAGGCCACCCAGAATGTTGGTTATACCACCCTTTCTGTTAATGGCAGCGCCTCTACCACGCGTCTCATTGTTCAGATTCCGGATGAGAATTATGCCGCCAGCCTTGGCAATGGCATTCTTTTCAAGGCCGATGCTGATAGTAGCTTCTCCTACCAGGGCGATGATCAGACCACCTATGTTGATCAGTTCAAGCAGATCAATGGTGAGGGTGATGGCGATGTTCAGCCAATCATCAACTTGCTCAAGTGGATTGATTCGGCTTCCGATGAGGAATTCGACGCCCACCTGGCTGATTATGTTGATGTGGAGAGTTTCGCCAAGTATGTCGCCACCCAGAATCTCATCGTGAACTCCGATGATATGGCTGGCCCTGGTAAGAACTACTACCTCTGGTATGACTTCGACACCAAGAAGATCAGTGTGGTCTCCTGGGACCTTAACTTGTCCATGGAGAATAGCACCAGCCTTGAGCCTACCGAGTCCGCCTCCATGGGCGGCGGCGGTGGCGGCGCCATGGGTGCCCCTCCAGGTATGACCACCGGCGACATCACCACTGGTGATGCTGCCACAGCGCCAACCGATGCAGCAGCCGCGCCAACTGATGCTGCTGCTCCTACGGATGCTGCAGCCACTGGCCAGCACCAGCGCGGCCCTGGCGGTCGCATGGGCACCCCTCCTTCCGGCATGCAGATGCCTGAGGGCGGCGGCCCGGGTGGTGAAGGTGGCGCCCCTGGCGGCGGAATGACCTCGGGCAATACGCTCAAGGAGAAGTTCCTCGCCTCGGAGGCTTTCCGCGAGACCTATCTCAAGGCCTATTGGGAAGTCTATGACCAAATCTTCGGTGATGATGCCGCTACGAATATCATCAACGAGGTTGCCAGCGAGATTCCTGTCTCGGATAACACCACGCAGGAAACCATCGACCAGGCTGTGGAAAAGGTCCGCACCTGGGTGGCACAGCGCAAGGCTTATTTGGAGTCCATTAGGGCGACCAGTGATCCTGCGATGACAAATACTTCCACTTCTGAGTAATCGGGAGTGGAGAAAACTGAATAGTGTAGTTCTGTGTGTATGAAGTAACCCCGCGCGAGTTAAATCGTGCGGGGTTCTTTTTAATGTGTTATTCTATGACTCATTGGAAGTATGGCAGAGCGGCCGAATGCACTCGCCTTGAAAGCGAGCGTCCCGTAGAACGGACCGGGGGTTCAAATCCCTCTACTTCCGCGCCAAAATCCCCTGGTCAACGCCAGGGGATTTTCTTTATCGAGGCCCCAACAGACCATTCTGATAGGCCCACGCCCCGCCGCCAAGCAGGGCCACAATTGCGGCAATAATGGCCCACAGGCCATAGGAAGAACCAGAAGCAGTGCCCGCAGGATTGGAGACCGTGCCCCCAGAATATGGGTTTGCCACAGCGCTTGGTTCCTCAGAGGATTCATCACCCGAGGTAGGCTCGGCACTTGGCTCCGCCACGGAAGCACTCCCGCTCTCACTCCCCGTAGCACTCACAGTGCGCTCCACTGTCTGAACCACCGTGGTGGTGCTCTGCATAATGGTGCGCAGGCGCTCGAAAGCATTCAACGCAGCCTGATATTCGGCCGGGGTGATGGCGGTGCCCTTTTCGTAGGCGCGTCGAATAGTTAGGACGTATTCGTTGCTCTCAGAAGCACCCATCGCAATCGCGGCCGAATACAGCACATACAGCCTCGAAATTGCGGAGGTCACCTCAATCGGGGTGGTGCTTTCACCAAAGTGGGATTCCTCCAGCACAGCAGCCAAGGCCTGACCATTTTCCTCGGTAGGATTCTCCTGGTAGGCGGCAATCGCGGCACGAATCTTGGCGGTTGTGGCGGAATTCGACCAAATAAAGAACGGCGTGCTTGGCAGGGCACTAGCCAAATTAGCGTAGCCATCCAGCTCAGCAACCGCAGTCTGGTAGGCAGCAACACGAGCCATGGCAGCACTCAGCGCCCCGCTGAGCTGGTCCAGGGCATTCTTATTGTAGTCAACAAAATCCGTGAGGGTGCTCTGCTTGGTGGCATTGGTCTTATCCAATTGCCCCAAACTAAACGCAGCCATCGCCGCATAGGCAGCATCCACCGCCCCCGCCTTCTCCGCGGAAGCCCACTTATAGTTGAGGTCCTTAATCAGGGTGCTGTAGCCAGCCCGGGTGGAGGCATAGGTGGTGTTGAGGTACAGTTCGGCGCTGCTTCGCGCTTCCGGTTCCAAAGTATAGGCACCAATAAGGGTGCTCAGCTGGTTATAAAACTCGGTGACCAGCGCTTCGAGTTCATCAATACTGTGGGTCACAACCGCATTGGGCAGCAGTTCCTGCGGAATCACTTTGCTGCCGCTTGGCTCTTCGTCCATGGCGTAGAGGGTGAAAAGCTGGTTGGCGGCGCGCTTGAGTATGGTGAGGCTTTGGTCTTCCGCCACGCTGGCGCTTTTGCCCATCACATCTTGGTATGCGGTGGTCATTGCTTTAATAAATGTGGTGGTTGCCCCGGCCACAAAGTCCGCATTGCCGCCCCAGCCGGCAGCGATGGTGGCGTCTTCGAGGGCTTTCTCCCAGGCCTTGTAGGCGCTGTCGAGATTTTCGCCCTTGCATGCGGTTTTGCAGTAGTTATAGTAGGCGGTGATGCCCAGGTTGCTTTCTTCTTGTTCATTGACCACGGAGATCAATGACTGCAGGAATGCCGTGGAGTAGGCAACCTTGGATACTGGCGTGAAGCTTTCAGCGGCAGCTTCCGCATGCACCACGGTTGGGACGGCAATGACGCTACTCGCGGTGCTGAGTGCGGTTATAGCTGCAAAAATTAGGGCTGGTTTCTTCGTGCCTTTCACAGCACCCTATTCTACTGTATGCATATTAAGAACTAAATGCGGCCCAGCCCCGGGTGATGGATGCCAGCCCAGTTTCGGGGGTGGTTTGAGTCTTTTCCTCGGTTTTTGGCAAAGATTCGCTGAAACTTTCCGCACTTTCGGTGGCGGTGCTGTCAATCCACTCCGCATAGGCGCTGAGGCTGACTGCATAAAGTGTCGTATTTTTTGCAGCGACGACGAGACCTGCCGGCGTGCCCTTGCTATCAAGGAGTACTGTTCCGATCTCCGAGGCCCCAATCGAGCTTGTCGACGCCACCACCCATACAGCCGAATTCTTATATGTCGCCGTGCCGGTCACTGTGCCTGTCGCTTCGCTGCCCGCTAGGCGGTAGGTGGTGCCGGTGGCCAAGGCTCCCAGCTGCACATGCTGGTCGTTCAGTGGTGCTGTGGTGCGGTAGAGGCTCAGGAGGCCATTGGTTTCACGGGACTTGACGGTGGATGTGCCTGCGGTGCTGTGCAGCCACAGGTAGTCTGCATAGGTGTCCAGTGCGGTATTGCAGGAGCTTGCGCCGAGTACCCAGTTGCTATTGATGAGCAGGCCTTGGCAGGCGGTTGTTCCGGCTAGATCGAAGCTAATAACATAGGCCGGCTGTGCGGTGGTCTCTGTTCGTGTGCCCCCAATGGCATCCTCAGTTGCGTAGGACTGTGGTGCTTGGGTGAGTAGTAAACCGGCCGTTAGTGTTGGCAAGAAAATGTGCTTTAGAGGTAGCATTTCGACTCCTTTCGAAGCTCTTCTCTCTACCTCTATTTTATGCCTGCAGGCCCCAGATCGGCGAAAAGACACCTCTTTTTTTCACTTTTGCTGGGCTTTTATGAAAATTTTCTACAAAGTGAGGCGCCCAGAGAATGCGCGGGAGAGGGTCAGTTCGTCCACGAATTCCAAGTCGCCACCCAGAGGCATGCCGGATGCCAGGCGGGAGATCACCAAGTCCGGGAAGTCCTTGAGGAGTCGCGCCAAGTAGGATGCGGTGGCTTCGCCTTCGGTATTCGGGTCGGTCGCCAGAATGACTTCATTGATATCCGGGGCTGTTGCACCTGTCCGGTCGGGCAGGGTGCCACCAATGCGCTGAACCAGGGTGGAAATATTGAGTTCGCGTGGGCCAACGCCGGCCAGCGGGTCGAGCACGCCGCCCAGTACGTGGTAGCGCCCGTGGAATTCACCGGTGCGCTCAATGACCTGAATGTCTTTGGGTTCCTCCACGACACAAATCATGCTGGTATCGCGTTGCGAGTCCGCACAAATGCCGCACAGTTCCTGCTCGGTAATATTCCCGCAGACTCGGCAAAACTGCACGCCTTTCTTGATTGCCTGCAGTGCAGAGATGAGTCGGTCAATATCCTCCGGCTCTGTATTGAGCAGGTGGAAGGCAATGCGCTGTGCACTCTTTGGGCCAATGCCTGGCAGCTGGCCCAATTCATTAATGACGTCCTGGACGGGACCCTCAAACACTCTTAATGTACCTTTCGATCAACAAAGCCGGGTGCCCCGAAGAACACCCGGCCGGAGGCAATAATTACATCATATTGCCGAATGGGCTGCCCTGCAGCTGGTTGGACAGTGGGCCCATGGTGTCCTGGGCAAACTGGCCGATCTTCTCGTGTGCGTCATTGACAGCAGCAACGATGAGGTCCTGAAGGGTTTCCTGCTCCTCTGGGTTAAGAAGCTGTGGGTCTACGTGAGCATCACGAAGCTTGCCGGTACCGTCAATGGTGACCTTCACCAGACCGTTGCCTGCCTCACCCTCGCGGGTAGCAGCAGCGATGGTTTCCTGGGCCTCCATGAGCTGACGCTGCATTTCCTGGGCCTGGGCAATAATCTTGGACATATCAGGCTGTCCCATATGTACTCCTTCAATCGTGGATTATGTTGTTTCTAGCCTACACGACTTATAAAGGTCGCGCATTGAAAAATTCCTCTACCATCTCACGAGCCACATCAAGGCCCGATCGGTGGTCTGAGTCACCCCGCGACTCCCGCGCCTCACGGATAAGCTCGGCTTCTTCATCTTCCTCGCTCATTGGTTCAGGCACCGGCACCGGCACCGGCTCAGGAGCCGCAGTCACTGGGGGTGCAGTCACTGGGGGCGGTCCCCAATCATCATCAGGTGGCGGCGGCGCATCATCTGGTGGCGGAGCCATCTCATCAAAATACACTGGCGCTGCCTGTGCTGGCGCCACCGCTTGTGGTGGCACCTGCGGTGCTGCCGGACGTGCCGGAGCAACCTTTGGCGCTTCCACCTGTGGCTTCGGCTCCGCCGGAGGCTCAAACCTAGGGATCTCCGGGCGCTGCACCTGGGCCGACTCGGCCTGCTTCTGCAAGCTCTCCAGCGGACCCTCCGTACCAATAGGTGCAGGTGCACCCCACACCGAATCCGTGGCCGGAGTAGGAATTACCGGCTCAGGCTTGGGCTCGGGTTTCGGCTCCGGCTGTGGTTCAGGTTCAGGCTCCGGTTCCGGCTCACTGGGCAGGCTGGGCGCTTTTGGGTTAGCATGCACCTCACAACGGAAATCAAGGTCAAGACCAAGAATCTCATTCATCGTTGCGCGAATGCGCTCATGCACCTCAGGGGCAGCAAGACGGTTAGCCAAGGCCACAGTCGTGTGGTTCACAATCACCACATTGTCCTGAATATCGACCACCTTGGCAGGGGCAAAGAGAACACCGGCAGTCACATCAGCCGCATAGACGGCATCCTTGATCTGCTGCCACTGCTCATCCAGCAAAGCCAACAAGCTATTCTTCCGAATCTCAGCAAGATGAGCATCTTCATCAACAGCGGGCTGCTGTGGCTCAGGCTGCTGCGGCTCAGGCTCAGGTGCAGGCACTGGCTCTGGCTTTGGTTGCTGCGCTGGTTGCTGGGCCGCAGGATTAACAGTTGGCATCTGCATTGGAGGGAGATGCTTAGGAGGCTGCGGAATAGGCTGAATAGGGGACTTAACCGCAGGCTGCTGTGCACTCTGCTGTGCAGGCTGCTTGGCAGGTTGCTGTGGGGCAGGAGTTGGCGCAGGTGTTGGCTCTGGACGTGGTTCAGGGCGGTGCTCTTGTCGGGGCGGCACGGCAGCCGCAGGGGCCTTGGCCGGATTCGGTGGAATCGGCGCAGAAGGCGGAACCACAGGGGCCGCAGGAGCTGCAGCAGGAGCAGCAGCAACAGGCGCAGCAGGCGCACCGGCACCCGGATTAAGCATGCGCGCGCAGATAATCTCCAAAAGCAGACGCGGGGAGGTGGCGCCCTTCAAATCCTGCAGGTGATCATTGAGCACACCGGCCTGCGCCAGAATCAATTCCTGACTAAAGGCCGCAGCCTGCTCACGAAGAAGCGGCTGGTAATCGGCAGGGGCGTCGATAAGCCCAGTGCTAAAGGCATCATCAACCGACTGCAAAATCATCAAATCACGCAGGCGATCCAATAAATCCGAAGCATAACGGCGCGGATCCAAACCCGCCTGAATCACCGCATCCACAGCGCGGAAAAGCCCGGCGGCATCACGGGACGCAAGGGCCGCAACGGAGGCGTCGATAAGCGAAGAATCGGTCAAACCCAGCAGGTTACGGGCTAGTTCATAGCTAACAGGGCCATCGCCGGAACCCGCAATCAGCTGGTCCAAAATGGACAAAGAATCACGCGGGGAACCACCACCGGCACGAATCACCAGCGGATAGACGGACTCCTCAACAGCCACGCCCTCAGCGGCACAGGTGCGCGCCAACAAAGCATGCATATCACCAGGGGTGAGCAGGCGGAATGGGTAATTATGGGTACGGGAACGAATCGTACCAATGACCTTTTCCGGCTCAGTGGTGGCGAAAATAAAAATCAGGTGCGCCGGCGGCTCCTCAACAATCTTGAGCAGCGCATTAGCACCCGAGGAGGAAATCATGTGCGCCTCATCGATAATGAAAATGCGATAACGCGAATCCGAAGGCGCATAATGCGCACGATCACGCAGCTCACGCATATCCTCAACACCATTATGCGAGGCCGCGTCAAGCTCAGTCACATCAAAATTACCGGGGCCATTAGGCGCCAAGGACACACAGGAATCACACACACCACAGGGCTTGGAGGTCGGGCCCTCAACACAGTTCAAAGAACGCGCCAAAATTCGCGCCGAGGAGGTTTTACCGCAACCGCGAGGACCCGAAAAAAGATAGGCGTGATTAATCTTGCCACTGTCCAGCGCGCGGGAAAGCGGGACGGTGACCTGCTCCTGGCCGACCATCTCCGCAAAACTAGCCGGACGATACTTACGGTATAAAGCCACTTCTACGCCTGTCTTCTCGGTTTACTCGGTTGACTCCCTATTCAAATCCAGCAGGTCAACGCCGCGCCGGGCCAATTCTTCCTGCAGCGCGGGCATGCCATTGGCCAGCCCGTACTCCAATTCATCATCGGTTAGCAGCAATAATTGGACAATAAGAGTCAGTCGGCCGCGCGTGGTATCCACCGGACCGTCTGATCCTACTTTACCCGGCTCCTCATACATTTGGGGAACGCCCTGATCCCACACATAGGGCGCAATGAGGATGCCATTGCAGGCGCGATATTCATTGGAAATTCCGCGAATGACCGTGCCGGGTTGGGGCAGCAGCGCCCCGTGGGAGAGCGTGAGCAGGGAGGCTGTGTCGCTCAGGATTTTGACCAGGTTGAACTGGGGGTATGCCAGGGCGAAGAGTTCGGGGCGCACGTCCACCTTGCCGCCCTCGGGGCCCTCGGTTTCCAGGCCAAATTCGACCTGGGAGAAGTCTGCGGTGGCGCAGGCATATTCTTCCCCGAGGTCGAACTGGGCAATGTGGAAGCGTCCTGTTTTATAGATGCCCATGCCCGGTGGGAAGAGCGTGGACAGCCAGTAGGAAGTTTCCTTGAGGTCCATCTTTAGAGCTTTTCGACGGCCGCCAAAAGCACACACGTGGCCACGCCATCCATGGCCTGGGTGACCTCATCCACTGGTGGCAGGGATGGTGCGAGACGCAGGTTGCGGTCGTTCGGGTCCTGCTTGAGCGGGTAGGTGGAGCCGGCGCCGGTCAGGGCAATGCCTGCTTCCTTGGCCAATTCCACGACGCGGGAGGCGGTGCCGTCGAGCACGTCCAGGGAGATGAAGTAGCCGCCGGTTGGGCGGGTCCATTCCGCAATACCGTATTCGCCGAGGCGACGGTCAAGAATGTCCAGGACGGAGCGGAACTTTGGTGCCAGGGAGGACTGGTGCTTGCGCATGTGGGCCTTGAGGCCTTCCACGTCCTTGAAGAATTCCACGTGTGCCAGCTGGTTGACCTTATTTGGGCCGATGCCGCGCACATTGGCGTGGGACTTGTACCAGGCGATGGTTGCGTCGGAGCCGGCGAAGAAGCTGACACCGGAGCCCGCGAAGGTGATCTTCGAGGTGGAGGTGAAGACCATGAAGCGGTTTGGATGGCCGGCTGCCTTGGCGTATTCAATCACATTGTCGATGGCAGGGAAGTCGCCTTCGAGGATGTGGATGGCGTAGGCATTGTCCCACATAATGGTGAAGTCTGGGGCGGCTGCGTCCAGGCCGGCCAGCTGCTTGCAGACCTCGGTGCTGAAGGTCACGCCGGTTGGGTTGCTAAACATTGGTACGGTCCACATGCCCTTAACGGCTGGGTCCTTGACTAGTTCAGCGACTACGTCCATGTCTGGGCCATCGGTCTTCATTGGCACTGGGATCATTTCGAATCCGAAGTGCTCGGTAATGGTGAAGTGGCGGTCGTAGCCTGGCACTGGGCAGAGCCACTTGACCTTCTCTTCGTCCTTCCATGGGCGTGGGGAGTCTGGCAGGCCGAAGGCATATGCCCAGCTAATGAGGTCAAACTCAATATTGAGGGAGGATGCGTCGCCGGCGAGAATATTCTCGACTGGGAGGCCTAGGAGTTCGGCGTAGATGGCGCGGATTTCGGTGATGCCCTCAAGGCCACCATAATTTCGCGTATCGACGCCCCCTTCCGTGCGGTACTGCTTAGGCAGTCCCAGGAGTTCATTGGCAAAGTCGAGCTGCTCGGAGCTTGGCTTACCGCGGGTCAGGTCTAGGTTGAGCTTGAGGTCCTTGAGCTTTGCATATTCTGCACGGACGTCATCGGCAATGGCTGCGAGCGCCTCGCGCTGCTGCTGCGAAAGTTCGCTGATTTGGGTCATGGATCACACCAACTATCGGTTGAGTTACTTGTGAAAATGTTCCCCGTAAGTATATCAAAAGCCCCGCGTTTTCTTGCTGGAAAACCCCGCCCACCGGGGACTAGACGAATCTAGCCCCCGGTGAACAAACTCAATGAGGGAGCTACCACCACGTGGCTCGTCTCACTGAGTACCACCAGTCATCCTCCCTTTCTTAAGAAAAGGCGAATGGCTAAACCAGCAATTACTATATTACACGGGTTTTGCCAGAAATTAAATCCGCGATCCACCCGAATTAGCCATGCAACCCTTGCAGGTCGAAACTTAGGCACGTGAACATTCTTTGTAGGCCTCTGCGTTTTCGCTGGTCATTGGCTTCCTGGCGCGAAACTTTGGAATTGCCTGATTTTTTAATGGATGTATTTTAGGTATTAATTCTGCTATTTAAAACCGGTTATTGTTCAACGTAGCTTGTTGCAATTTTTTGTGCATTTGAAATATAAATGCAAATTCTTATTTTTCGAATTCGTACTGTTTGCATAGCACTTGCATACTCGCCTGTGGACACACACCGCACCCTGTTGCACGGCGTTGTTGCAGGTTTTCTGCACTTTTTGCTTAAATTCGGGCATTGCGGCGCGGCTGTTCTGTGGGTTTTTCAACCCCGTTTTTGCGCCTGGGTTACCCCCGCCGCTGGTGTATTTTGAAATTTTGAATTTTCGAGTGCACACGCCGGAGCTGATTCTCCGCGTGAAATTACAGATTTTTCTATTTCTACCTGATTCAACAATCCCGCGCGTTTCACGCGTTAAATAGAAAAATTCCCCCACCGAGTGACCTAAAGTGACTCAAATCACGAAAAAAGGGTGACCGCGCACCCGCTAGAGCCCACTTATCCTTGCTGCATTCCTGCCCTGGGGAGGTTCATGAGATAGCGCCACGCGGCACCCAGAGCTATATTATCTCATTGCCCCGGCACTGTCGAATCGCAAATAGCTCTGTGTGTGATTACTGTCTGTGACCAGGCGATTTGTAAAAGTGAAAATATCTGGTAGTATTTCCTGGGTAATGACAACACGCCTTCTTCGGAAGTTTGAAGTCATTTGACATGGAGGATTCGACTAGCGGCCTATGTCACACGCCTGGAACGCGTGCGGGATTAATTTCCCTCAGGGGTTCAAATCCCCTATCCTCCGCCAATAGAAACCCAGCCTTCGGGCTGGGTTTTTTGTATGCTTATATGCATGCACAAAACCTCGCCTATTCATGTGATCGTCATGGGTGTGTCTGGCTCCGGCAAGTCCACCGTGGCGGGGCAGCTCCATGCCCGGACGGGGTTTCCCTTTGCCGAGGCCGACGACTTTCACAGCGAGGCCAATATCGCCAAAATGGCGGCCGGCATTCCTCTGACCGATGAGGACCGCTGGCCCTGGCTGCATTCTCTGCGTTCCTGGATGTGGGAACAGGAGCGCTACCGACGCTCCTCCATCATCACCTGTTCCGCCCTCAAGCGCTCCTACCGCAAGTATCTTGCCGAGCCCAGCCCCTTCGCCCGCGCCTCGGTCCTCTTTGTCGATCTTCATGGTTCCCCAGAGATTCTCCGCCAGCGCCTCGAGCGCCGCCGCAACCACTTCATGGGCGCCAATATGCTTGAGAGCCAGTTGGCCGCCCTCGAGCCCCTCCAGCCCGATGAGAACTTCATCACCCTCGACATCGCCGACACCATCCGCTTCAATGTGAATGCGGTCATCAAGCACCTCTACCAAATCGGCGCCCTCAGCCCCACCCGCCGCCGCTAGCTTCTCCATTTTTTGTCATTTCCCAAGGACGACGACAAAAATAGGTCCATTTTTCGCACCCTTTCCTTGCCCTCAAGCCGCTCTCGACCATGCCGCGAAGCGATCGACAATGACCCCCTTCCCCTAGGTGTATTTCGAACAACCCGATTCCACGACCGCTCTGGTTAATTACAAAAATTGGCGATTTTTTACGTTTCCCCAGGACGACCTTGAAAAAAGACCAATTTTTAGCCCCAATCCCCGCATCCACGCCAATCGGCCCAGTTCGAATTCGGCTATCGACCAGACCAAGACCAAGCCCCAGTCCAACCCCGCAGCCACAGAGCACAAGCCTAGTCCGCCGCCCCCGCAAAACTATCTCCTCTTCCTTGCCTTCAACCCACTGTCAACCATGCCGCGAAGCGATCGAGTATAACGCCCTCGCCCTAGGTGTATTTCGAACAACCCAATTCCCGGGCCGCTCGGGTTAATTACAAAAATTGGCGATTTTTTTACGTTTCCCCAGAACGACTCCGAAAAAAGCCCTATTTTTTGCCCCCATCCCCGCAGCCACGCCAATCGGCCTCGTTCGAATTTGGCTGTCGACAATCCCAAGACCAAGACCCAATCCAACCCCGCAGCCACAGCGTTCAAGCCTAGTCCGCCGCCCGGCAGAACTATCTCCTCTTCCTTGGCTTTATACCACAATCGACTATGCAGCATAGCGACCGGCCACCATCCAGCCGAAAAATTGGCCATTTTCCAAGGAGGAGCTAAAAAGTGAGTCACATTTTTGCTCCTGTGCAGCAACTGTAATGTGCAGTTTTAAAGAACTAGGTGAGGTGCTACACAGTCCGTGCAATGGTGGCCAAAAAGGAGTATGAATAATGGTATGAAGAAATTGATTAATGAACCAAGCGCAGTGGCCGCCGAGGCCATGGAGGGTCTTGCCCTTGCGCACCCAGAGTTGGTTGAGTCTGTAGATGGCATTATTGTTCGCGCGGCCGGAGTGAAGAAGGACGCCAAGAAGGTCGGCATTATTTCCGGCGGTGGTTCGGGCCATGAGCCACTGCATGGAGGCTTTGTTGGCCCTGGCATGTTGGATGCCGCTGTGCCTGGCCCAGTATTCACTTCGCCCACACCCGACCCAATCCTGGCTGCTGCCAAGGAAGCTGACCGGGGTGCGGGCGTTCTTTTTATTGTGAAGAACTATACCGGCGATGTTTTGAATTTCGATACGGCGGCCGAGCTCGCCGAATTGGAGGATATTGAGGTAGCTCAGGTCATCGTTGATGATGATGTGGCTGTGCAGGATTCCACCTATACGGCAGGTCGCCGCGGTGTGGCCGGCACAATGCTGGTGGAGAAGATTGCTGGGGCCGCCGCCGAGCGTGGTGATGACCTGGAGGCAGTGGCAGACATTGCTCGCAAGGTTAATGAGAATACGCGCAGTATGGGTTTGGCGCTTTCCGCCTGCACTGTCCCCCATGTGGGCAAGCCATCCTTTGACCTGCCGGAGAATGAGATTGAGCTTGGTGTGGGCATCCATGGTGAGCCGGGCCGCCGCCGTGTACCAATGGCCACTGCCGATGAACTCGCCGATGAGCTGCTTGCCCCTGTAGCGGAGGATTTGAAGCTCAGCGAGGGTGAATCGGTCGTTGTTTTGGTCAATGGCATGGGAGCGACCCCATCCTCCGAACTCTATATTGTCTATCGCCGTGTGGCTAAGCAGTTGGCTGCTGCCGGCATCAAGGTCGTCCGCAGCCTGGTCGGCAACTATGTGACCAGCCTGGATATGGCTGGTTGCTCCGTGACCGTTATGCGCGCCGACGAGGAGCTCCTTGAGCTTTTCGACGCCCCAGCAAACACCCCAGCATTCCAGAAAGGTTAAAAATGAGCACTCTTAATACTGAATGGGCCATTCGTTGGATCAAGAACTGCGCGGCAACTGCCCATGAGCATAGGGAGGAGCTCATTGAGCTCGACCGTGCCATTGGCGATGCCGATCATGGTGAAAATGTGGACCGTGGCTTTGCTGCTGTGGTTGCCGCAATTGAAGAAAATTTTCCTGAAAGCCCAGCAGAAGTTCTAAAATTGACCGCAAAAACACTGATTTCTACTGTTGGTGGCGCCTCCGGCCCACTGCTGGGCACCGCATTCCTGCGTGCTTCCAAGGCTGTGGGCGGTGATGATTCCAGCGCTGCCACTGTTGCTGCTCTCTATGAGGCTGGCCTGGAGGGCATTATTGCTCGTGGTAAGGCAACCGAAGGGGAGAAGACCATGGTTGATGCCTGGGCTCCTGCAGCTAAGGCTGCCCGTGCTGCAGCGGATGAAGGTAAGTCCGTGGTCGAGGCACTCCAGCTTGCAGCTGCTGCCGGCGCGGAAGGTGCTGAGGCAACTGTAGACATGGTGGCCACAAAGGGTCGTGCATCCTACTTGGGTGAGCGTTCCGTGGGCACCATGGATCCTGGCGCACGTTCAAGCTCCCTCTTCTTTGCGCAGGCCGCAAAGGCATGTGAGGAGTAAAAATGATCGGCATTGTTTTGGTATCCCACTCAGCCAAGTTGGCTGAAGGCCTGGCTGAGCTTGCCTCCCAGATGGCCAGGGATGTTCCCATCATTCCTGCTGGCGGCTTGGATGATGGCGGTATTGGTACCTCTTATGACAAGGTCGAGGCTGCTGTGCAGAGCATCCTTGATAAGGGCATGGGTGTGGCCATCTATACCGATTTGGGATCTGCGACCCTGACTGTGGAGACCCTGCTCGACTTTATGGATGATGAGCCAATCCGCTTTATTGAAGGCCCATTCGTGGAGCTGGCAGTGGCTGGTGCCATTGCGGCCCAGGGTGGTGCTGAACTGGATGCGCTTCCAACTGAGGACCTCAGCAGCGCAACAGTGGTGCCTACTGAAACCCCGGCACAGGAGGCAGGCTATGAGCGCCGCGTGGTCCTTGTGGATCCAGCAGGTCTTCACGCCCGTCCAGCAGCAGCCGTAGCTGAATGCGCCGCAGATGCCCAGGGCACTGTGCTCATCAATGGTGTTGAGGCGGATTCCGCCATGATGCTCATGGGCATGGGACTCAAGGCAGGAGAGGAAGTCTGCATACAAGGAGACGCCGATGACCGCGGGGTCATCGACGCCATTGCAGAATTGCTTTCCTAGTTCTTGCCCAGGCGCTCGGCGCGCAGGGCATCAACCTCGGGGAGGTTGATGGGCTCGAGCTGGAGGCCGGTGGCCTTCTCCAGGAGGTAGTCGGCCAGCTCGGGATTGCGGGCAAGGGCGGGGCCGTGCATATAGGTGGCGATGACGGAGCCCTGCACGGCGCCGTCCACACCGACCTGCTCGGGGTGGGCGTGCTCGTCGCAGTTGCCGATGCCTCGTGAGACCTTCTGCAGAGGGCGAGCGTCGGGGCCGAGGATGGTCGCGCCCATGTGGTTCTCAAAGCCGGTCAGCGGCTGGCTGAGCCCCGGGATGAGCGGGGTGCCGGCGAGCTCGCCAATGGTGCGCTTGGCCAGCTGGCTGGTGGTGGCGTCCAGAAGGCCCAGGCCGTCGACAACGCGGCCGGCGGCGTGGAAGGAGACTCCGAGAACCTGAAGGCCCGCACAGATGGCGAGAATCGGGCGACCCTTGGCGGCCGCGCGCTGAAGACCAGTGCTCTTAATCAAATGCTCGGCACCAAGAATCTGGGCGGTATCCTCACCGCCACCCATGGTGTAAATATCCAGGTCCTCAGGGATATCGGTGCCTAAGGGGAGGGGAAGAATCTCCGCCTGAATACCGCGCATGCGGGCACGCTGGCGCAGCACAAGGGCATTGCCATCATCACCATAGGTGCTAAGAACATCAGGCAAAATAAGGCCAATAGTGAGCTGACTAGTCATTGGTGAGCTCCTTAAGCTTCTTGCGAATATCGCGGAAGGCAGTGTAATTAGCAAGCAACTCTACACGGCCCGGAGGGCAGGCACGGATGGCCTCGATAGGATTCTTGTGCAGGGTGTGGGAGACCTCCGCATAGGTGAGGCGCACAGCCAAATCAGTGCCGCGCTCACCGGAAGCCACCACAGGAAGATTCTCAAAATCCTCGAATTTCACATCCCAAATCCAGGACAAATCCTGACCATCAGCCACCTGGCCATTGACCGCAATAACCAAACCGTCGGCACTACGATCCACCATGGACAGGGCCTCCTGCCAGCCGGCAGGATTCTTAGCCAGAAGCATGTGCACCTGCCACTGCTCAAAATCAATAGTGGAATAGCGGCCGGCCACATCATCCACAGCCTCGACAGCACTCATGGCCTCACCAATCGGGATATCAAAAACCTCGACGGCAGTAGCAATAGCCTGGGCGGCATTACCACGGTTCGCAGCACCAGGAAGAGTCAAATTCAGCGGATAATTAGTGCCCTCATGGTGAATACCCTGGGCATCCACCTCCCAGGTAGGGGTAGGGCGCTCAAAAACACGGCCATCAGGCAGGGCGACAGCCGAACGCCAATGCTTGCCCTCACGGATAATAGCCCCGCCCGTACGAGGACAACTATTGGCATCATTGTGCCAGGTGGTACCGACCGACACCCAAATCACATTCGGGCAATCATAGGCCACCGAAGAAACCATCATGTCATCACAATTGGCAATAACAATGAGCTCAGGATTGGAATTCACATAGTCGCGCAGGCGCTTCTCAATAGTATTAATCTCACCCACACGGTCCAACTGATCGCGAGACAAATTCAGCAGCACAAGAACCTGCGCCCCCAGGCGCTCCGCCACATGGGGCACATGGAGCTCATCGCACTCGAGCACCATGAGCTCAGCATCGCGGGCCTCCATAAGCGCAGAAATAATGCCCGCATCCATATTATCGCCACCAGGATTAGTGGCCACCGACAAATGGGTGCGCAAAGCCGACACAATCATGCGGGTTGTGGTGGACTTACCATTCGTACCAGTCACCAGCACCGCAGGGCGCCCCGCATTCAGATTAGCCATGAGGCGCGGATCAATAGCACCCGCCACCAGGCCACCAATCATGCCGCCGGCACCACGGCCGGTCATGCGGGAAGCTGTGGTCGCAGCCCCGCCAGCAAAAAGCGCTAGATGTGTGCGCAGGCCGCGGCGCTTACGGGGCTGGAAACCCCGACGCTCAAGGCGGCGCATTCCTCGGAGTTCGCGGAAGCGTTCATGGCGATTCATTCCACCAATTTTACCCGCACAGCCCCCGCCTATGCCTCAAGCTGGGCGGCTAAACGCATAAACTCCTCATCAGAAACCAAAGGAATCCCCTTACGGGCAGCATGCATGGCACGCCCACGAAGCTCCTCACGCTGATTACACACCACCAAAGTCGTGCGGCGCGTCAACTTCTCCTGATAGGTCAAACCCGCAGCCAAAGCCGCCTGAATCACCTCATCCGGGTCCATAGAAATCTCCGGGGCCACAACCACCTCCATGCCGGGCAGCAGGGCACCCTCAAAAGGCGGCGGCATATCCACAGGCTTCTTGGGATTAATGGTATCCCTGTGCGTCGTATCAATAGCATTAATCCGCGTCACCGTGCGCTGCATACCAAATTTATCGGCGCGCAACTGCTGTGGCTCCCAGGAAGCCAGCGTCCCCGAACGCAAAATTTGGAACATATCCCAGGTCAATTGCGCATCTTTACGGGTAAAGGTGGCCTCAGGCACCCGCGCCCGCTGCACAGAGGCCTCCGGGGAGGTAGGCAAACCCAAAGTCTGGGCCAGGCCACGCAGACGCGTATCCGGCACAATAATGCCTTGTCGACGCGCCGACGCCAGCGTATCCACAATCAAGGCAGGTCGTGGAATCACGTGCACATGGCGCCCACCCCGACGCCCATGGCGGCGCCGACCACGCACAATACGCATGGCGCGCCGGGCCTCGGAGATAATGAAACCCCAGGTATGCGGGGCATCGTGGAGTACGAGCTGGCGGGCGTCGAGAAGCTCACAGATTTCGCGTGCAACATCCTCATAGCGCACACCCTCCGCCAAATCCGCAGGAGAAAGGCCATGAAGATGGGTAGGCCCCGCATCCTCCCCAGGGTTAAAGACATAATGCTTTTGGCCCTCAATCTCACCAGAGGCGCTAAAAGTCAGCACATCGAGCGAGACCATGCGGGAGGTTGCGGGGTGCAAACCGCTGGTCTGAATAGCAACAGCAGCAAAGCTATCGGACATTACCTAGGGCTTTCGTAATTGGCTTCTTAATGATAAGCATTACGATACCCAAAATAATGCTGGCAAGGCCAACCCAGAGGAAATACATGCGCTCATTGGAAGGGTCACCAGGGTTATAGAGACCCGCCAAAGTACCAGACATGGCGGTACCCACAGCAATGGACAGGTAGTGCAAGCCCACCATGCGGGCAGGGAAGGCGGCCGGCGCAACCTTAGTGGAGAAAGAAATACCCACAGGGGAGAGGAAGAGCTCAGCCAAGGTGAAACCAAGAAGAACCAGAATCAGAATCACATACGGGGTGGCAGTGGAGCCGGTGTATGGGATAAAGACGAAAGGCGAGAGGCCGCAGAGAATCAAAGCAATGGCGAACTTGACCGGGGTGGATGGCTGACGCTCACCCATATGGGTCCACATGCCGCCAATAATGCCGGAGAAAATCACCACAAAAATCGGGTTAATGGACTGGGTCCAGGCAGGGCTCATAGTGATGCCCAGGAAGTTGAGATTCACGCGCGTATCGGCATAGAGCGCCACGGCGGTGAACTGCTGCTGGAAGAGGGAGAAGAAGACCGCGGTGGCCAGCCACATGGGAATATAGCCCAGGAGGCGGGAGCGCTCAGGGCCGGAGGTCTGGTGGGAGCGGTACATGGAGAACCACAGAATCACAGCGGCCACAAAAGAAACCACACTAACCGCGGTGGCCATGGAATCCACAGGGAGCAGGCCGAAAGCAAAAACAGCGGCGAAAATCGCAATGGCAACCAGGGCGCCGAGCAGCGGTGGCCACACATTAGCACGCACAGCAGGGGCATCCTGGATGGCGCCCAGGGTCTTCTTACGCAGGGCAGCGTACTGGATGACACCAATGCCCATGAAAACAGCGGCGGTGATGAAGGCCGGGCCGAAACCATAGCGACCCCACACCCAGCCGGTGAGCAGCGGGCCAAAGAGGGCGCCAATATTAATGGCCATGTAGTAGATGGAGAAACCACCATCGCGGCGGGAGTCGGTGGTGTCATAGAGGGCGCCCACCACGGTGGTGGCGGCAACCTTCACACCGCCCGAACCCACGGCGATAAAGAAGAGGGCCAGGGAGAGGCCCACATAATTATGGATGGTAGAGAGGAAAATATGCCCGAGCATAATCAGGATGGCGGACCAGAGCAGGGTGCGCTCCGAACCGAGAACCCTGTCGGCCACCCAGCCGGCGGCAATGCAGGCCAGGTAGACGAAGCCACCATAGGCGCCGATAATGGCGGTGGCAATGGACTTATCCATGCCCAGGCCGCCTTCACCAATGGTGTAGTAGAGGTAGTAGATGAGAACGGCTTGCATGCCGTAGAAGGAGAATCGCTCCCAAATTTCTACGCCGAAAAGGTTGGCCAGGCCGATGGGGTGTCCAAAAAAGCGGGTGTCTGGGGCGACACCCGCCTGGCTCGAGCTAATTTTGTTTTCCATGCATAAGAGTGTAGCGCATTAATTTACAAATGCGCGGTTTACGGCACTGGTGAGCGCCGCAATGGATGCGCGGGTGATGGAACCGGCCACACCCACACCCCAGACCTTTTCGCCATTGACATCGGCGAGGACGAAGGCGGCGGCCTCCGCATCATCGCCGGCGCGGCGGGCCTTCTGGGAGTATTCCTGGACTTCCAGGTGAATATCCAGGGCTTCGAGGGCATTGGCATAGGCGGCTACTGGACCGTTGCCGGCGCCCTGCACCTCGACTTCCTCGCCCTTCCATTCCAGCTTGGCGACGACCTCACTACGGGAGCCGTCTTCAGTGCCGGTGAAGCGAACCGAAAGCTGACGCAGCGGGGTAGTGCGGGTGAGGTATTCGGCCTCGAAAATATCCCACATGCGGGCGGAGGACATTTCGCCGCCCTCTGCGTCGGTGACACCCTGGACGATGGAGGAAAACTCCACCTGCATTGGGCGAGGCAGGTCAATGGCGTGGTCGGTCTTCATAATATAGGCCACGCCGCCCTTGCCGGACTGGGAGTTCACGCGGATAACGGCCTCATAGTTGCGGCCCACATCCTTAGGGTCGATTGGGAGGTAAGGGACCTCCCACTGCTCGCCCTGCAGGTCTTCCCACTTGGTATTGGCGTGGGTGGCGCCTGGGGCAACCTTGGCGGCCATGGCATCCAGGCCCTTATTGACAGCATCCTGGTGGGAGCCGGAGAAGGCGGTGAAGACCAGGTCGCCGCCATATGGGTGGCGCTCAGGGACGCGCAGCTGGTTGCAGTATTCCACGGTGCGGCGGATCTGATCAATATCGGAGAAATCAATCTGTGGATCCACACCCTGGGTCATCATATTCAGGCCCAGGGTGACCAGGCAGACATTGCCGGTGCGCTCGCCATTGCCAAAGAGGCAGCCTTCAATGCGGTCGGCGCCGGCCATGAAGGCCAGTTCGGCTGCGGCCACGCCGGTGCCACGGTCGTTGTGTGGGTGCAGGGAGAGAATAATGGAGTCGCGCTTGGCCAGGTTGCGGCTCATCCATTCAATCTGGTCCGCATAAACATTTGGGGTGGCCATTTCCACGGTGGATGGCAGGTTAATAATGATTGGATTCTCTGGGGTTGCTTCCATCACATCAACCACGGCATCGCAGACATCCTTGGCGTATGAGAGCTCGGTGCCGGTGAAGGACTCTGGGGAGTACTCCCAACGCCAATTGGTATCTGGGTATTCCTTAGCCAGGGACTTGATGAGTTCACCCGCATCGGTGGCCAGCTTCTTAATGGCCTCCTTGTCCTTACGGAAAACCACATCGCGCTGCAGGATGGAGGTGGAGTTATAGAAGTGAACAATCACATTCTTGGCGCCCTGGCAGGCCTCGAAGGTGCGGCGAATCAGGTGCTCGCGGGCCTGGACCAGAACCTGGATGGTGACATCCTCAGGGATACGGTCCTGCTCGATGATTTCACGGACGAAGTCAAAATCGGTCTGGGAGGCGGAAGGGAAACCAACCTCGATTTCCTTATAGCCCATCTTGACCAGCAGATCCCACATGCGGCGCTTGCGCTCAGGGCTCATTGGGTCAATCAGGGCCTGGTTGCCATCACGCAGATCCACAGCACACCACTGTGGGGCGCGCTCAATGACCTTGCTTGGCCAGGTGCGGTCAGGGAGGTCAACCTTCTCAACCTCCTGGGAGAATGCCTGGTAGCGGGCGAAAGGCATCTGGGAGCCGCGCTGCTTATTCCATGCTGGCTGATCTGCTGGGGTTGGGCCGGAAGGGGTAGAAATCTCGCGAGGAGCGGAGAAAGAATTAGTCATGAGGGGAAAGTCCTAGCTATAAAACTGCGGGTCGGCACGCCAAAATCCCGCGACGGGGGCCGACCCGGAAATGCATAGGTCTAGATCCCGCCGCGGCACCTAAGGAGAAGGCGCGCGAAAGTCATGGCATTAATAATAACACAAAACTAAACCGAATCACGGGATAGCGCCACGGTGGAAATAATCATGACAACCAGGGCAATGGCCATAAAGGCCCACTCAATACCCGAGGCGGTGAATTTTTCGCCCAAAATCACATAACCCAAAATAAAAGCGAAAATAGGCTCACCAATAGTCATAGCGGGCAGACTATCCTTCAAAGAGCCAGCATTAAAGGCGTATTGCTGGAGGATGGTGCCTATGATGGCCGTCGATAAGAGCGCATAAGGCTCCCAATTCAGGACCAAAGCCTGCCACCCGTTATGGATAAAAAGATCCACCGTGGCCTTGGAAAAGAGCGACACATAACCAAAGGTACCGCCCGTAACAATGCCCAAAAGCACGGCCTTTTCACTACGCAACTGGTGATTAGCCACATAAATCAGGCCCGAGAGCAGCGCCACACCCACCACAATCGCAGGAATCCAGCGCAGCAGGGACGGATGGCTCTGACCAGGCAGCGGGCGGCCAAAAATCACCATTGTGCCCACCGACACCGTCAAAAGCGAAGCCCACAGCAACTGGCGATGCGAAATCCGACGCCCCGCATAGCGCGCCGACATGGGCAAAGACAACATGAGTTTCAGCACCAAAACCGGCTGAACGGCCAGCAGCGAACCAAAGGCCAAAGCCACCGCCTGCAAGGCATAGGCAATCAAAGCCGTGGAGGTGCCCGCCCACCACAAAGGACGCCGAATCACCGACCCCATAGAATTCCCGGAGGTTTCGGCAATGCGGTGCCGCACCACCGTACCCCAGGCAATAGTCAGCGCTGAGGCGAAGGCGAAAAGCACGGCAAGGGCATTATTATGCATGATTCTCTACCATAGAACATGCAGCGCACTTAATGGAAATAGCGCGCGGGGGGCTATCAACTTAGGAATCGGTAATTCATTAGGTATTATAGGTGGGTAATCTATTTTCCTTTTGACGTGTTGCGAGAAAGGCGGGCCCCGTGGCTCTAGTCGTCCAAAAATATGGTGGATCTTCCCTGGAGACACCAGAACGAATCCGCAGCGTCGCTGAGCGAATTGTAGCTACGAAGAAACAAGGCAATGACGTTGTTGTTGTCTGCTCCGCTATGGGTGACACCACCGATGAGCTGCTCGACCTTGCTGCAGCCGTCAACCCTGTGCCCCCAGGCCGCGAGATGGATATGCTGCTAACCGCCGGCGAGCGAATTTCTAATGCCCTGGTGGCAATGGCCATTGAAAGCTTCGGCGCCAAGGCCCAGTCCTTCACCGGCTCCCAGGCTGGTGTGCTCACCACTGAACGCCACGGTAATGCGCGCATTATCGACGTCACCCCAGACCGTGTCCGTGAGGCGCTGGATGAGGGCTATATTTGCCTGGTTGCTGGCTTCCAGGGTGTCAATAAGGAAACCCGCGATGTGACCACCCTTGGTCGCGGCGGCTCTGATACCACCGCTGTGGCCCTGGCTGCTGCTTTGAATGCTGATGTGTGTGAGATTTACTCCGATGTGGATGGCGTGTACACTGCCGACCCACGCATCGTGCCTAATGCGCAGAAGCTGGAGCAGCTGAGTTTTGAAGAAATGCTTGAGCTGGCTGCGGTTGGTTCCAAGATTCTTGTTCTGCGCAGCGTGGAATATGCGCGCGCCTATAATGTTCCAATCCGAGTTCGCTCGTCTTATAGTAATGACCCCGGCACCCTGGTTGCCGGCTCAATGGAGGATATCCCAATGGAAGAAGCAGTACTTGCCGGTGTCGCTACCGACACCTCTGAGGCCAAGGTCACCGTACTTGGCATCCCTGATAATGTTGGTGAGGCCGCCAAGGTCTTCCGTGTTCTGGCTGATGCTGAGATCAATATTGATATGGTTCTGCAGAATATTTCCTCGCTGACCGATAACCGCACTGATATTACCTTCACCTGCCCTCGTGCCGATGGTCCTCGCGCCATGGAGCTCTTGAAGCGCCTGCAGGCCCAGGGTGGTTGTGAAAATATTCTTTATGATGACCAGGTGGGCAAGGTGTCCCTGGTTGGTGCCGGCATGAAGTCCCACCCTGGCGTGACCGCAGTCTTCTGTGAGGCCCTGCGTGATGCTGGTGTGAATATTGAGCTGATTTCCACCTCTGAGATCCGTATTTCTGTTCTTATCCGTGAATCCGGTGTGAGCGATGCCGTTAAGGCCCTGCACGCCGCTTTCGACCTGGGTGGCGACACCGAGGCTACCGTCTACGCTGGCACTGGCCGCTAAGGAGAGTTTTCATGACCACTATTGCTGTTGTTGGTGCTACCGGCCAGGTTGGCCGCGTTATGCGTTCCATCCTTGAGGAGCGTAATTTCCCTGCTGATGAGGTGCGTTTCTTCTCTAGCCCTCGTTCTGCTGGTTCCACCCTTGAGTTTAAGGGCCAGGAGATCACTGTTGAGGATCTCACCGCCCAGACTGTGGAATCCCTCAAGGGTATTGATATTGCTGTTTTCTCTGCTGGTGGCGCTGCCTCCAAGGAGTGGGCCCCTGTTTTTGCGCAGGCCGGTGCGACTGTGGTGGATAACTCCTCCGCATGGCGCAAGGACCCTGAGGTTCCTTTGGTTGTGAGCGAGGTCAACCCTGAGGCCCTCAAGGATATCCCTAAGGGCATTGTGGCTAACCCTAACTGCACCACCATGGCTGCTATGCCGGTTTTGAAGCCTCTGCATGATGCTGCTGGTCTGGTTCGCCTCCATGTTTCCTCCTACCAGGCTGTTTCTGGTTCCGGTCTTGCCGGTGTGCAGACCCTGGCCAAGCAGGTTGCTGAGATTGGTGAGTTTAATGTGGAACTCGCCCATGATGGTTCCCGCCTCAACCCAAGTGATCTCGGCCCATATGTGGCGCCAATTGCTTTTAATGCGCTGCCATTGGCCGGTAGCCTTGTGGACGATGGTTCCCTGGAGACCGATGAGGAGCAGAAGCTGCGCAATGAATCCCGTAAGATCCTTGGTGTTCCTGAGCTCAAGGTTGCTGGTACCTGCGTGCGTGTGCCTGTATTCACCGGCCACACCCTGACCATCCACGCTGAGTTTGATAAGGCCATCACTCCTGAGCAGGCCGTAGAATTGCTGGAAAAGGCTCCTGGTGTGAAGGTTGTGGATGTTCCAACCCCACTGGCTGCTGCTGGTACCGACCCAAGCCTGGTTGGCCGCATCCGTCAGGACCAGTCTGTGGATGATAATAAGGGCCTGGTGCTGGTTGTTTCCGGCGATAACCTGCGTAAGGGCGCTGCTCTTAATACAATCCAGCTCGCCGAGCTTCTGGTGAAGTAAAAATATCTATTTTTACTTCTGCATATTAAGAATGTCCGCGCGGGCCCGAGCTACTCGGGAGCGGATGGTGCCAATGCGCACCCCGCTAATGCGCGCGGCTTCTTCATAACTATAGCCAAGAATCTGCGTCAAAATGAGAGCTTCTCGACGATCCGGTGCAAGCTCGTCTAGTAGGATGCGGACGTCGGCAAGCTCAACAAAAGAGCTGGTCGCATCGGCATTCGCTTCCTCATAATCTATATCGGCCTTTTTGGGGCGGGCCATATCATGACGCACACTATCCACCCAGGCGCGACGGGCCAGGGACAAAATCCATGTTTTTGCGGATGAGCGCGCGGCGAAGCGGGGCAGGGCGCCCAGGACACGCAAATATGTCTCCTGTGTGAGATCATCGGCCTCCTCGGGGCTGGCCAGGTGCGCAAGCAGGCGCCACACATCATCCTTGGTCAGATTAATAAACTCTGTGAGCGCTGTTTTATCCCCCCGACCAGCACGAAGCGCCACCTGCGTGGTGTAGTCCTCCTGGTCTGTGCTCATGCTTCTATCTTAGGCTACCTGGGCACAAAATGTATAAAGATTAATAAGAAAAACCGGGGTAAATGTCGATTTTATTTAGGATTTTCGGTGATATTTTACTAAGATAGAAATGAAAGTTTTACAACCACGACTTATTGGAGGAGATTGTGTCTAACACATCCCGCGGCCGCCTCATTGGCGGCGCATTCCTTAGCGGCGTCGTTGCCGTGACCTCTACTATTGCAGCACCTGCTGCGCATGCTGAAACCCTCGTGACCGATGTGCCTGTGGAGTACTCCAATGGCCAGTGGACGAATGCGACTATCGACGTAGATAAGTGGGCTTCTTGGTATACCTCGCCCGCTGGCACCGTATTCGCTTCTACTGACCCAAGTCGTCACGACCCAATTGGTACTACTTCTGGCAACGCGAGCTCCGGTGTGACCGCTGCGAGCCTGCAGTCTTTGGCTAATTACCTTAAGAGCGCGAGCTCCGGTGGTGTTCTTGCTGTAGTCTCTGAGTTCTCGAGTAACTCGAATAATAGCCACTCTGCCGACTTCTCGAATGGTTTGTCATGGATGCGAAGCCTGTTCTCCACTGCAGAACTCAAGGCGGCAGGCCGATCTACGGACAGCATCTCTGGCCGTAATACCATTTCCACCTCGAGGATTAACGGCTACCTCAACTACTATAAGAACGAAGATCTTAAGACTATTAAGAAACTCCTGTCTGACATGGAGTCTGATCTTGAGAATAAGAAGAGCGAATCTGGTGCTAATACCACCCAGATCCAAACTTCCATTGATGAGCTCAAGGCTATCTCGGACAGCCTGACCACCGATAACCTCATGGATACGGACCTTGCCGGCCGTATTAGTACTGCGCTGGATACCGCGCAGGAGTCTATCGATGATCCAACCTATACCGATACCTCTAATGATCCTTATGCTGATCAGCGTACGACTGCTAAGAGCACCATTAATGGGCTGACGAATATCACCAATGAGCAGAAGAAGCAGCTGCTCGCTGATGTTGATGGCGCTGCCGATGGCGATGCCATTGATGCTGTTGTCACCAAGGCGCAGGCGCTGGATACTGCTGAGCAGAACCTCAAGACCGCTGTGAATGATAATGCAGGCACCACCGCGACTGATGCATATAAGTTTGCCACTGCTGATGAGAAGTCTGCCTTTGATACAGCACTGAGCAATGCGCAGACTGGCTCTGCTGATAATGAGACCAGCAATGCTAGCTATTCCGCGAGTGATGTTGAGTCGCTGACCACCGCACTGACCAATGCGAAGAATGCACTCTCCGGTGCCACCTTCATCAACGACCTGCAAAATAAGGTGAATGATCTTGGTCTGACTGATGACCAGAAGACTGCTGCTAAGACCGCCATTGCCGGTGCGGCAAACCGTGCAGGGGCACAGGATGCCTATGATGCGGCTTCCAATTTGGCAACCAAGCGCTCTGATGCAAGCACTGCTGCAAGCAATGCAACCCAGGGTGATGCCTATACCTTTGCCTCTGCTGATAAGAAGAAGGCTGTGGATGATGCCATTGCTGCCTTGAACACTGCCCGTGATGCCCAGGATGCGACCGCCGCATCGGTGCAGGCTGCGATTGATAAGCTCAATACTGCAGTAAGTAACCTTGATGGTGCTGATTTCAAGAGCAATCTGGCAAACCAGGTTGATAACCTCAACCTGACTGAAGATCAGAAGACTGCCGCCAAGAGTGCTATTAATAGCGCCACCACCAAGGATGACGCTAATACGGCATACCAGGCTGCCCAGGATCTGGCTACTGCCCGCGATAATGCTGCCACCGCACAGACCAATGCTGATAAGGACAGCGATAACTATAAGTATGCCGATGCGGATAAGAAGAGCGCCTATGACCAGGCCCTGACCGATTTGGCTACTGCCGCTGCCGATAAGGATGCAACGGCAGCTACTGTTGCAGCGGCCCTGCAGAAGGTCGTTGATGCCAAGGGTGCTCTTAATGGTGATGACAATAAGACCCGTGCTGAGGGTCTGAACCTGACAAATGGTCAGAAGGAAACCCTGCTGACTAATCTTGGTGCTGGCCCATCGAAGCCAGCGGATCTGTGGGATGAGGCTGATAAGCTCAGCCAGGCCAATACGGATCTGGATACGCTCATTAGTGGCATTGATAAGACCAGTGATGCCTATAAGTATGCTTCCGATAATAAGAAGCAGGCTTTGGATACGGCTCTGGAAAATGCCAAGGCTGCTCGTCTGGATAATGCGGCCAATGCCACCCAGACTAGCGCTGCCATCACTAGCCTAAATACTAACCTGACTCAGGCCAAGAATGGTCTTGATGGCGTGGCTAATAAGCAGGCCATCAAGAATGCCATTGATGCCATGAATCTGAGCCAGGCGCAGAAGGAAAAGTACAAGCAGGATGTGGATAATGCTGCTGATTTGGCAGCAGCTCAGCGCGTTCAAAGCGATGCTCAGAAGCTTGCCGACGCCCGCGATAAGGTCGCTGCCCTCAATGTGGATAAGGCTGCTGATGCCTACGCCTATGCAGATCCAAGCAAGCGTACTGCAGTGGATAATGCCCTCACGGCTGCAACAACCAATAATGACGATGCTAATCTGACGGCTGCGCAGCTGGAAGAGAAGATCGCAACGCTCAGTGCTGCACAGACTTCCCTTAATGGTGCGACCGTCAAGGCTAGCCTTGATTCCTTGCAGAATATTACAACTGATCAGCGTACCGCTTTGGAAAGTGCAGTTAAGACTGCCAGCGATGATAATGCCGCACAGACCGCATTGAATAATGCCTCCGCAGTGAATATTGCAATGGGCAAGCTCAATGCTGAGCTCGCCATGGTGGATAAGACTAAGCAAAATCACCTCTACGTCAATGACACTACGGAGCGCAAGGGTGCCTATGACACTGCCGTCACTGATGGTGAGGCCAAGAAGACTAGCACCGACGCCACCGAAATTGAGACTGCTGCCGAAAAGTTGACCCAAACCCGTGAAGCCCTGCAGGGTAAGACCGATTTGGAGTTGCAGCAGGATGCTGTGCGCAAGGTCATCAATGATGCGCAGAATCTGAACACTGATCAGAAGAATGCACTCCTAGGTCAGGTCAATGCCTTTGATACTGAGGCTGACAATGAAAGTCTGGCCGATGATCGCAGGAATGAAATCCGTGACGCCCTCAATAACATTGCCACTAATACCAAGGCAGTGGATGGTGCCATGGCCAAACTGAAGACGGCCCAGGCTGGTGCAGATAGTGTCAAGCAGGAAGACCGCTATACCCTTGCGGATACCGAAAAGCAGCAAGCATATGACAATGCCGTTGCCGCTGATCCGGGTGCGACGGTGGTTGCTGATGATATTAATACCTTGACCACGGCGATTAATAATGCCAATAATGCCCTCAATGGTGTACAAAACCGCAATGAGGCTTTGGAGAAGATTGATGGGCTCAACCTCTCTGATGACCAGAAGGCAGCAGCCCGCGCAGCAGTCAATAATGCCACCAGCAAGGCAGAGATTGATACTGCAGTACAGGCAGCAAGCGATCTTGCCGATCAGCGCACCGCCTATACAGATGGCAACTATGATGATGTGACCAGCACTGATGCCTATATCTATGCGTTGCCAAGCCAGAAGTCTGCCTATGATTCCGCTTTGGCGGCTGTCAAGGACATTCTGGATAAGGGCACGACCAGTGCTGCGGACCTGAAGGCTGCCCTGGAGAAGCTCAATGAGGCAAAGGACGCCCTGAACGGTGAAGCTAATAAGAAGAGCATCACCGATCTTGGTCTTGGCGCCCAGGAAGATACCTTCCTGCAGAAGCTTGCCGATAGCGCCAGTGACTCTGAGGCACAGCAGGTCATTACCGATGCCCAGAATGCTAAGAACGCCAAGGATGCACTCCAGCAGCTGGTCAATGATCTTGCCAACCGCAAGAACAGCAATGCATATAAGTATGCCGATGATGATCTGCGTGCAGCCTATGACAAGGCCCTGAGCGATGCAGAGGCTGAACTCAATAATGCCGATGCGAATAAGCAGAGCCTGGAGCAAGCCAAGAGCACCCTTGAAGCAGCCAATACGGCGCTCAATGGTGAGAGCGTGCTGAAGGGGAGCGTCGAAAAGCTCAAGAATACGGAGTATTTGAGCGAGGAGCAGAAGAACCTCCTGCAGGCAGCTGCAGAGGCCAATGCGACCCGCGATGAGCTTGATGCATGGCAGGAGAAGATTGAAACTCTGGCAGCCAACCAGAAGAACTTCAATGAGCTTGTTGCCGAAAAGAGCACCGTTCAGGCAAGCCAGGCCTACCGCGATGCCGATGAGGACAAGCAGGAGGCCTATGATACGGCCGTGGCAGCAACCATTGACACCACCACCTTGGCCGGTGACGTGCAGTTGACTGAAAAGACAAATGCGATTACTAAGGCTAAGGAAGAGCTCAACGGTGCTGAGAATCTGGCAAAGGCGCAGACCGAGGCTGAGGCAGCTATTGATGAGATGAACCTCACCGATGGCCAGAAGGCTGCCGCAAAGGCAGAGGTCAAGGCCGGTGCCGATAAGGATGCGGTTGCTGCTGCAGTAGCCAAGGCCCAGTCCCTCAGCGATGCCAATGACAACTTGGATGCAGCAATCACCAAGGCTGAAGAGCGAAAGAATAGCGCCGAATACGGTCTGGCAACCGCCGATGAAAAGGAAGCATTCGATGAGGCGCTGGCCAATGCCAAGGCTGGCCGTGAGGATAATGCGACCACCGCTGCCTATGTGGCTTCGGATGTGGATGACCTCAGGACTGCCCTGGAAAATGTGAGCCTCTCCGGTGGTGACTATAATGACCAGCTGGCTGCCCAGGTTGATGGCCTGAACCTGACCGCTGGTCAGAAGGCTGCCGCCAAGGAAGCAATCGCGAACTCTCGCTCCCGTGAGGATGCCGATGAGCAACTGGAGAAGGCGAAGGAACTCAGCGCGGCAAATACCGCGATCGATAAGGTCATTGCCGCAGCCGAGGCCAAGAAGGGCACCGTCGAGTACAACCTGGCAACCCAGGCTGAAAAGAAGGCCTTTGATGAAGCGCTGGGCAATGCCAAGGCCGCACGAACCGAAAGTGCATACTCGGCAGGCTTGCAGGCCGATGATGTCACCACGTTGCAGACCGCCCTTGAGGATGCCAGCCTGAGCGGTGCTTCCTATAATGATGGGCTGGCTGCCCAGGTTGATGGCCTTAACCTGACCGATGGCCAGAAGGCTGCAGCCAAGGCGACCATTGCTGATTCGCTGAGCCGTGAGGATGCGGATGCTGCCCTGGAGGCGGCAAAGAAGCTGGCTGAGGCCCGCTCCGCCACCGTTGAATTCGCCGAAGAGTCCTCCGTGCGCTTCCGCCTGGCTGATGGTGACCTGCAGGGTGCGGCCCGCACTACTCGTGCGGCTTATACTGCGGCCTTGGATGCTGATGATGCCACCGCTGCTACCGTGGCGGCTGCGCTGACTGCGGCCACCGATGCGGATAAGGCGCTCAATGGTCAGAGCAACCTTGATGCTACTGTGAAGGTTCTGCAGGAGCTTGGCGGCCTGACCACTGGTCAGAAGAATGTGATTCCGGAACTGGCTGAAAAGTCTGCCACCAAGGAAGAACTCGCGGCATTTGCTAAGAATGTCACCGATGTGAACAGAGCCCAGGCTACGCTGCGCATTAAGGTGGGCAATGCGGATACCGTTCGTGCATCGGCGGCCTATAAGAATGCCGATGAGCAGAAGCGTGCCGCCTATGATACTTCCCTGGCAAATGCGGGTAAGTACCTGGCCGATGACTATTCGGTTCTGGACAGCACCATCGTTACGGAGCTCAATGGTGCCGCTGATGATATCACCGAGGCCAATGAGGCCCTCGATGGTGTTGAGGTTAACTATTCGAGCCTGCAGACCGCCTATGACAAGGTGGCTGAGGATGACCTCTTTAATAGCGCTGCATACCGCAATGCTACTGAGGAGGAGAAGGCTGCATTCCAGCAGGCCTATGCCAATGCTAAGGCAATCCTGGATGCGAAGACTGCCACCCAGGCTGAGGTTGATGAGGCGCTGCGTAACCTCCTTGAGCTGCGCGATGGCCTCTCCGGCCGTGAGGAGACCCCTATCGCCGGTGGTTCCTCCCTGTCTAGCTACCGCAATATTCTGATTGCGGCTGGTGTGGGCCTGGCTGTGGTTGGTGCCATTGCTTATACCCAGAGCCAGGGTAGCTCTGCCCCCGTGCCGGGTGCCGTGCCGGGCGTTGCCCCGGGTGTCGCGCCGGGCGTTGATCCTGCCGCTGCTCCGGGTGTTGAGGCCCAGGGTGGCCGTGGCATTCTGGCTGTGACGGGTGCTAATGCCACCACGCCACTGGTGTCCTCCATCTTGGCGATGGTCATGGGCGTGCTGCTCATGCTCGGTTTCCGCCGCCGTGAGGACTAAGTGAATTAAAGTCCGGTTTAAGGGATCAGCTTCGGCTGGTCCCTTTTTTCGGGTTTAACCTATTAATTACGAAAATTTGACATATGTAGCTTATGGAACTAGTCTATTACATGTAACTATTATTTCAGCCCATTTAATAGTCTTTATGAATTAGGAGTTTCCATGACCCACCCAGCCGAACGCGGCAAGTGCCCATTCGACCACAGTGCAATGACCAACACCACCAGCCTTGCAGGTGCACCGGTACCATCCGAGCACCACTCCCTCACCCAGGGCCAGCAGGGCACCATCTCCATGACTGACTTCCACCTCATGGAGAAGCTCGCACACTTTAACCGCGAGCGTGTTCCAGAGCGTGTAGTACACGCCAAGGGTTCCGGTGCCTTCGGTGATTTTGTTGCCACCGAAGATATGTCCCCATATACCAGCGCTGCGCTCTTCCAGAAGGATGTAGTAACCCCAATGCTGCTGCGTTTCTCCACCGTTGCCGGTGAGCAGGGCAGCCCAGATGCATGGCGCGATGTTCGTGGCTTTAGTCTTAAATTCTACACCACCGAAGGCAACTATGACATCGTGGGTAATAACACCCCGATCTTCTTCCTTCGTGATGGCATTAAGTTCCCTGACTTCATCCACTCCCAGAAGCGTCTCCCAGGTTCCGGCCTGCGCGATGCCAATATGCAGTGGGATTTCTGGACCCGCAACCCAGAGACCGCACACCAGGTGACCTACCTCATGGGTGACCGTGGTATCCCAACCGACTTCCGCCACATGGACGGCTTCGGTTCCCACACCTACCAGTGGATTAACAAGGACGGCGAGCGCTTCTGGGTTAAGTACCACTTCAAGACCCGCCAGGGCTGGAAGTTCTACACCGACGCTGAGGCAGCTGAGGTTGTGGGTAAGGATTCTGACTCCTCCCGCACCGACCTCTATGAGGCCATTGAGCGCGGCGACTACCCAGTATGGGACGTCAAGGTTCAGATCATGCCTTTCGACGAAGCCGAGTCCTACCGCGTTAACCCATTCGACCTGACCAAGACCTGGTCCCAGCAGGACTACCCGCTGATCCACGTTGGTCACTTCACCCTGAACCGCAACCCAGAGAACTTCTTTGCTCAGATTGAGCAGGCTGCTTTTGCGCCTTCCAATATTGTTCCTGGTATCGGCTTCAGCCCGGATAAGATGCTCATTGCTCGTGGCTTTGCTTATGCTGATGCGCAGCGCTACCGCGTTGGTGCCAATGCTGAGCAGCTGCCAGTTAATGCGCCAGTGTGCCCAGTTAATGCCATTGCCCAGGATGGCGCAATGACCTACCACTTCGCACCTGCAAATAAGACCATCTACCCAACCCAGGAGAACACCTACAAGGATCTGGGTCTGTGGGATACCCACGGCAATGACTTCACCCGCGGTGCCTATGTTCAGCACCCTGAGGATGATGACTTCTCCCAGGCCGGCGACCTTGTTCGCCGCGTCATGAGCGCCGATGAGCGCGAGCGCCTCGCCGGCAATATCGCCCGCGCCATGGGTGGTATCACCATGGACGGCCTGGCTGAGCGTGTCTTCCAGTACTGGACCAATGTGGATCCAGACCTGGGCAAGCGCGTTGAAGAACTCTACAAGGGTTAAAAACTAGCCTAACTGGCTCTCACCCCTTTGTGAACTGCTCCCCAAAGAGTTGACCAAAAACTTGGTTGACTTGGAAGGGAGCAGTTTTTGTATTCAGGGCTTTATGAACGCCGGTGTATTCATGGCAGAATGTGTCTCATGTATTCTTTCGAGCAGAAGCTAGAGATAGTTGAGCGCTGCCTGCAGGGCGAGTCTGCGCAGGAGCTTGCCGATGAGTATGGGGTGAGCAGCAGAAACCTGGTTCAGACTTGGGTGCGGACTTATCGTAAAGAGGGTGCGGAGGGGCTTAGGCCGAAAGGTAAGGCTCCTAAAAGCGACAGTGAGCTGAAAGATGAGCGTATTCAGGTGCTGGAGGCTGAGGTGGCTAGCCTAATAAAAATTGCGAAACCTGAGACAGCAACAGCCTTAGAGAAGACACGTGTTATTGCTGATCTAAGGTCGACGTATCCACTACCCCTGTTGCTTGCTGCAGCCGGGCTTGCTAAGTCGACTTTTAGTTATAATTTGAAGGTTTTGGCGCGGCCAGATAAGCACGCAGAGCTAAGAAAACGCATCATTGGCATTTACGAGGAATCAGGACGAAGCTATGGCTATCGGCGAATTACCGAGAGGCTTCGCAGTGAGGGCCTGGTAGTGAATCACAAATTGGTGCTCAAAATCATGCGTGAAGAAAAAATCTCGGGCTGACGGTGTGTAGAAATCATACGCGGAGCGGATAGCATTACCGTACCCAAGTTTTGGTGCTCAGTTCACCTGGGGTGCGGCTTTTCTGATCTCCCAAAGTTGGGTTTCATAGGCAACATCGGGGCCCAGCACGCCTGGTGGATCCCAACGGGAAATAAGAATCTGCAGGCACTCTGCGGTGCTAAAAGGATGGATAGCGGGGGCATACTGGCAAGGCAGATCCTGGTGGCTAATCACGCCCTGGTGGAGGGTCCACGGGGCGGCAGGATGCTCAGCCTCGGCAATAGTGACACCATGGGCGCCGTCCACAAAGGCCAGAAAGACACGGCCCTCGACAAGATTGGCGTTAATTTCACCAATGCCCTGGCCGGGGGAAGGCAGAAGAATCGGATCCGTCTGATCCGAAGTCCACTGCCACTCATTATTCCGGTAGGCCCAAAACTCGTAGGCCTCCGGGTTCTCCAGCTCCTGCCAGTGGACCCTCATTAGGTGGATACCACCATTAACCCAACGGCCCTCATTGGTGCCAAAGACATAGATTGTGTCACCAAGAAGAACCAAGGAGTTATTTTGGAAATGACTCCACCGACCATCGTTCGGGAAAATGAACTCGGTGCGACGCCAATTCTCCTCATCCTCCGAACGCCACAGGCGCGAATGAAAAGTCGCCCAACTCTGGCCCGGGGTAATAGGATCCCAGGAGCGCACAGCGAAAGTGGTCATAATGAAAGTGCCATCTGGAAGCTGGAGAATATCGCAGGGGATATGGGTAAAGCCATCAGGCAGCTCACCCGCACTCGGAGTGCCCTTGCTCTGATAGGGCAGCATCTTGCGGGCAGTATAGCCACCAATGGCACTATCCCAGATAAAGTCTTGGCCGTTTAGCTGGCGAAGGCCAAAAGGGGAACCAATATAACCAGGCCCACCAACATAGTCGCGGAAGGTATCGCCAAAAACCGTGAGGATATGGTCGGCCTCACGCGGGTCGCGCCGGGCAGCTGGATCCTTCCACACAGGGGTGGAATAGCCAAGATCAGTGGCATTAAAGCCAAAGCGGCCAGTCAAGCGTGGGCCAGTAACCGTCTGTCGATACAAAGCATGAAGCATACGGGACTCCTAGAATGCGTCTTCTCTAAGGCTGCTCCCATACTCAGCAGCAAGTTCTTGCGCAGACTCACCCTGAAGGCAGCGCTTAACAATCTCAAAAGAATAACTAGTGCGTTTCACCATTAAGACACATTGTGCCATGAATGGGGCGTGACGGCACATAAAAAACTGCTCCCGTGGACCGCAAGTGGTCAACGGGAGCATATAACCTGGGCTGTGACTAGTGCTTAGTGTGATAAATGGAACGGCCCATAACAAAGGTGCCAGCACTACCAGCAATGAGCACACCAACAATGGCAAGAATCATGCGAATCAGACTGCCAAGGCTAAAGCCATTCTCTCCAAGGTCGAAAAGGAAATAAGCCAAGACGAAACATGGGAAAGTCACGGTGGACAAGGTGCCCATGATATTGACGCGACTCAAAGGGCCAGGGGCACGCCAAATAGCAATTGTCGTAGCCAAGGCGTTAACCGTACCCAAAGCAAGCAGGAAGCAGATGAACACTGAAAGAATCATTATCGGCGTCCTTTCGAAAGAATACGGGCCATGCCGACCGTGGACAAAATACCCAGAAGGGCACCCAGGATGGCAACATCATAGGCAATCTGGCTAACCACAAAGAAGTTAGCGCCAAGGAAGATACAAATCATCAAATAGAAGACTGCATCACCAAGAAGGGCGCGGGAACCAAGATCCTTCGTGCGGACAATAAGCACAACCAAAGAGATGGCGCACAAAGCCAGAATGCCGATACAAATGGAAATGAATAAGGTCATCGGGATTCTCCTTCCACAAGCAGAGGCAAGGTCAAAGACGGATGGGCCTCATTGCGAATACGAGGAGAAATACGGCCCTCCATATCGCCAATGGACTTGACAACCTCAACTGGATCATCATGCCAAATAGAATGAACCAACAGATAACGAGTACCAGCCTCATCCTCCTCAACACCAATAGTGGTGGTACCAGGAGTCATGGTAATGGACAAAGACAGGGCAGTAATCAAACCCTCAGACTGCACGCGCAGCGGATAACGAATAATCTCCGGATCCACATCAGAAACCGAACGAATCGCATCGCGGTCAATACTCCACGCGCCGAGGAAAATCTGCCACAAAAGCCAAGGAATATAACTAAACCAGTGCATTAGTACGCTCCTAAGTTACTACCGATAGCTTCAACACCGCCGAGAATGGCGTGGGTGTATGCGGGGACGTCGAGAAGCATAGAGCTAGAGTTCTCCATGACGCCCATCAGCGGACCGGCAAAAATGAACATGGCCAGGGAACCCACAAGCATGGCGGCTGCAGGCCAAGTGAGACGAAGCGGAACACGCTTATCAGTCTCCATATCCTTACCCCAGAAAACCTCGCGCCACAGGTTGAGCATACAGAGCATCGCACCAAAAGAACCAAGCACAACGGCGACAATAGTCACCACAGCCTGGGCGGTGGAATGATCGGCGATGGAAAGAATCAAGAAGAGCTTACCCCACATGCCGGAGAACGGAGGGAAACCAACAATAGACAAGCTCGCGGCCGCAAAAATGAAAGCCAAGAACTTATCGCGGCGGGCAAGACCATCCAAGGTGACGAGCTTGCCAGTGCCGTAAGTGGCCTCGATGGCGCCGGCGCCAAGCAGAAGCGAACCCATAGTGATCATGTGGTGAACCATATAGAACATGGCGGCGGCCAAAGCAGCCTCGCTCTGGAAAGCCAAAGTAACCAGAATCAGCGGCATACCACCAATCATCTGGTAGCCAAGAATGCGACGGATACTGTTCTCCGCCAAACCGGCAAAAGAACCCACGCAAATACTCAGAACACAGATGACAATAATCAACCAAGACCAACGAGAATCCAGGCCGAAAGTAACCGTGAAAATACGGAAAATCGCGTACACCGCCACCTTGGTGTGCAGACCCGAGAACAGAGTCATAACAGCAGCCGAGGTGGAAGGATAGGTGCGAGGCAGCCAAGTGTGGACAGGGAAAATCGCGGCCTTAATAACAAAAGCCAAAATGACAATACCCAAAGCCGCCTGGATAGAACCATTAACCTGGGCGGCGCCAGCAAGGGCACCAAGGTTAGTAGTACCAGCAGTGGCATAAACCATGGTTGCGCCAATAAGGAGCAAAGTAGAGGCAGTCAGGTTAGTGAGCACGAACGTACGGCCACCAGCAAGACGACCCCAAGTACCGGTCATCGCCATCAAAGCATAGGAAGGCAGAAGCATAACCTCAATAAAGACGAAGAGGTTAAACAAATCGCCAGTGAAAAGAGCACCAGCGCCACCGGCCTGCAACATCAGCGCCAAGGCAGGATAGAAACGCGCCTTGGAGTCACCGGCAAGAATGGCAAACCAGTTAGCCGCCAAAGTAACAATACTTGTGGCAACAATCATCATGGCGCTAAAACCATCAGCCACGAATGGGATAGCAACGCCACCCACATAAAGACCAATGGAATGGCCAATAGGGCCCTCCTGGGCGACAGTGGCATAGAGAGCAATGCCACCGAGCAAGCTCAGGATAGGGAAAATAATAAACAGTGCTTCACGCAGCCGCTGCCACGGAATAATGGCGCTGGCGGCGGCGCCGGCCAAAGGAATGGCCATAAAAAGCGGAAGGACAGAGGCGTTCACTACTTGGCACCTCCAGAAGTGTCGATAGCGGATTCCTTCTCCGGATTCGCATTGGAGAGGGTGTCATCATTACGGCCAACAGCAGCCAAAGCCAACATAAAAGCAGTGGTGGCCATGGTAATCACAATGGCGGTCAGCACGAAAGCCTGAGGCAGAGGATCGGCCATGGTGGCGAACTCGCCCGTGGAAGGGAAACTTTCCGAACGCCACTTGCCCACACCCGCAGCGAGAATAAGCAAGTTAGTGGCGTGGGAAATCAGGCCCATGCCCAAAACAATACGGACCATGCCGCGCTGCAAAGCCAAATAGGCGCCGCAGCCCATCAGGATGGCAATCATCAAAGCAATAATCACCTTAGTTCTCCTTTCCTGCGCGCTCGCGTCCACCCAGGGTATTGAGGGCGGTAGTAATCATGCCCAAAACAGAGAGGAAGACGCCGGCGTCGAAGATCATTGCGCTAGTCCAGTGCTGGCCGAGCGCATGGCCGTGCAAGGCGTAGAGGAAAGAACCGTGAGAAACAAAGCCCCAGATGCCGTCAGCAATGGCGATAAGAACACCAATACCAGTGAGATAGTACGGCAGGTTCGGGGAACCAACGCGGGCATCCTCGCCCTTGGCCAGGTAGTAAATCACAATGGCACCAGCGGCAACCAAAGCGGCGATAAAGCCACCGCCAGGGGTATTGTGGCCGCGCCAGAAAATCAGCAGCGCAAGGAAGCCGAGAATCGGCATGAGGACCTTGGCGACCTGGCGCAGAACCATGGAATTGAGCTGGGCATCATGAAGAGGCAGATTATGCTCATTGAGCTTCTGGCGAGGAATGGAGCCAACCACAGCGGCAATGGCCACGCCGGCCATGCCAAGAACGGTGAGCTCGCCCATGGTATCAAAACCACGGAACTCAACCAGAATGGTATTGACGATATTATCGCCGCCAGTAATATCAGGGCCATTCTCGATGTACCACATAGCCAGAGGGCTACGCTCCTCATGGCGGCCGATTAGTGCCCACACACCAAAGAAGGTGACAGCGGCAACCACAACGCCGGTGATAGCAGCAGGGGTGACACGGCGGCCAGAAGGAAGGAAGTGGCGAGGCTGGTGGCGCAGAACCATCATGAGGATGACGGCGGTGAGAAGCTCAACCATGAACTGGGTGAGAGCCACGTCAGGAGCGCCAAGGCCAAGAATCATCAAAGTCACGCCCACACCAGTGGTGGAGAGAAGCGCGACCGCGCGCAGCCTATCGGTGGTACGAACCAGGCCGATAACAGAAGCGACAATAATTGCCAGCGGAATGAGGTCATACCAACGGTCAATGCCAGAAATACGTGGCATGAGGCCGGAACCCTGGGAAAGCTCAACAGCACAGATGAGGCCGAAGAGAACCACCGAAGCAAAAATGAAGAAGAGGTGGCGGGTAGGGGAGAAAGAATCAGCCATCTTATTGGCGAAACGACCCCAGTTGCGCAGGCTGCGCACTGTGTTTAAAAGGACACCATTGCCATTGAATGGGAGTACGAAGTGGCCGTCGAGAGACTCCCAGATGGCCTTGCGGCGAAGAACGCCAGCCACACCCAAAACAATAACCAGCAAAGAAATAATCAGCGGAATAGTAATGCCGTGCCACAGGGACAGGTGGAGGTGAGGGGTGTCGGTGATAGTACCAACAGCGGCCTCCAGAGGGTGGTTGAGATAGTGGGCGCCGGCAACAACACCGATCGAAAGAACGCCAGGAAGTGCGGCAGGCAGCCAGAGGGCGACAGGGGCTTCCTTAACCTCGGACATATCGCGAGGACCATCCACGAAACCACCAAAAATAATGCGGGCAGTGTAGGTGAAAGTGAAAAGAGCACCAATGCCGGCGAGCAGAAGAAGCAAGCCGGTAGCCCAGGTGGCCAAAGGAGCCTCAGTGAAAGCCTCCAGCATGGCCTCCTTGGACATGAAACCAAGCATAGGAGGGATAGAAGCCATAGAAAGGCAACCAATCACCATGCCAGCAAAAGTCCATGGGAGACGGTTATAGAGGCGACCAAGACGACGCACATCGCGGGAACCCGCCTGGTGGTCGACCGTACCAATCAACATGAAGATACTGGACTTGAACATGGCGTGCGCGAGGGTGTGAAGCAGGGCAGCAGCCAAAGCAGTCTTAGTACCCACACCAATGGTGGCAACAATCCAACCAAGGTGAGAAACAGTCGAATAAGCGGTGAGTTTCTTCAAGTCAGTCTTCTGGATGGCGAAGAAACCAGCCATAACGGCGGTAATGATACCGACCCAGATGAGAACCAGATTCCAAGCCAAAAGATCATGGAAAGGCTGGGACAGACGAAGAAGAACATAGACGCCGGCCTTCACCACAGCAGCGGCATGGAGGAAGGCAGACACCGGGGTGGCGGCAGCCATGGCCTCAGGGAGCCAGAAGTGGAAAGGAAGCTGGGCGGCCTTAGTGAAAGCCGCAAAAGCCAAAATAATGGCAATGGCACTGGACTGGCCAGTATGGGCGGCCCACTCAGGGGACGCAAGCATCTCATGGAGGGAAGTGGTGCCGGTTAGAGCGACCGAAAGACCCAAACCAAAGAGAAGCAAAAGACCACCAGTGAAGGTGAGAATCAAAGTGCGGGTAGCACCAGCCTCACCACCGGAGCCGGAACGGGCAATCAGCAAGAAGGAACCCAAAGAAACGAGCTCCCAGCCGATAAAGAGAACAGAGACATTATCTGCCATGACCAGGAGCAACACGCTGAACATGAAGCCGGTCATGAAGATATAGAAGCTATTGAGCCCCTTAGTTGAATGGAAATATTCACCAGAATAGGTGAAGACAAAAATGCCGACGCCGAGCGCCAAGAGCATAAAGAAAAAACTTAAAGCATCGCCCCGGAGGGCAAAATCAAATGACATGTCACCCAGGCGTGCCCAGGGCTTCTCATAGGAAATGACATCCCCATCGAAGGCAGCTTTCGCGGGCTGCAAGAGAAGCCCGAAGCAGGCGGCGTAGAGCGCGCCAAAAAACCAGCCTGTACGGCGACCGAGAAGTTTTATCAACAGCGGCGAAGCGAAAATCGCCAATGCTGATAAAAGCAGGACGGAAACAAGTATCACTCAGTATCACACCTTAGGATAAAACAGGGTAAAAAACGTTGCATGTATTTTTACTTGTTTTTCCAGGTTATCAGCCGGTGCGCCTAGCCTGAAATTAAAGCCAAGGTATTACCTTTAAAAACTATGATTTCCCTGAAGCGTTTCGTGCTGCCTGTGGTTGCTATTCTTCCGCTGGTCGGCGGTGTAATTTACGCATCCACAGCAGGTGTGGATATCTCTGCTTCCTGGTCCTCGGATTCCTCCCAGGGTGCACCCTCTGCAGCCCAGCAACAAGAAGACCTGGTTGCTGTGCGTCGTGCTGCCGGTGAGGCCGCAACCCAGGCGGGCTTCCTGGCAACCGCAACCCAGCAGTTGGCTGATGGTGTTGCGCAGATCGGTGGGCAGACTCAGGACATTAGCACCGCAATCTCCCAGCTGCAGCAAGGCACTCAGGCTTTAGCAAGCGGCATGGAGCAGCTTCAGGCAGGTACAGGACAGCTGGGCAATGGTGCCACCCAGCTGGCCGATGGTATCGACCAGGCCGTGGTGCAGGTTAAAAGCATGATGGGCCTACAAACCCAGGTGCTGGCGGCAATGGACGACTCCATTAATAAACTCACCCAGACCAATACCCCAGAGGCGCTACAGGTACGCGACCAGATTGTGGCGCTGCGCCAGCAATTCCAAAATATTGGATTCGACGCGGGCATCACCTCCCAGCTCGACCAGGCACAGCAAGGCAGCCGTGAACTGGCCAACCAGCTGTCCACCAGTGGCTACGCCTACCACGACGGTATGAACACAGCCACCGAAGGTGCAAAGACACTGAACTCCAAGGTGCAGGAATTCGCCCCACAGGCCAATGAAGCCATGGGGGCAGTCACCCAGCTTCAGGACGGCACCCAGCGCATCAACACCATGTCCCAGGCAAATAAGGAAAAGGTGACGGCAGTAGGCCGCGCCATCCCAGCCGTACAGGCAACCGCGGATGAAGAAGAAGGCAATAGCCGCGTCATCTCACCAATCTATGCGCTTCTCATCGGCGCCATGGTGACCGCAGTGGCAGGCATGCTCGGATTCAGCATTGCCGGATTCTGGCGCACCCTGGCCTCCCTGGTAGTCATTGCACTGCTCGGCGCAATTCCATTCGCCCTCTTCATGGGTGGCTTTGATGTGATGGCTGTAACCGGTGCCTTCCTCGTCTTCTTCCTTTTGGCCCTGACCTCCGCAGTATCCGCCCAGTACCTTACCAACCGCATTGGCCTCGCATGGGGACGCCTGGCGGCCCTCACCGGCATCCTGGTACAGGTAGGCGTTGTTGGTGCCACCTGGCAGATTGCGGCAAGCCAAAGCGCGCCAGTAGCACTACGCGTCATCTCCGAACTCACCCCACTGCACTATGCCACCATGGCAACCACCGCCATTGGTAATGCCACCACCGGGGCCCCACTATGGATGGGCCTTGCAGTCATCGTGGCCCTGGCAGCCATTGTGTGCATTGGCTCCGCCCTTGCAGAACGCAAGCCAGAAGATCAAGAGTTTGAGGCTATAGAAACGGCCTAACTAAAAGGCGGTCTCCCGAAAAGCCTGTGGATAACTTCTCTATCCACAGGCTTTTTTAGACCCTCATTTTTTCACTTTCAAAAAAGTGCAAGACTAAAGAAGACAGTGTAAAAATACGAGGTTCAAGGAGACACAATGCTCAAGAACACAGGGGTCCTGCGAACGGCTTTGAAAACAACCGAAGCCCAGACCCGCAGCCTAGCCATAAAACTATGGCAAACATATAAAAGCACCGGCCGGAAAGCCACCGAACTGGCGGCCACCGAACTCGGATGCGACAAGCCGCTAGCAAGAAGACTGCTACGCGCAGGCCAGCTACTCAGCAACCCGAAACTCGCCGAGATTCTCGACCAAATCAAAGCGACCGTATCGCTCATGGAAAACCTACACCTGTGGATCTACCGACTCCCAGGAAGCCAAGACTACCTACGCGATCTGCGCCGATACCTCATGGAAGCACAAAGACGTGCCCAAAGTCTCGACGACTACAGCAACTATGTGCGCAAGCGTGTCCTCAAGCGGAGGGCAGAAGCCAAGGCCAAAGAAGACGAGAAGGTGAAGCGTGAGGATAGGGAGCGTCGAGAAGCTATCGACAGGAAACTACGCCACACGCTCAACACCGAACCCGGAGCACCACTACACCTGCTCAAAAGCAAGGAATTACGCGACTACATCAGCCCAGAAGACGCTGTTATCAGCCCAGAAGAAAAAGCAACACTCCTCGGGCTACCACAATTCCGGGCTGCCTACGGGACAGTCAAACTCGACGTAGTCCAACAAGGACCAAATAACAATATGCTCTGCCTCAGCGGATTAACCGACCTCGAAGTGGCGACAATACTCCGCGCCGTCGACTGCTACCGCGACCAAGTAGACACCAAGGGCACCAACCGGGAAATCCGGGGCGAAGCCGCACGCATCTTCCTCGCCGAAAAAATCGGCAAAAGCGAGACCGCGGCGCGCATCAAACTCACCTTGGTCAGCTACCTCGAAGACCTGGACAAAGAAGACCAGTACTTCGGGCCGGACGGGCTACGCGTCACCGCACACCAACTAGCCGCCCACCTGGAAAACTACAAAGCCGACTACACGCACGTAGTCATCGACCACCAAGGACGAGTCATCAGCGAATTCAGCGGGCGACTAGCCAATGCGAAACAACGCGACTGGCACCAAGTCGAAAATAATAAATGCACCATGTGCGACAAACGCCGACGCCTCACCGAACACCACCTGCGGCCATGGGCGAAAAGCAAAAACACCAACTACGACAACCTGATACCGCTATGCCAAGACTGCCACGTCAAAGTCGAAGAAAACGCGGACAGTGTCGAGGTGTACTACGACCTGGGATGCGCGGCATATATCGGGCGCGGCGGGAAGGTGCACGTCCACCTCATGAGCGATGAGAGCGGATCCATTCTGCGCACCATCGCGCGCAAGAGGGGCGTGGACCTGCGCGACAAGAGCCAATATTGGATGCTGCGCCGGGCACTCGAAAGCGAAGCGCGTACCCGGTATATGCAAAAAAATAGCCCCGTGGGAGGAAACCCACGAGGTTAAAGTCGGGATAACAGGATTTGAACCTGCGACCCCTTCGTCCCGAACGAAGTGCGCTACCAAGCTGCGCTATATCCCGGCACGGAATAGTCCGATACGGAAAGAGATTTTAGTCCTCGCGCTCACGAAGGACAAGTAAGGTCACCGAAGGGCGGCAGAAATAACGGAATGGGGCAAACTTAGAGGTACCCATGCCATTGGAGACATACATCCACATGCTGCCAAAACGGTGAAGGCCCTGGGCGCGAGGGCGATCAATGCCGCAATTAGTGACAATGGCGCGACCGCCCGGGAGACAAATCTGGCCGCCGTGAGTATGGCCCGAAAGGGACAACATATAGCCATCCTGCTCAAACTTCTCGAGGATATGTGGCTCCGGAGAGTGAGTCAGAGCAATGGTGAGATCGGCGGACGGGTTTGGGGCGCCCGCCACGGCTGGGTAGTCATCGAGATTATGGTGCGGATCATCCACGCCGGAAATAGCGAGGCGGACATCGCCCACCTGGAACTCCACGCGCTTATTATTCGCATCATGCCAACCGCGCTCAATAAAAGCGGCGCGCATGCCTCGCCAAGGAAGCTCGACGCGGGACACCTTGCGCTTCTTGCCAATGAGATAACCCAAAGGGTTGACAGGGCGGGGCGCCCAATAATCATTGGAGCCGAACACAAAAGCGCCAGGGACATTGAGCAGGGGATCCAAAGACTGAATGACCGTTGGAACAGCCTGCATATCGGAAAGATTATCGCCGGTATTAATGACCAAGTCAGGGCGGAGCTCAATGAGCTTGCGCACCCACTCCTTCTTATCGGTCTGACCTGGGGTCATGTGCAGGTCACTGATATGAAGAATGCGGAACTCGGTCTCATCCTTGAGAGTGCCCTTAGGGAGGATGGGCAGCTCAACCGTCTTGAGCTTATACATCTTCGTCTCGACAAAGCCATAGCCGATGGCTGCGAGCAGGGCTAGGAAACCAAAGCGTGCTTTCATGACTACTAGCTTACCCATACAATGGGAGGCATGTTGAAAGATGAAATCCGTAGTGATCTTAAAGAGGCCATGAAGGCCAAGGACGCCAACCGTGTTGGTGCCATCCGTATGCTGCTTAGCGCGCTGACCTATGAAGAAACCGCTAGTGGTGCCAAGGCTGAACTCACCGATGCTGATGTGCTGCGCGTAATTGCCCGCGAAGTGAAGAAGCGCAAGGAAAGCGTGGAGGTCTATACCCAGGCTGGCCGTGAGGAACTGGCGGCGAAGGAACAGGCCGAACTTGAGGTGCTGGAAAGCTACCAGCCGGCACAGCTCAGCGATGCTGAACTCGAGGCACTGGTCAAGGAAGCAATTGCTGCGCAGGAAAACCCACAGTTGGGCCCAACAATTAAGGCCGTACAGCAAAAAGCCGCCGGCCGTGCAGACGGCCGACGGATTTCTGAGCTGGTGCGTGCAGCGCTCGCTTAAGGAGCTGGCGGAACCTCAGCATTCGCTGGGGCTGGGTTCGAACTAGAACTTGGCTCCAGGAGACCCTCATCGGTGCCATTGTAGACAGCGGTGGGGGTCGTTGAGGTTGTGGTGCTGGATGTGGTGGAACGGGCAGTACCATCCGAAATGTAGATGGTGACCGTATCGCCACGGAAGCGGACAGCGGACGTATCCACGCTCACCACGCGGCCACGGGTGACGCCACTGCCAGAAGTGTAGGCAATGCGGGTCTGGTAGCCGGCGGCCTCAATACGGCGCTGGGCATCCTCGGAGGTGAGACCAACCACGGTTGGGACATTGGTTACCGAGGTGCCGGTCATGTACTTAGAATCCACGGTTGGGAGGCGAGGATTCTGTGCGCCCTCGACAGAGGTAGCCATGGCGAACCAGGTGCGGGCAGGCTCATAGCCACCGTAGAGGTCACCACGGGAACACTGGCGGACTGGGGAGGTACACAGTGGGCTGGTGGTGGTGCCGTCATTGAAAATAATTGGGGCGGCGGAGAGAACAGAGTTAAAGCCGATGAAGGCTGCAGAGCCATAGTTCTCGGTGGTACCAGTCTTAGCGGAGAGCTGGCCGGACCAGCCGGCAGAACGAGCAGCCGACGCGCCGGTACCGCTGACAGTATCCTGGCTAAGCGCAGTCTCGAGGGCGGCTGCCACACCAGAATCCATAACCTGCTCGCAATCAGGGACGTTCAGGTTGATCTCATTGCCGTTATAGCCAGTGATGGACTCAATTGGGCTTGGCTCACACCAGGTGCCACCGGAAGCAATAGTGGCGCCCACATTAGAGAGCTCAAGGGCATTAACTGGGGTGGTGCCAAGGGTGAAGGAACCCAAATTGTGGTCACTCACATAGTCGGCAATGGAGCTTTCACCATCGAAGGAGCCAGGGGTGGTGTAGGAGCGAAGACCAAGCTTCACCGCCATATCAACCACATTCTTGACGCCGAGCTTATCGATGAGTTCAACAAAGGCGGTATTAGGGGAGAGGGCGAGGGCCTGCTGCAGGGTCATGCGGGCAGCATAGGAACCATCATTCTCCACGCAGTAGTAGCCGGCAGGGCAGTTAGAAGCACCACCGGAACCCAGACCCTGCGCCTGGTAGCGGCGAGGAACATCAATATAGGAATTCACGCCCACACCATTCTCAATGGCCACAGCGGCGGTGAAAATCTTAAAGACCGAACCGGCGCCATTACCAGTGAGCATATAAGGCTGGTTATAGACCGTCTGGCCCTGCTCAAGGTCGAGACCATAATCGCGAGAGGAGGTCATGGCCAGAACCTTGCGGGAATCAGTACCAGGCTGGATGACATCCATGACCTCGGCAACACCACTGGCAGTGGTGGAAACATTGGTGGCTGCGGCGCGGTGGGCAGCATCCTGAATATCCGGATCCAGGGTGGTGCGAATGACATAGGAGCTCTGCTCCAACTTGTCCTCGTCATAGCCCTTCTCGGCCAAATACTGGAGCACATAATCGCAGAAGAAGCCACGATCGCCGGCACTAATGCAGCCATTGCTCAAACCCTGAGGGGTAGGGAGAACACCCAGTGGCTCAGCCTTGATAACGGCGGCCTCCTCGGCAGTAATGGCCTGGTTATCCACCATGGTGTCTAGAACCGTATTGCGTCGGGCGATAACGCCCTCCTCATTGGTATAAGGGTTCAGAACCGAAGAAGACTGGACAATGCCGGCAAGCATGGCGGCTTGGCCGGTGGTCAGCTGGTTCGCGGAAATGCCAAAATAGGTGCGGGCAGCCGCCTCAATGCCATAGGCGCCATTACCGAAAGGCACCAGGTTGAGGTAGCGGGTGATGATTTCATCCTTGGAGAGAGTCTTATCCAAGTCCGCAGCCATCTTCATTTCACGGAGCTTACGAGGAATGGACTGCTCGGTGGCGGCAGCCTGCTCTTCCTCAGTCTCAGCATTAACGAGCAGCAGCCAGTTCTTCACATACTGCTGGTCGAGAGTGGAGGCACCCTGCTCCACAGAGCCAGAGATAATATTGCGGGCCATGGCGCGGAACGCACCCTGCCAGTCAACACCCTCATGCTCGTAGAAGCGACGGTCCTCCACGCTGACAATAGCCTGCTTCATAATTGGGGCAATATCGGCTGAAGCCACCTGGAAGCGACGCTGCTTATAGAGCGTGGCAATAGTATTGCCCTTCGCGTCGAGAATAGTGGTGACACCTGGGGCATCGGCGGAGACAATATCCGTCGAATGCGAGTTCATCACCCTATCCGTACCGATGACGGCCAGCGCGCCTACCGTGGCGATTGGTGTGAGAGCGAGAGCCGCAATCACGCCAGCGGTGAGAATCGCACCAATAATCGTCGTAAAAGATTTGAAGACGTGCACGAACATAACTGTACCGTAGTGACCGGGGGAATCCGAATACCGCCACGAGGTAGCACATTTGGAAAAACTGGGAAATCAGAATAAAATAGTCCAAAAGCAGCAAGCGTTTTACGGAGGCTATATGGCAGCATATCGTCGTTTTCCGAAGCTCAAGCAGAGTCTGCCTGCTGGTATCAAGCATGCGATCTGTGCGAAAAGGGACGTGAACGAGTTCTTTTGTGAGCCGGAGAAGCAAAGAGAAGTCGCGCAGATCTGCGCGTTTTGTCCGATCGTACGAGAATGTGCGACAACCGCTATGACCAACGGAATCTCCTACGGAGTATGGGGTGGTCTGACTGAGGGGGACCGTCGCAAGCTAAGGCGAAAATTTGGGGCCAAGACGGATTGGGAAAAATTCTTTTCGCAACAGCGTGTAATCGACTATCCTGGAGTACATGGCCAAACAATGGGAATATGCGAGCGTCCCACTTCTGACGCACGCAACAAAGCAAATTCTTGACACCTGGGGTGAAGACGGCTGGGAGCTCGTCAGCGTAGTTCCTGGACCAAACCCTGAAAATCTCGTTGCCTTTATGAAGAGGGAGAAGAGCGAATGACATGGACTGAAGTACTAGCAGAGAAGGGCATTGAACTTCCTGCAGTTGCTGCCCCAGTGGCGGCATATGTGCCAGCAGTAAAGACTGGCAACCAGGTATGGACCAGCGGTCAGCTGCCATTTATTGACGGTAAGCTTCCTGCCACCGGCAAGGTTGGCGCCGCCGTCAGTGCAGAAGATGCAGAAAAGTACGCCCGCCAGGCAGCACTCAACGCCCTGGCTGCTGTTGATGCCCTCGTTGGTATCGACAAGGTAAAGCGCGTGCTCAAGGTGGTAGGTTTCGTCGCTTCCGCAGAAGATTTCGGTGGCCAGCCAACCGTGGTTAATGGCGCATCGAACCTCATGGGTGAAATCTTTGGCGAGGCTGGCGCACATGCCCGTTCTGCAGTCGGCGTGGCAGAATTGCCACTCGATTCGCCTGTCGAAATTGAAATCATCGTAGAAGTAGTAGACTAAGGCTTATGGAGCATCCAGCTTATAGCCAGCTGCGTCCCGTGACGCACTCTGTTGGCGTTGTTCTGTGCCCAAACAAGAGCTATGCGACTCTTGAAGGCACCAATACGTGGATTGTGCGCGCCCCTGAGGACCCATGCGCAATAGTTATTGATCCGGGCCCAGCCGATGAAGGCCACCTGAACGTGGTTCACTCGAAGGCCGGTGACATTGCTCTGATTGCAGTGACCCACCGTCATTCGGACCATGCTGATGGTGCGCCCCGATTCCGCCAGCTCACCTGCGCCCCTGTGCGCGCTGCAGACCCAAGCTACTGTCATGGTGGCGGACGGGCCCTGCAGGACGGTGAGATCATCAAGGTGGACGGCGTGACCCCGCAGTTGGAAGTGGTAGCCACCCCAGGACACACTGCAGACAGTGTCTGCTTCTTCGTCTGGAGCGGTGAGCCACACAAGTCTGAACTCGAAGGCATCATCACGGGTGATACCATCGCAGGTCGACACACAACGATGATTTCCGAGACGGATGGTGACCTTGGTCAGTATCTCGAAACTCTGGAAATGCTCGAGGAGCGCGGCAAGAATGTGCCACTGCTGCCAGGACACGGTCCTGATGCGGCAGATACCGCAGCCTTTGCCCGCAAGTACCTGGACCGCCGACACCAGCGCCTAGAGCAGGTGCAGGCAGCCCTGGAGAAGCTCGGAGCAGATGCGCCACTCAAGGCCATCGTGGATGAAATCTACACCGATGTAGACCCAGTTCTGCGCGATGCTGCAGAGCAGTCCACCCGTGTGACCCTCCGTTACCTCGAAACCCACTAAAGACAGCAATAGAGCCCGTAGTTGAGAACTACGGGCTCTATTTTTGTGCTCCCGCGGAAGTCCTAGCGGACTTCCTTGGGCCTAAAGATTGT
>JAUMTX010000052.1 GCA_030530985.1 Corynebacterium sp.
ATCACGGCCATGTCCATAACCACGGGCATGGTCACGCCCACCCAATGCCAAAGAGTCTTGGTGTCTTGATGGCTGTGTTGGGTATGTCCGGCATTATCTTCGTGGCTGAGGTTATTGCCGGTCTATACTCCGGGTCCTTGTCCCTGCTTGCTGATTCGGCCCATATGTTCTCCGACATTCTGGGTTTGGTGGTGGCAGCGGCCGCTATCTGGTTCGGTCAGCGCAAGTCCAATGTGGTGGCGACCTTCGGTAACCGCAGGGCAGAAGTCATGGCTGCTGCTTTTAATGCCATCTTCGTATCCGTGGTGTGTATCTGGATTGTATGGGAGGCCATTGAGCGCTTCCGCAGTCATGAGGAAATTAATACTGGCGTGATGATTTCCGTGGCTGTAATTGGTCTGGTGGCTAACCTGGTCGGTGCCCTCATGCTGGTGAATAGGCAGGAGGAGAGCCTCAACCTTAAGGGTGCATATCTTCACGTACTCAGTGACCTATTTGGTTCCATCGCGGTTGTTATTGCCGGTGTGATTATTTGGCTTACCGGCTTCTACCTTGCCGATACTATTGCCTCCTTGGTCATTGCGGCCATTATTATTCCGCGTACCTGGCAGCTGCTGCGCCAGTCCCTGCGCGTGCTGATGGAATGGGCCCCGGACCATATTGATAACGCTGAGGTCATCCGCGCCTTGGAAGAACTTGACGGGGTAGAGGCAGTGCACGATCTGCACCTGTGGAGCGTGGATGGTAATGAGGCCCTGTGCACCGCGCACCTGGTAGTGACTGACCTTGAAAAGAATTGTGAAATTTTATGTCAAGCAAACGAGGTGCTTAAGGGCCTTGGCATTGGGCACTCCACCATTCAAGTGGAATCTGTCACTCATTCGGCTCATGAGCCTGCGGATTTGCATCATTAAAGTTATAATAGGCATTGTCGCGCGCCAATGAGCCGGCGCGGACCCGTATCTGGCCGACGCGGTCGTGCCTGTCAGATGCGGACGCACCTCGTGTCAGGAGATACAGACGTGACCCAGACTGGCCGTCCAGTAGTACTAATCGCAGATAAGCTCGCGCAGTCCACAGTTGACGCGCTTGGAGATGCAGTGGAGGTGCGTTGGGTCGATGGCCCCAACCGCCCAGAATTGCTAGCAGCTGTTCCAGAGGCAGATGCCCTTTTGGTTCGCTCCGCTACCACTGTTGATGCTGAGGTTTTGGCCGCAGCAAAGAATCTCAAGATTGTTGGTCGTGCAGGCGTAGGCCTGGACAATGTTGACATTGCCGCCGCCACCGAGCGTGGTGTGATGGTTGTTAACGCACCAACCTCCAATATTCACTCCGCTTGTGAGCATGCCATTGCTCTCTTGCTCTCTACCGCTCGTCAGATTCCTGCAGCCGATAAGACGCTGCGCGATGCCGAGTGGAAGCGCTCTTCCTTCAGCGGTGTAGAAGTTTTTGGTAAGACCATTGGTATTGTTGGTTTTGGCCACATCGGTCAGCTTTTCGCACAGCGTCTCGCAGCTTTCGAGACCACCATCATTGCCTATGATCCATATGCAAACCCAGCACGTGCAGCCCAGCTTGGTGTAGAGCTCGTTGAGCTCGAGGAGTTGGTATCCCGCGCTGATTTCATCACCATCCACCTTCCTAAGACCAAGGAAACCGCAGGCATGTTCAATGCTGAGCTCCTTGCTAAGTCCAAGAAGGGCCAGATCATCATCAACGCAGCCCGTGGTGGCCTTGTTGATGAGCAGGCATTGGCTGATGCAATCACCAGTGGCCACATCCGTGGCGCAGGCTTCGACGTTTATGCGACCGAGCCTTGCACCGACTCCCCACTCTTCGCACTCCCACAGGTTGTCGTTACCCCACACCTTGGTGCTTCCACTGAAGAAGCCCAGGACCGTGCAGGTACCGATGTGGCAGCCTCCGTACTCAAGGCTCTGGCCGGCGAGTTCGTACCAGATGCTGTCAATGTTTCCGGTGGCCGTGTTGGTGAAGAAGTTGCCGCTTGGCTCGACCTGGTCCGCAAGCTTGGTCTCGTGGCTGGCGCTCTGCTCGATGGTGCACCAGTTGCTATCGAGGTTGAGGCTCGTGGTGAGCTCTCCACCGAAAAGGTTGATGCTCTTGGTCTCTCCGCACTGCGTGGTCTCTTCTCCGCAGTTGTAGACGAGCAGGTTACCTTCGTTAATGCTCCACGCATTGCTGAAGAGCGCGGTGTCTCCCTCGATGTGAAGACCGCTCCTGAGTCCCAGTCTCACCGCTCCGTAGTTGAGGTTTCTGTAGTTACCGCCGATGGCAAGCGCGTAAGCGTCATTGGTACCCTCAGTGGTCTGGACCGTGTAGAGAAGATTGTTCGCATCAATGGCCGTGGCCTCGACCTTCGTGCCACCGGTCGCAACCTCTTCTTCCACTATGCTGACGCCCCAGGCCTCCTGGGCAAGGTCGGTACCCGCCTCGGCGCAGAGGGCATCAATATTCTTGCTGCTGCTCTCTCCCAGGACTCCGCCGGTGACGGCGCAACCCTGGTTCTCCGCGTTGACGGTGAAGTACCAGAGGCAGTTCTCAGCGGCATTGCCGATGAGGTATCTGCTAAGACTGCACAGCTGAACCTGGACTAATTTCCAGTTGCAGTATTCATAACTGCATTCAGAGTAGTGGCCTTCATATTATGAAGGCCACTTTTTTGTGCCCGGCTCCGGTAAACTGGCTGCTATATGCTAGGATAGACACGTATCATTATGTGAGAAAGGTTGTCCCATTCTATGAAACTTGCTGTTATTGGTGGCGATGGTATTGGCCCAGAGGTTACCGCTGAGGCCCTCAAGGTTCTTCAGGCCCTGCGTGATGACATCACTGTAACCGACTACGATCTTGGTGCACGCCGTTACCTGCGTAATGGTGAACTGCTCACCGAGGACGATCTTGCCTCCCTGCGCGAGCACGATGCGATTCTCCTTGGTGCCATTGGCGCCCCAGGTTCTGTTCCTCCAGGTGTTCTGGAGCGTGGCCTTCTGCTCAAGATGCGCTTCGCTCTTGACCACCATGTGAACCTGCGCCCATCCAAGCTCTACCCAACCGCAACCAGCCCATTGGCTAACCCTGGTGAGATTGACTTCGTTGTTGTCCGTGAGGGCACCGAGGGGCTCTACTGCGGTAATGGCGGCACCCTGCGTGAGGGCACCCCACATGAGGTTGCTTCCGAGGTTTCCCAGAACACCCGCTATGGTGTTGAGCGCGTTGTTCGTGATGCCTTCGAGCGCGCAATGAACCGCCGCAAGCACCTCACCCTGGTTCACAAGACCAATGTTTTGGTCAATGCCGGTGGCCTGTGGCAGCGCGCCGTGAATGAAGTGGCCAAGGAATACCCTGAGGTCACCGTGGACTATAACCACATTGATGCCGCCACCATTTATATGGTGACCGACCCAAGCCGCTATGACGTCATCGTAACCGATAACCTCTTCGGCGATATTCTCACTGACCTTGCCGGTGCTGTTACCGGTGGTATTGGTTTGGCTGCTTCCGGCAATATTGATGCCACTGGCACCAACCCATCCATGTTCGAGCCAGTACACGGCTCCGCACCGGATATTGCCGGCCAGGGTATCGCTGACCCAACTGCCGCTATTCTCTCCGCAGCTATGCTGCTGCGTCACCTGGGTGATGAAGCTAATGCCCAGAAGATTGAAGCAGCTGTGGCCAAGGATGTTGAAACCCGTGGCAATGGCCCAATCAAGACCAGTGAAGTAGGCGACCGTATCGCCGCTGCTGTTAAGGCTTAATTACTTTACTGCGAACTAAAATCTCCCCGGTGGAAAATTCCACTCGGGGAGATTCTGCTATGGGGCAAAGAAATAGTCCAGGCCACTGACTATCGCCTGGGTCCAACAGTACTTATCGTGGCCACCAACAAAATTGTGCATGTGCTGCTTGCCGGCCTCAAGGGTCTTAGTCATGAGCTCCGTGCTTGGCTTCATCAACCACTCAAGGGTGCCACTACCAAGATAAACCTGCGGGTCAGCAATAGCTTCAGGCAAAGTCATACGCACCCATGGGGCAGAAAGGCCAATGGCATAGGGGTATTTTTCCGGATGCTCACGGTGACCCCAGAGGGCAGCAAGACCACCGAAGGATGAGCCCGCAAGAATGGCTGGGCCCGACGGCAGTACCGCACCGATTTCCTCAAAGAAAGTCGGGTTAAATAGAAGGTCCTTATTGCGCTCCTGGACAGCACCATGATCAATAAAAGCAACCCAGGGCAGGGCATGGGCGCCCAGAAATCCTAGGAGCTGTGTGCGCATAAAGATCGGGCCATCGAAGACCACCATGCCAGGCAGAGTAGTGGATGGGGCACCGGTGTGCCGGGCGATAGTGATGCGGCGGCCATCAGCCTCAATGGTCTCAAACTCATAGGGTGGGTGTTTGGTGAATGCATGACCCGCCAAGTCCGGGGTGTGGAGCTCCTTGCTCACCAATGGCCGTGCCAAAGCAGTCTTCCACCACACGCGCTGGTCAGAAGGCACTGGCACTGTGAGGCGCAAAAGATCATAGGAGCCACGCCAACCGGCCGGCACATGAATGGCCGCCACAAGCATAGGGCCATTTGTTGTGTCCACCGGCTGAAGGGTACCGGCCTCCAAGCGGGAGCGATCGGTCAGACCATTAATGGATGCGAAGAGCACCTCATTATCCGCCAAGTCCACGGGCTCATGGGATATGAGTAGAAAATACTCATCGGCTGTGGACACCCAATGCTCACCCGGCGTGCGGGCAAAGTATTCCCAATCAGGGACTGATGCTAGTGGCGCGGAAAAATCATCAATTGGGATTGGGCGTGAGCCCGGCGCGACTGGTTGTGCTGCCATGATTATTTACCCGGTCCTTGTGTGTAGGTGTTGAGGATCTTTGTTGCGGCGAGGATGGATGGTGCTTCGAACCAAAGGGAATAATCCACTTCGATTGCCTGATTCTTTTCCACCGCGGGTAGTGCCGCCCACGCGGGATCAGTGGTTGGGTTTGCCGCTCCGTCAGCCACCGCGTAGTAGAGCCAATCAGTGGTGATGCTTGGCAGTGGTGATTCAGGAGCCACTGGGGCAGGTGGCTGCGCCAAGCTAAAGCCACAGTCACGTGCAATGACGCCTGCCATGGAATCCGCACCGGCAAAACCCAGGCCTTGCGCATCGCTATAGAGGACGGTGACAGGGGTG
>JAUMTX010000008.1:0-38682 GCA_030530985.1 Corynebacterium sp.
CAAGCATAGGTGCCCACATGGCATACGTGAATCTTTAACTGCATGCAGAAAGGCCAGTCTCAATGAGACTGGCCTTTGGTCTATCTGCCCTACCGTGGCGCCTTAGTGCTGTCCACCAAGGGCTGTCACGATAATGGCAATAATGGCGAGGATACCTGCACCCAAGCCGAGAATTGCGAAAAGCGGCATCTTATTGTTGGTCGTACCAGTGGTCTGGTCCTGATCATTGGACGAGTTCTGATTATTACTTGGTCGCTCAGAGGAGTACTGCTGAACATCCTCAAGGAGGCTGTCCACTTCTTCCTTGCTCTGCGCACTCTTGACCTTCTGCAGCAGCTCTTCCCTTTCACCAAGGCTCAGGTTAGAGAAGCCACTGATGAGGGATGCGCCATTATTCTGGCTATTCTGCAGAATCTCCTTATTCTGCTGCTCGGCGGCGGCCATAATAGCCTTGGCCTCAGCGGCAGTGGCTGCATTGCTAATGCGCTGCACATACTGCTGCTTTACAGAATCAGGGAGACTGTTCAGACCATCAACATAGGAGACAACACTGGTCTTGGTGTCCTCCAAGGAGGTGTTGTTCTCAGCCTTGGCCATAGCAACAATAGTGTCGACCGTATTACGGTCAAGCGCATCATTAATGCGCTGGGCATAGGAGGTCTGGCTGGTATCACCCAGGTTGGACAGGCCCTTGATGCTATCAATGGCTTGTTCCTTATAGGTCTGGAATGCCAAAACATCCATATTGGCAGCCTCTGCTACAAGGTCAGACACAGTACTGATGGAAGCAGCACGGTTAATATTGCTGATGTACTGCTTCTTGGTTGCAGCATCCAGATTCTTCAGTGCGTCGACGGAAGAAACAGCAGTCTGGCGAGCATTAGCAAGATACTGGGCATCCAGTGCAACTGCGCGCTGGGTGCCGCTGAGAATCTCAGCCAAGGTGGTGAGCTCATCAAGGGTAGCCAGTGGCTCCTGCTTCTCAATCTCAGAGAGGTTAAGAAGACCAGTGATGGTCTCACGCGCATTATCACGTGCCTTCTGCATATTAATAGCAGCCTGCTTCTTAGCAGTGTCAACAACAAGCTTGACCTCGGCAACAGTGGTTGCCTCATTGTCAATCATGTCCAGGAAGTTTTGGGTCTGGATTGGAGTCAGGTTAGCAACTGCCTGCACCTCAGGCTTTGCAGCCTCACGGGCCTCACGCACAAGCGCCTGGTCCGCAGTCATAGCATTGAGGGCGTAGACACTCATCATGCCAGTGGAGTTAGTGCTATTGATCTTGGTGATATAGCTCTGCTTGGTAGCATCATCCAGATTTGCCAAGGCCTGAACCTGGCCGCTGTACAGATCACGCTGCTCAGCAATATAGGCTGCAGCCTGATCCTTAGCTTCCTGAATAATGCGGTCAATATCAGCAATGGCCACGGAACTAGCAGCACCGGACTGGAACTTCTCGCGGTCCTCATCATCCAAACCGTTGATGGACGTCAGAACCTGGGCTGCACGTGCACGCGCATAGGCGAGACCAGCAGCATCAGCAGCACGGGCTGCAATGAGAACATCCTCAATCGCAGATGCAGTGGTGGCATTGTCAATCTGGAGCCTATAAGAGTCCTTATCGGTATCAATGAGGTTTTCCAGCTCATCAACAATAGCCTGTGCACGCTCCTTGGCTGCCTGGAGACCCAAAGCATCCTCGGCGGTAGCACGAGCCACAATGTCATTGAGGGTGGCTTCATCATTGGCCGCAGTAATCTCGGTATAGTAACCGGACTTGTCAGTGGCGGTCAGGTTAGCCAGAGCCTTGACTTGAGTACGGGCATTATCACGCAACTGCGCAATGGCCAGATCTGCAGCATTCTTTGCGCGCTCAAGAATCTTATCGAGTTCAGCAATGCTGGTGGCATCGGTGACCTCGTCAAGGAAATCAGCGCGGGTAGGCAGCACAGGATAGTCATTAATGGTGGTGGTGACGGCAGTGCGCTTGGACTCAAGAGCAGCCTTATCTGCATTGGTGGCGCGCTGAACAATAGCAGCAAGCTCCCCTGCAGTTGGTGCAGTCTCAAGTTCCTGGAGATAATCTGCGGAAGCATCGCCCAGATTCACAAGCGCATTAATGTCCGTGATGGCCTTAGCCTTCGCGTCATCATAAGCCTGTGCATCCGCGGTGCGTGCCTCAGACACCAGATCATCAATTTCGGTTTTGGTGGTGGCGGTTTCGACCTTAGCACGAATGGAAGCCAGATCGGCATCATTAGGCAGGTCGTCAATGGTCTTCAGAGCCTCGCTGCGATGTGCATCCAGTTCCTCCTGGGCGGCCTTGGTGGCCTGTGTAAGAACTTCCTTGATTGCGGCTACAGTGGTGGCACCGGCAATCTCGGCGAGGTAACTCTGCTTCTCACTCAGGTTGACCAGGTCATTTACAGACTTGGTTGCAGCCTCACGCTCGGCTACAACTACAGCCAGATTAGCTGCTTCTGCATCCGCAACTGCTGCATTAACATCAGCGCGGTTATTTGCTGCTGCAATGCGATCTGCAAATGGGGTCTTATCTGCAAGATCGACAAGGCCATTGAGCTTGGTGAGTGCTTCCGAACGGAAGGTCTCAAAGTTCGTGGAATTAGCCAGGTGGGCTTCTTCCATAATGGACTTCACAGCAGCAATAGTCGCTGCATCCTTTACGCGCTGAGCGTAGCCAGCCTGAGCCTCAGTGGAGAGATTCTCCAGGGTCTTCAACTCAGCCTGAGCTTCCTGCTTAGTAGCATAAAGGTTGGTGTAGTCATCGGCCTTTGCATTAATCACTGCCTGCAGAACATCGGCAATCACGGTGGCACCGCTCACGATGGTGAGTGCGCGGTTACGATCCGCTTCCTTAATATTCGGCAGTGCATTGATTTCTGCAGTGGAGCCAATCTTTGCTGCAGCCAGACCCTGGCTCAGAATCTCCTTAGCGGAGGTGGTGGTCTTCACTGCGTCAACATAGCCCTGCTTGCCTTCAAACTCAGCGACACGAGCCAACTCTTCCAAGGTGGCAGTGCGCAGAGCCTCAAGGGCAGTCTTATTGGCAGCCTCTGCCTCAGCCTGAATCTGTGCGACCTCATCAGTAGTGCCTGCCTTAGTAATACGCTGACTGAAACCAGACTTCGCATCAACAGACAAGGCATCAAGCTTGTCCAGGGCAGCACTAACGCGGGTCTTCACATGACCCAGGTTGGTTGCCACAGCCTCAGCAGAAATCTGCTTAATAATGTCGACCTTCTGTGCACCAGCGATACGAGCATGATAATCATCACGCTCAGCATCGGTGAGATCAGAAAGTGCCTGAACAATATTATTGGCATCCATGCGTGCCTGGTCGCGCAGGGTTGCATTATCCTTAACAGCAGCATCAGCAATGCGCTCAATTTCCTCCACGGATTGAGCAGCATCAAGGCGCGCAGTATAGTCACTCAGGCTCACATTTGGCAGCTTATTAATCTCAGCCTCAGCCTTGGCACGTGCCTCATTGAGGGAAGCCTGCTTTGCATCAGCATCGGAGGCATTCTTCTCAATGGTCTGAATAGCAGCAATTGTGGTAGCAGCCTGGGCATCCGCTACATATGGTGCCGTGTCAATGTGGGTGAGCTGCTGAATGCGCTCAATAGCAGAATCGCGATAGGCATCCAGATCCTTACGATCCTGGGCGGTAGCCGCATCAATAATGCCCTGACCATTGTCGACAACCTTCAGGTCATCAACCTCAGTGGTGAAGCGGGTGCGGTTAGCCTCAGTGAGGTTAGAAAGATCCGCAATGGCCTTACGCACACGGGTCTTCTCAGCCTCAAGATTAGCCTCAGCCTTAGCCTGGGCAGCGGCAACAATCTCTGCCACCTTAGCAAGATTTTGAGCACTTCCAACCTGAGCCTTGAAGGAAGCAATATCCTCCTTGTACAGGTTAGTGGTGTTGGCGATATCCGCAATGGCCTGAACGCGCGCACGGTTAAGGTTGCTGCTTGACTGTGAGGTGGCGTCGCCAAGCACAGAATCAAGAGCGCTCACGGACGTAGCGGCATTAGCCAAGGTCAAGTAATTATCGCGCTCAATCTCGGTGAGATTTTCATCAGCAAGAATAGCGGTACGAACCTCGGTGCGGCGGGCTTCAAGTGCCTGGCTATCCTCAGCAATACGCTTATCGAGGTACTCAAAAACGGCGCTAATGGAGCCAAGATTCAAAACCTCAACGCTCGCCTTATCCCTGGCGGCCTTGGAGAGATTCTCCAAAGACTGGATACGACTGGAAGCATAGCCACGAGCCTGGTCGAGCTTGCCAGCAGCCTCCATCCGGGCTTGGGCAAGAGTATCGCCGACAAAGGAGCGCGTAGCAGCTGAATTAATAAGATCCTGGTAGTGGTTATAACGAGTAGTGCCGAGCTTAGACTTTAGGGTCTTGAGAGTCTCAAGCGCACTGGTGATCTCAGAATTCAGGCGCTGGGCATCACGCAGACGCGCCTCGCGAGCCAGGGCATTAATAGCAGGAACAGTGCTTGCTTCCTGAATCTTCTGCTTGTACTCATTGGTATCAGCAGTATTCAGGTTAACCATGAGGGCCAGGGCACGAAGAGCTACTGCGCGGGCGCCATCAACAGTCTGGGAGGCCTCATCAGTCGCATCGGCCACAGCCTGCTGGATTGGGCGAAGAAGCTTCGCTGGCTTGATCAGACCAAGATAGTAGTCCTTACGATCCTGGCTCAGGTTCAGACCATTAATAGTGGTCGTTGCTGCTGCGCGGGCTTCATCCACGCGGCGCTTATCCAAGGCCACAGCCTCATTAGCAATGGCCAGTGCCTCTGCGCCGGTTTCTGCATCAGCAATAGCGCGGAAGTAGTTAAGCATCTCAACACTGTCAATATTGCCCAGTGCGGACACACGCTCAACTGCGGTATTGCGCTTCACAGTCAGGTTGGCATTATTAGCCTCTGCTGCCTGGTGCAGCACCTGGTTAATAGCGCTACGGGTGGTAGCGGCATTAATGGCATCAGTGAAGGTAGCCATCTCAGCCTCGGTGAGATCAGCAAGGTTATTGAGGGTGCCGAAAGCAGCCTCGCGCTGATCCTCAATGCTCACACCACTGAGCTCATAGGCCTCGTCGATAATGCTATCCACGTCGGCGCGGGTGGTCGCGGCCTCTACACGAGTAGAGAAATCCTGCTTCTGGGAATCCTGCAAACCAGGAAGAGCGGCAATGGTCTTAAGACCAGCATCGCGGCTCTTAGCAATATTGGCCACATCGGTAATACCAACAGTATCGGTGGCTGCCGAAGCCTCATCAATATATTCCTGCTTGCGGGCAGCAGAGAAGCTGGTGTTATTAATGATAATGGTGGCATCATCCAGAAGAATCTGACGAGTCTTAGCCCAAATCTGAAGACTGGACTCATCATTAGCGGAGGTCATGCCATCAGCGGTAGCCAAAACGGCCTCATTAATCCCCACCGCATCATTGGCACTGGTGCCAAGAATCCAGGACAGGCCCTCTTCGCTCATGCCCTCGGCCTTCATGGCGGCCACAATCTTCTCATAATTGGCCATAATGCTCTGGCTATCACGAGCATAGGTAGGCATCATGGAAGGTGTGGAATTGGTCAGCGCCTGGGCAACATAGAGCATGGTATTTGCACTAACGCGGGCGCCGCTGAGCTTAACGGTAAGAGTGCCACCTGGGGCAATGATCTGATAAGCGTAGCGGGACTGCGCACCCGGGGTCTTTTCAGTCAATGGGTGGGAATAGTAATACCAACTAGGAACCTTGTCAGTATTAATATCCATGGAATAGGCGGCATTAATGCCCAGGTAGGCATTCTGTACGGTGACACGGCCAGAGGAAACACTCAGGTTCCGGGTGAAGAGAGCTGGGCTACGGAAGTAGGCACCATAACCATTGGCACTAGCTGTATTGGTATAGGTATAGATAATCTGGACGGTACCAGTGAGATATCCGTCACTATCTACCTCTGGGACAATCTCAGCGGTGGTTGAGTGGTTGGAATTGATGGTCTCAGCGAAGGCCTGTGGGGCCATGCCAGGAACAGCCACCATGGGACCAATGGTGCTGAGTGCAACTACTGTTGAAACTGAGGTTAGTGAGAGAGTTGCGAACTTGCCAAATGACCAGAAACCCGCTGGTCGATGGGCTGGTGTGCGTGAATGCTTCACTAGGACTAAGCCTCCCTAACAGTAGATTAGAAGCAAGTGCATTTAGTAGTAGAATTTTACCAATTTTTAAGAATTAATCAAGTAAGACAGCACTTCTTCGGTCATGGAACTTGTTTCTAAATCGAGTTCACGAAGCAGCTCTTCTCGACTTGCATGTTCCAAGAATTTTTGTGGCACACCAAAGCGATGAAGTGGGGTTTCTACCCCAGCAGCATCCATGGCTTCCGAAATAAGCGAACCAATGCCACCATGGATTCCACCATCTTCAATAGTGACCACCACATCATGCTCTGCCGCAAGGGCAAGAATGGATGGCGCCACGGGTGCTACCCATCGTGGATCAATGGCGGTTACGCCATAGCCCTCGGCGGAAAGATTAGTGGCCATAGTGGTGGCCGCATGGACGGCGGTACCAACACCAATGAGCAAAACAGACTTAGCATCCTCTGCCCCATCAATGCTGGTCAAAATATCCACACCATCGTCGGTGCGGCTCAGAGCCTCAACATCCTCTGGCGCCTTGCCCTTTGGGTAGCGGACAACACTAGGGCCCGCAATCTCGTGGCTTTCATAAAGCAGCTCACGAAGACGTGCTTCATCTCGTGGCGCACCAATACGAATACCAGGGATCATGGAACAGAGGGAAAGGTCCCACACACCATTGTGGCTGGCACCATCATTACCGGTAATACCGGCACGGTCCAAAACCACAGTTACTGGCAGGCCCAGCAGGGCCACATCCATGAGCAACTGGTCAAAGGCACGGTTAAGGAAGGTGGCGTAGACAGCCACATAGGGGTGCATGCCACCCAAAGCCAAGCCAGAGGCGCTGGCAACAGCATGCTGCTCAGCAATACCAACATCAACAAAACGCTCAGGGAATTCCTTGGAGAATGGCACCAAACCGGTTGGGTCAGCCATTGCGGCTGTCATTGCCACAATATCTGGGAACTCATGGCCCATCTCGACAATAATTTCACTAAAAGCATCAGTCCAGGTGCGCTTGGCCTCAGTCAGGGATTCACCGGTAAGTGGGTCAATAACCCCTGTGGAGTGCATGAGGTCAATCATCTTATTTTCGGCAGGACCATAACCATGGCCCTTTTCCGTAACCACATGAACCATAATTGGGCCTGGATGCCCCTTGGCATATTCAAGGGCTGACAGCAGATCCTCAAGATCATGGCCATCAACTGGGCCAATATACTTAATGCCCAGTTCTGGGAATAGTTCTGTTGGCACAACGGTGGTACGCACCCCTGCCTTGAGGCTCTTAATGCCCTCAAAGGTACGCTTCCCAAACCAGCCCATGCTATTGAGGGTGGTCTTGCCCTTATCCATAACCCAGTCATAGCTTGGCTTGGCACGAAGGGCCTTCAGGTTTTCAGCAAAACCGCCAATGGTTGGCGCATAAGAACGGCCATTGTCATTAACAATAATGACCGCATTACGGTCCTTATCGGCCGCCAGGTTATTGAGTGCCTCCCAGCACATACCGCCGGTCAGTGCACCATCACCCACAATGGCGACCACGCAGCGGTCATCCTCACCCTTAATTTTGAAGGCGCGGGACAGACCCTCAGCTACTGAAATGGATGCTGAGGCATGGGAGGATTCAGTCCAGTCATGCTCGGATTCTGCACGGCAGGTATAGCCGGATAGACCATCCTTTTGGCGCAGATTATCAAAACCCTCCGCACGACCAGTAAGAATCTTGTGGACATATGACTGGTGTGAGGTATCCCAAATGATGGGATCCTTGGGGCTATCAAAGACACAGTGAACTGCAATACTCAGTTCGACGACACCTAGATTCGGGCCCAGGTGTCCGCCGGTCGCTGATACCTTTGATACGAGAAACTCGCGTATCTCGGCTGCTAGATCCCTCAATTGGGCAGGGCTGAGTTCTTTCAGCTGCTCAGGTGAGGATACAGATTCAAGTAATCTCATGGGTGTGAGTCGACTACCTTAACTATCAGTGGATACGGAATATGAAAACGGTGACTGGTTTTTAAGTTATTGCTATTTTACACGGTGCAATACTGCGAATGACTCAAAATGATGCGTTTGGGGGAAGGAATCCACCAAATGTACTGCCCTGACCTGGTAACCATGTTCTAACCAGCGACCAAGATCACGTGCGAAGGCTGCTGGGTCGCAGCCCACATGCACAATGGTGCTGATCGCCGCATCACCATAAGCCGCAATAGCCCCTGCCAGGCTCTTGTGCATACCAGAACGCGGCGGATCCAACAGCACCACATCCGGCGTACCAGCGGGCTGGCTGAACGCACGAACGCGGCCGCGGCGACGACGATTAATTCCCTCAGCCGCACTCCCCTGCACCCATTTCTCCACCGGCGCCTTGTGGAAGGTAACGCCTGGTAGTTTGCTATGGGATGCAGTTATGTCCACGCTATCCACCTTCAAACCTGGGTGGCTGGACAGCAAGCCTGGGAGCAGTGCGCCGGCGCCGCCATACAGGTCCCAGATATAGGACGGTGCACTATCGCCGAGCAGGTCCACAATGAGGGAATTGAAAGCGGCGGGTGCTTGGCTGTGTGATTGCCAGAAGTCCTTGGCGCGAAGATTGAAGGCGTAGTCGCCAATGGTGTGGGTTACAGGTGCATTGCCGGCCTTAACCACGGCCTTGCCATCCACCATGGAGACCATGAGGTTCAAAGAAGTGCCAGGTTCCTCAGTGACGACATAGTCATAGAGTGCGGGATGCATCTGCATGCAGTGCTCAGTGACCAGGTCATGAGAATTACGCTTACGAAGACCAAGCTTGCCATCGGCACTTACCTGGAAGCGGGCACGGATACGCCAACCAACACTTGGTTCCAGGGCGTGCACAGTAGCGGTCTCTTCAATGCGGGTGATGCGTGCGAGCTGGTCTTCCAGAATTTTCTTCTTGAGGGCACGCTGGGTTTCCACATCAATAAAGGAATAATCACAGCAGCCGGCACCGGCAGCTGCTGCTGGACACAGATGTGTTTCTGAAATTCGACCGGGACCCCAGGTATGGAAGCCACGAACAATGGCCTTGGAGAAACTCTTGGATCTGGAGATAATCTCAGCATCGACAATATCACCCGGGACGGTATCAGCCACAAAGACGACGCGGCCGTCCTCAGCGGTACCAATGCCGAAGCCTTGGTGCGCTGGGCGAAGAATCTCAATCTTAATGACAGAATTCACTTCTGTGCTCAATGTACTTATTCCAATCCGGGACTAGAAGAATTAGTCCCATCGGTACGGGTGCCATTCATGCGATGCACTGGTGGCACATGGCCGTGGGCATTACCCACGCTTGGCGGAATTCGCGGTGGCTCAGGGGCGGCTTCACCCTCCGACTCAGGCGCTGGTTCCGCAGTAGGAATTGGGCGGCCCTGATGGGTGGTAGGGGTTTCTTGGCGGATCGCCTTAGCATTTGGCGCCGACTCCATTTGAGCTTTTACCTGCTCAGCGAGGGCATCAGGCAGAATGACCGGAAGACCCTGCCCTGGCGCCAGTGGTGAATCATCACGGCGAACCACGGTACGGCGCGCCATCTCATAGGCAGCGGCGAGCATCTCCTCTTCCTTACCGCCAACAGCAAGGGTGGTGAAGCGAAGCATCCATCGTGGCCCATCGATGCCAAGAATTCGGAGGGTGTTTTCACCCATTTTTCCAAGTACCTCAGGGCCGAACTCACCATCAACCTGGGTGACCTCAAAGCCTTCCTCGCGCAGCTGTGCACGGAGGTTTACCAGGCTTTCACGCCACTGCCCTGTTTTACGCGGTGCAGAAAATGCCACCGGGGTGATACGACCAAAAGGCGTACGGATATGGATGAGACGTGGGCCTTGGGGGCCAACCTCAATCTGCACATCACTGCCGAAAGGCATAGGGATAAACAAGGAGCCCAAGTCCAGGGCGCCCTCGCCATAATCACTAAAGTCATAGGTATCCAAGTCCACATCGGCGGAATCATATGGCCCGCTTGGGCCATCACCAGGCACGGTGGACGAGGCAGCAGGCTCAGCAGGGCTGGTCTGCACCTCTTCTGTGGTTGCGGAAGGCTTTACTTCCTCAACCTGCTCCTTGGACTTTTTCTTACGGAACCACATAACTTCTGTTATACCCCGTTTAGTAGGAACTGCGTATTTTTAGCGCAGCTTACTCAGTCAGCTGAATTATTAAACGCCTGTGGAGCCGTAGCCGTCAGCACCACGAACAGTTTCATCCAGCTCTTCAACCTCAACGAAGGCAGGAAGTTCAACGCGCTGGATAAGAAGCTGGGCGATTCGATCACCACGCTTAATTTCAATTGGCTCGCGTGGGTCGAGGTTAATGAGGCAGACCTTGATCTCGCCACGGTACTGGGCATCAATAGTGCCCGGGGTGTTGACAATACTCAGACCCTGGCGCAGGGCCAGACCCGAACGTGGGTGAACCAAGCCTACGAAGCCCATTGGGATTGCCAAGGCAATGCCGGTACCCACCAATTGGCGCTCACCAGGCGCAATGGTGACAGTTTCAGTGCTGTAGAGGTCAACACCAGCATCGCCTTCATGGGCGCGAACTGGTAGTGGCAACTCGGTATCAAGACGCTTAATCTGAATGTCCATTCCACTAGACTACCGCGAAAGCTGCCAATTTCTTAAGTTGAGTTCCCCATCCCTGGTCACAGAACGCACACTCAAACTAGGGGTTGGACCATGGTGCTGGCCACAGTTTCAGCCACACAGAAAATCCCCCTGAGCATAATCCCTCCTACACCTCTGCATATCCTGCAGAAAATTCACTACGAGAAATCGTGCCGAAAATACAGTAAACTAGATTGACGTGTCAGCATCATCCAATTCCTCAGTCAAGGTCCTATACACGGAACGCCAATGGGTTCCGTGGTTTTGGTGGGTCCTTGGTGCACTTTTTGTCGTACTAATGACAGCCCAGGTCCGCCTGACTGGTATCGGTAACTGGATGTGGGTTGCGGCCGTATTTGTCGCAGTCATTACTTTTGGCGCCCTCTATGCCCTTTCCTCCACACGGATTAGTGTTGAGGAAGAAGATGGCATCCGTTGGCTCACTGATGGCAAGTCCGCCTTGCCACATACTGCTGTGAGCCGTTCCCTCGCGGTACCTGCTACCGCAAAGCGCAATGCCCTGGGCCACCAGCTTGACCCAGCAGCCTATGTGGTTTCCCACGGCTGGGTACCAGAGATGGCCATGATGGTTATTGATGACCCAGAGGATGAAACCCCCTACTGGCTTATCTGCTCACGCAACCCAGATAAGTTGCTGCGCGCCTTTGTTGGTGAAACGCACACTGGGAGTTAGTCAGAAGGACTGTTTTAGTCTGAAAGACTAAAGCCTACAGTCTGCATAACTAACCGCAGACATAGAAAAAGCTCGGCCATTTCAATGTGGTCGAGCTCATTTTTTTGCCACGTGCAGTGCACGGAGGCGATTAGGCACAGTCCTTGCAGATTGGGGTGCCGTCAGGTTCGATGTGGTCCATGCGGGCCTGGCGCTGTACCAGGAAGCAGGAGCCACAGGTGAACTCATCGGCGCGGCGGGGAATCACATTGACATTGAGATCCTCGCCCCCAAGGTCAACTGCAGGGAGGTCGTAGGGTTCCACAACTTCGCCGTCATCATCGACGTCAAGGTTGCGGTTCTCGGCGGCCTTGAGACCCTCGAGGGAATCAGTGTCTAGGTCGTCTTCGCTAGTGCGACGCGGTGCATCATAATCGGTAGCCATAACGCGATCCTTTGTTATTGAACCAACAAAAAACTCTATGGCGCGCATAATATCTTCATTCTTAGAATTTGTCGAATGGACATGCCGCCAACTACCCCCATAGTTACCCCCGTAAGCAATCGCCGATAGCTTTGACCTGGAAAGATTGCTGTGAGCAAAAATACGCAACCCTGCTGCCATAAAACTGATAAAATTTTTCGTATGACTCAAATTGGTTTTGGAATTGACATTGGTGGCTCCGGTATCAAGGGCGCCCGTGTCGATCTTTCCACCGGTGAATTCATCGGTGATCGCATTAAGATTTTGACCCCACAACCTGCAACCCCACAGGCTGTCGCGGAGACAGTCGCTGAAATTGTCCGCCAGGCTGAATGGACTGGCCCACTGGGCATCACCATGCCAAGTGTTATCAAGAAGCAGACCGCCCTAACTGCTGCTAATATCGACCCTTCCTGGGTTGGCATTGACGTTCAGGAGCTCTTCAATGAGCACGTAAAGCCAGTTATTGACGACCACCCAATCTCTGTTCTCAATGACGCTGATGCTGCTGGCCTTGCTGAGGTCCGCTATGGTGTTCCTGAGGCAAAGGAGGGTGCAGTTCTCATGCTCACCCTGGGTACTGGTATTGGTTCTGCCCTGCTCATGGACGGCCAGCTCTTCCCTAATACTGAGCTTGGTCACCTGGACTACAAGGGTGCCCCAATTGAGAAGTATGCCGCTTCTTCTATTAAGGACAAGGAAGAGCTGAGCTACACCCAGTGGGCGAAGCGTGTTTCTAAGGCCTTCAAGCGCTATGAGACCATTCTCAATCCACGACTCATTATTGTCGGTGGCGGCGTATCCCGTAAGGCTGACAAGTGGGTTCCAAAGCTCACCTGCGAAACCCCAGTTATTCCTGCTCAGCTCCGTAATACCGCCGGAATTGTCGGCGCGGCTATTGCGGTTTCTGAAGGCCTGCTGCCTTAGTTTTTGTTATAATTGGTAGTCGATTGTGTTTCGCGCGGGGCTCACCCCACGCACGAACTTTAGGATGGCTTTTGGCCAACAATCGACAGATACTCTCGTGTCGCCATGACCTGTGTCAATGGCGGCACGTAGAATTATCTTCGAAGATATTCCCGCATGCGCGGATCTGTAGTATAGGCAAGGCGAAAGGGCATAAGTGGCAGCCACTGAAGCTTCCGATGACGCAGTAAGTACCGGAACAAAGAAAACCACCGCGAAGAAGACTACTGCCAAAAAGTCAACTGCGAAGAAGACTACGGCTAAGAAAACCGCGAAGAAGACGGCTAAGAAGACAACCGCTAAAAAGTCGACGGCAAAGAAGACTACTGCCAAGAAGACAGCGGCTAAAAAGACGACCGCAAAAAAGAGCACTGCTAAGAAGACGACGAAGTCTGCCGTAAAGAAGACCACCCGTAAGTCTGAGGTCATGGAGGCCAAGAGCCATGACGAGCTGCTCGAGAACGAGCTCGACGAGGATCTTGAGGACTCCGAAGACGATCTTGATGTTCTTGATGCCGAGTTCACTGTCGACATGGATGATGATGAAGATTCCTATGACGATGATGATGAGGACGGCTTCGATTCCTACGGCGATGACGACGAGGAAGAGGACGAGGACGAAGAAGAAGACGAGGAAGACGAGGATGAAGGCCCTAATGTCTGGGATGAAGAGGACTCTGCTGCCCTTCGCCAGGCACGTAAGGATGCCGAGCTAACTGCTTCTGCCGACTCTGTTCGCGCCTACCTCAAGCAAATCGGTAAGGTCGCTCTGCTTAATGCCAATGAAGAGGTCACTCTGGCTAAGCGTATTGAGGCTGGCCTCTATGCCACTCATAAGCTTGAGGAGGCCGAAGCTGGTGTTGACGCTGACGGCAATGAGATTAAGCTCTCCCCTGCCCAGAAGCGTGATCTTCGCTCTATTGCTCGCGATGGCCGCCACGCTAAGGACCACCTCTTGGAGGCTAACCTCCGTCTCGTGGTTTCCCTGGCTAAGCGCTATACCGGTCGCGGTATGGCTTTCCTTGACCTTATTCAGGAAGGTAACCTTGGCCTGATTCGTGCCGTGGAGAAGTTCGACTACACCAAGGGCTATAAGTTCTCCACCTACGCCACATGGTGGATCCGCCAGGCCATTACCCGCGCCATGGCTGACCAGGCCCGTACGATTCGTATCCCTGTTCACATGGTTGAGGTTATTAATAAGCTCGGCCGTATCCAGCGTGAGCTGCTCCAGGACTTGGGCCGTGAGCCTACCCCACTGGAGCTTGCCCGTGAGATGGACATTACTGAGGATAAGGTGCTGGAAATCCAGCAGTATGCTCGTGAGCCAATCTCCCTGGATCAGACCATTGGTGATGAGGGCGATAGCCAGCTCGGTGACTTCATTGAGGATTCTGAGGCTGTTGTTGCTGTGGATGCGGTTTCCTTCCGCCTACTCCAGGACCAGCTGCAGGATGTTCTGCACACCCTCTCTGAGCGTGAAGCCGGCGTTGTTCGCCTCCGCTTCGGTCTCACCGACGGTATGCCTAGGACTTTAGACGAAATCGGTCAGGTTTACTCCGTTACCCGTGAGCGTATCCGTCAGATTGAGTCTAAGACTATGTCTAAGCTCCGTCACCCATCGCGCTCCCAGGTACTGCGCGATTACCTCGAGTGGTAAGACTTACACATGAAACAAGTAAAGCTCCCTTTATGGGAGCTTTTTCTTTATCCTATGTCGGCAGGGTCCTGCAGGGCCGTACACTCAGTTTGGTGGGCGTCCGCACTTTCCCTTGCTTTTCGACGCCCTCCACATCACACCTATTTACATAACCGCGAACGCAAGGTGACTTAGTCGCCTTCTTAGGCGCGTTTTTAGACGCGCTCTTGAAGCTGGCTGAGTGCTTCACCAATGTCGGTGGCGACACCAATGGAACGCTCGGCAATCTCCTTCGGGGCCATAATATCGGCCTGGTTGATGGAGATATAGGTGGAGTTCGGGTTGCCCATGGTCATCTGCCAGAATGGGTACTTAATAATGCCAGGCGTATTATTGCCCACACCCAATTCCAGGTAGACGATGGTGGATTTGGCATTGGCAATGAGGAACTCCTTATAGCGGAGGCATGCAGCCTCCCAGCCGGCATCCTGGACGAAGGTCTCATCGCAGCGAAGATTAGGCACCATGTGGCTGCCGCAGTGAGGGCACCGTGGAATGAGCTCGGTGGGCACACGCATATCGCGCTGCTCTTCATACATGCGGCGCACGGTTTCCTCATTGTCCCAGGTTTCCTGCACACATGGGGTGGAGCACTGCCACAAGCCATAGTCACCCTGGGTGTAGAAAAGCCTGTTTTTATCAAAACCGGCACGCGGAAACTGGTGATCCACATTCGTGGTAATCACAAAATAGTTCTTATCCTGCACCAAGCTGAGCAAATCAGAATATACAGGCTTGGGAGGATCCACATAGCGGTTGACCATAATGTGGCGGCTCCACCAAGCCCAATATTCCTCCAGGCTTTCAAAGGGATAGAATCCACCCGAATACATATCGCTAATGCCGTACTTCTCAATAAAGTCCGAGAAGTGCTTCTCAAAACGCGGACCCGAATAGGTCAACCCCGCAGCCGTAGAAAGACCAGAGCCCGCACCGATCAGAATGGTATCTGCATTATCAATGGCTGCCTTGGCGGCCGCAATATGTGGGTCAGTGTGTGCTGAGGAGTTCTTCATAGATTTTCGCATCCGTATCTTTGAAAACATTGAAAATGACCTTTCGTACCGAGGTTGGGCTCTGGAGAAATTCCTTCACCGTCCGAATAGCAATCCGTGCAGCTTCCTCATTAGGGAAGCGGAACTCACCAGTCGAAATACAACAAAATGCCACTGTGGCCAGGTTATGTTCAGCAGCCACCTCCAAACAGGAGCGATAACAGGAGGCGAGAAGATCACGGTCCTCCTGGCGCAGCTCCCCACTAATAATTGGGCCCACGGTGTGCAACACATGGGTGGCCGGCAGGTTATATCCACCGGTGAGTTTTGCACTGCCCGTTGGTTCCGGATGACCTTGGGCCTGCATAATCTGGTTGCACTCATCACGCAGCTGAAGGCCCGCCGCCGAGTGAATAGCATTATCAATACATGCATGCCCCGGCACAAAGCAGCCCAAGAGGCGATCATTATCCGCATCCACAATGGCATCGGCCTTAAGGCGCGTAATATCGCCCTGCCAGAGCGCAATCCCCGGCTGGCCCGGCCACTCCGGCAGATCCGCAGCTAGCACTACCCCTTTGTCCACTGTCTCGGCACTGAGCAAAGAATCCTGCACCCGCAGAAATTCCTCATCCAATGGCAATGGTGGTCGCACAGTCATTAGTGCCCGAAGTAAATACCGCTGGGTCTGCTCATCCTTGGGCAGCGCCTCCACCTGATCCCTAAAAGTCGGCATCTCATTAACCAGATACTCAACCAAGAAATTAATCTCTTCTGCTCTATTCATTCTCATTCCTTTAATTTGGTGTACGTCATCTACACCTCTATGAACCGAATATAGCCCTGAGCAAAAGCCCTGTAAAGAGCGCACTTTTCTGTACCTAGGTCACCCAAAGGTAACTATTGGCCAGTCACCTCAAGGTAACTATTGAGCCTACGCAGCGCCTATACCGAAGCGCCCCCCGTACGGAATTTTTTTGAATGCTCTTTCTCCCAATAGTGTATTTTTGTAGGTAAGTATCTTTTTGACACTGTGCGTGGCACTGTGTTTCACACTGTCTAAGACGAGTAGGGGTTGAGAATGGCGTCAGAGCTTCCAGCATGCCCGGTGGAAACCACACTGACCTTGATTAGTAATAAATGGAAGGTGCTCATCCTTCGGGATTTAATGGAGGGCACCAAGCGCTTCAATGAACTCAAGCGCTCGGTGGGCAATGTGTCCCAAAAGGTACTCACCACCCAGTTGCGGGAAATGGAGGCCAATGGTCTTCTTAACCGCACCGTTTATGCGGAGGTACCACCCCGCGTGGAATATTCACTCACGGAATTAGGCCACAGCCTCAAACCCATCTTGGATGCGATGCAGCATTGGGGCGAGGACTATAAGGCTATGCACGAATAAAGAAAAAAGCCCGCATAAGCGGGCTTTTTTCTACCAGCGACGCAGGTAGGCAATACGGTCACGCAACTGCTGCGCGGTGCACATGGCGGTCGGTGGGCCGCCGCACTGTTCGCGCACCTCCTTATGGATGGCACCGTGGGGGCGCCCGGTGCGGGAGGCAGTCACCGATACCAAGGCATTGAGTTCCTTACGTAAAGCCGGAATTTCGGCATCACCAAAACCAGGAGGTGGGCCTGCAGTACCGCCGACCGCAGGACCAGCCTTCGCCTTTTCAGCGGCCTGGCGGGCCTCCTCCTCACGGCGCTTACGGTCCTCCTCGGCACGAGCCTCCACCTGCTCAGCCTGGCGGCGCTTAAGAAGCTCACGCATCTGCTCAGCATTGAGCAAGCCAGGCAGACCAAGATAGTCAGCTTCCTCGGCGCTACCCGTAAAGGCACCGGTGCCATAGTTACGGCCCTCATAGATGAGGGAGTCCAATTCCGCATCGGCACCAATGGACTCATAGCTCTTAGTCAGAGCATCAGCCTCATTTTTCTTCTTATTGGCATCAGCCAGCAGCTCATCATCCCAGCCCTCCTTTGGGCGGTCAGGCTGCCCCAGGACATGCTGGCGCTGGGTTTCCATCTTGGAGGCCAAATCCAAAAGAACCGGCACCGAAGGCAGGAACACACTGGCCGTTTCACCCTTGGCACGTGCACGCACAAAACGACCAATGGCCTGAGCAAAGAACAAGGGGGTCGAAGCCGAAGTGGCGTAGACACCCACAGCAAGACGTGGGACGTCCACACCCTCAGACACCATGCGGACAGCAACCATCCATTCATCCCGATTGTGGGCAAACTTGTCAATATTGTCCGAGGCTTCGGGGTCGTCGGAAAGAATCACGGAAACCGGGGTCGATGATAATTGGGTGAGGATTTTCGCGTAGGCGCGGGCGGTCTGCTTATCAGTAGCAATGACCAGGCCACCAGCATCCGGGATGGTTTCACGCAGCTGACGCAGACGCGTATGGGCGGCCTGCAACACAGCCGGAATCCAGTCACCCTTAGGGTCCAGCGCGGTTTTCCAGGCGCGGGCAGTTTGCTCCGCATTGAGAATCTCACCCAAGCGCGCCTCATATTCCTCGCCGGCACTGGTGCGCCAACGCGCCGAACCCGAATAGGCCAGGAAGACCACGGGGCGCACTACCCCATCACGCAGCGCATCCGCATAACCATAGGAGTGATCCGCCTTGGAGCGCAGAAGACCATTATGGTCCTCCTCATAAGTCACAAATGGGATCGGCGAATCATCCGAACGGAAAGGGGTACCCGTCAGGGCCAGGCGGCGCTGCGCATCCCCATAGGCAATACGCATACCGTCACCCCAACTGCGCGCATCACCACCATGGTGGATCTCATCCATAATGACCAGACTGCGCTTCGTTGTGGCTACCTGGTGGTGCTTATATGGGTGCATGGACACCTGGGCATAGGTCACCACCACACCATCATAGGCAGGGTTAATAGCCGAACTATTGCTAAAGTGCGGGTCGAGCAAAAGCCCCACTCGCTTCGCGGCCTCAGCCCACTGCACCTTGAGGTGTTCTGTAGGCACAACAACAATGACGCGATCGACAGTGCGACGCGCCACTAGTTCTGTTGCAATTCGTAGAGCAAAGGTGGTTTTACCCGCACCTGGGGTCGCCACCGCAAGGAAGTCCTTGGGGTTCTCCTCCAGGTATTTGGTTAGTGCCGCCTTCTGCCATTCACGCAGGCCCTCCAGCCCGCGGGATTGTACTCGACTCACCGGCGACGCAGACCTCGATAGATACGCTCACAGTCCGGGCACACTGGGCTGCCTGGCTTAGCCTGCTTGGTCACAGGGAAAGTTTCCCCACACAGTGCCACCACCATGCGACCACTTACTGCGGATTCCACAATCTGGTCCTTTTTCACATAGTGGAAGAACTTTGGGGTGTCATCATCGGTCGTATTCTGCTCCCGGATTTCCGGGCGCTCTATGGTCTGGGTGCTCATATAACTATCATGCCCCACTTTCTTTTTGCTCGCCACCAAAAAATGTATATCCACTATACCCCCTCGATGGCTCCACTCTCTATCCCCAAGGTGGTACTACTATAGGAGTTAGTCTTAATCAAGGAGTTGCTCTGTGCGTAGTTCTGTGCCGCGCTTCCGCCGCCGCCGCAATGTTGCGCTAATTACATCAAAAGAGGAGTCCGAGGAGGAATCCTACCGGCGCCGCATGCTCATCTATAACTGCATGCAGTTCTCACGCCCACCCCTGCTCATTTTGGCCGGTGTGAGCTACCTGGTGTGGCATAACACCATTTTGAGCGCCATTCTTTTTGTGCTCTGTGTGCCTATCTCCTGGATTAGTGTGGTCATTGCCAATGGCCACGGCCACACCCGTGATCCCCGCCAGCGGCAGGTCTATAAGCCGGGTGCCGCCCGCCAGCAACAGAACCACGCCCCCGCCCTGCCCGAAAGCCCCGATGAGAACCGCATCATCATGATTGAAGAGGAGAAAAAGTGAAGGCCCTCTACGCCCGACTCGAAGAACTGGACTACACCCCGGAGGGCTTGGAAGAAATCCTCGGCCCCGATGGCCTAGCCGCCATGTACCGCGGCGAGCCCGCAGCCGTGCGCTTTGCCCTTGAGCGCCGCGCGAGCAGTGGTAACAGCACCGACACTGACACCGACACTATCGCTCCCCCATCTGAGGCCCAGATTCTCCTCATCCGTACCCTGGTGTTGCGCGATGCTCTCAGCGCCACGGAACTAGCCACCCTCTTTGATGCTGACAGCCTCATTGAACTCGAGTCTCGCGGCTGGCTGGTCGATGGCCGCATTACTATCGACATTCGCCCACACTTCCTTGGTGGCCGCACCCAATGGGTCTTTAGCGATCAGGATGCCGCCATGTCGGAGGTCACCCAGGACTCCGGCCATGTGCTGGGTGTGGGCCAGGCCAGTTTGAGCCTGCTGCGCACGGTACCAACCAACCCTGTTATTTCTGTGCTGGATTTGGGTACCGGTTCTGGTGTTCAAATCCTGGGTCAGGCGGGTGCCGCCCGTGTCTATGTGGGCACTGATATTGCCCCACGCGCCAAGGACTTTGCTTTAGCCAGTGTCGGTTCCGATCCACGCATTGCCAATCAGTTTGAATTCCTCACCGGCTCCTGGTTTGAACCAGTGGCGGATCGTCGCTTTGACCGTATTATTGCCAACCCACCTTTTGTTGTGGGCACGGGTGCGGTGGGCCATGTCTACCGTGATTCCGGTTTGGCCTTGGATGGGGCCAGCCAGCTTGTGGTCTCCCAGGCAGTGGATCACCTGACTTTGGGTGGCCGCGCCCATATTCTTGCCGCCTGGGTGGAAACCAAGGATGACTTCTGGGCCTCCCGCCCGGCCTCCTGGATTCCTGCCACCGGGGTGCGCGCCTGGGTATGCCGCCGTGATTCAGTGGACCCTGCCCTCTATGTGGGCACGTGGCTGCGCGATGAAGGCATTGATCCGCGCAGTGCCCGCGGGCAGGAAATCACCACCACCTGGCTTAGCTTCCTTGAGGAATCCGGGGTGGATTCTATTGGCTTTGGTTTCATCCACCTCGAGCGCCTGGCCGAAGGCCCCTCTGAAGTACACACTGATGAACTCATGGGTGTTTTGGATGAGGGCATGGCTGCTGAGGTCAATGAGTTCTTCCTGCGCGCCCAGTGGCTTACCGGCAGGTCCGCTGAGGATATTGCCAATACCGCTTTCCTGGTGCGCCCCGGCACCGCCTATGAGGAGGTCTCCGTTCCTGCAGGTAGCGCTGCTCCTCATGCAGATCCGAGCGAACAGATGGGCTTTAGTCCAGTGGCACACCGCATTACCCGCATGGATGGCCCGCACTATTCCCATGAGATTGATGAGAATCTTTATGCCATTCTCTCCGGCCTCAACCCTCGCGGCCTCGCACTGGGTGAAGTAGTCACCCTCTTTGCCTACTCCCATGGCATTGAAGATGAAGAAGCCCTCATGCAGCAGAGCATCGCCGCCATTGTCGACCTTGTGCGCCACGGCATTGTGCTGCCAGCGGAGCTCGTCCTGCCCCGCTAACTAACCTAACCCCACTGTGAGTTGTGGGAAAGCTGTGAAGGATGTGCAAGTTGTTGCATGGCGCAATGGCTTGCGACCTTGCTGGTTTTGATTCTTAGCTTCTTCGTTGCACAATAGAAGTGTTAGGAAGGGAGATTATGCGAGCAATCCTCACGCGATGTTCCGAAGCATCGGTCAGTGTTGACGGAAAAATTGTCGGCGAACTGTCCAAGCCGGGACTGCTGGTACTGGTCGGCATTAGCCGCGAAGATGCGGAGAATGACACCCAGGCTCGTATTGATACATTGGTCCGTAAAATTGCGGAACTTCGTATTCTTCCGGAGGAACAGTCTGCTAGTGATATTGATGCGCCTGTGCTGGTGATTAGCAATTTCACCCTGTATGGTCGCACCGCTAAAGGGCGTCGCCCATCCTGGTCAGATGCCGCACCTTCCGAGGTTGCGGAGCCCATCTTTGACCGCATTATTAGTGGCTTAAAAGACAGGAACCTAGAGGTATCCACAGGTATTTTCGGCGCCGAAATGGACGTGCGTAGCGTCAATTCTGGTCCCTTTACTGTGCTGGTGGAAGCGCCCGGGAACTAAAACGGACACTGTTTCGTTATACATGTAGAGATCACATCTAGTAGGAGGCCATAATGAGTGAAGCTGTAGAGCAGGACTACAACGAGGAAGAGGTCTTTGAGGACCTTGGTAGCCGTCGTGGTCAGACCAATGACAACCCCTCCGCGGACCTGGTTCGTGTTTATCTCAACGGTATTGGCAAGACGGCACTGCTGTCCGCTGATGACGAGGTAGCACTGGCCCAGACCATTGAGGTTGGCCTTTATGCTGAATATCTACTTGAGTTCTCCGAGGAGCCATTGACCCGCGCTAAGAAGCGTGACCTCAAGGTTCTTGTAAAGGAAGGCCGTCAGGCTCGTACTCACCTTTTGGAGGCTAACCTCCGTCTGGTCGTTTCTTTGGCCAAGCGCTATACCGGCCGTGGTATGCCACTTCTGGACCTTATCCAGGAAGGCAACCTTGGTCTTATTCGCGCTATGGAGAAGTTCGACTATAAGAAGGGCTTTAAGTTCTCCACCTATGCAACCTGGTGGATCCGTCAGGCCATTACCCGTGGTATGGCTGACCAGTCACGCACCATCCGCCTCCCAGTACACCTCGTTGAGCAGGTAAATAAGCTCTCCCGCATTAAGCGCGAAATGTATCAGAACCTGGGCCGTGAAGCTACCAATGAGGAGCTGGCTGAGGAATCTGGCATTGACGAGAATAAGATTGAAATGCTGCTGCGTCAGTCCCGTGACCCAGTCAGCCTGGATATGCCAGTCGGCGCCGATGAGGAAGCCCCACTGGGTGACTTCATTGAAGACTCTGAGGCCACCGATGCTGAGGCAGCCGTGGTTGCAAGCCTGCGCCATTCTGATATCCGTGCGGTCATTAACTCTCTTGAGCGCCGCGAGCAGGATGTGATTATTATGCGCTACGGTCTTGACGATGGTGTGCCACGCACCCTGGATCAGATCGGCCGCCGCTATGGTCTTTCCCGTGAGCGTGTCCGCCAGATTGAGCGTGAGGTTATGTCCAAGCTTCGTGATGGTGAGCGTGCTGAAAAGCTGCGCGCCTACGCCGGCTAAACACCCTTCCCCACCCTAAAACCTACGGTATCGTAGCTGGTCGCTGTACCTACTTCGGTATAAAATTCTGCTACCCTATTAAGTACAAACCCTATTTTTTAGTTTTCATTCAATTTACACACTCTGTTTGAAAGGTGTCATCCCCTGTGAAAGACCTGGTCGATACCACTGAAATGTACCTCCGTACCATCTATGAACTGGAGGAAGAAGGGGTAACTCCTCTTCGTGCACGTATCGCTGAAAGGCTCGAACAGTCCGGCCCTACTGTAAGTCAGACCGTAGCCCGTATGGAACGCGATGGCCTTGTTGTCGTGTCCCAGGACCGCAGTCTGCGTATGACCGCATATGGTCGCAACCTTGCTATTGCTGTTATGCGTAAGCACCGCCTGGCTGAGCTGCTGCTCACCGAAATGGTGCACCTCGATATTCATAAGGTCCACGCGGAAGCTTGCCGCTGGGAGCACGTTATGAGTGAAGAAGTTGAGCGCTGCTTGGTCAAGGTTCTGCCTGACGTTAGCCGCTCCCCATTCGGTAACCCAATCCCTGGCCTTGCTGAACTCGGCGTCACCCTGGATAAGGAAATCCCTGCCGGCCTGCGCCTCATTGACCTGCCAAATAATGCCCCTGTGAAGGCCATTGTGGTTCAGCTCAATGAAATCCTGCAGGTTGATGATGAGCAGTATCGTGCTCTGACCGAAGCTGGCATTGATGTCGGCTCCGAAATCACTGTTCTTTTCGACAATGGCGTTATCGCCCTGGAGAAGGACGGCACCGTAGTGGAACTGGCCGATGACCTGGCCCACGCTGTGCGCGTTACCCCACTGAGCTAATTCAGTAGCTGCAACAAACCAAGGCTGAAGCATACAAAGCCGGATCTGCATTATGCAGGTCCGGCTTTGTGCTTTCCAATTCCTTTCTCTAGTGCCCTTTGCCGGGTTCACTAGTGTGAGTAGTTGTTATTTATCGTGGTCCTGCACCCAGAAGCGTGCTGGCACTGGGCTGCGGTAGGAGAGGCAGGACTTGTGGATGAGCTCATGGACTGCCCTTTCGGTGGTTTCCATGAGGCCCAGGTGCTGGCCGGTGCTCAGTACTCGGCGAACCAGGTTGGTGAGCACATGGCTGGGGCTGCACTCGGCGGAGACTCCGGCAGCTGCCCAGGCGCGGCAGGGATCATCCACTGCCACTTGGGCCATGGCATAGAGGGCCAGGGCGCTTGAGCGGCAGGACTGAGCTTCCTCCCAGTGCGCATAGCTTGGTGAGAGGAAAGTCGGGCGCTTGAGCACCTGGTAGGTCATGGCGCAGGCCAGCATGAGTTTGCTGAAGGCCGCATTGGTATGTTCCATGAGACCAAAGTGCATGGCCAAGTCACGGCTCGTTGGGTGCTTGAGCAGGCTCATGCTGTAGGCCAGCAGTTCTTTATCTTCCAGGATCTCATCTAGGGTGAAGTCCTTAATGCGCTCAAACTCGACGGTGAGAGTCTGCATGATTTCATCCCCAATGAGGCCGCGGTCTATTGCATCACGGAAGCCGCCATTATTCACCACAGAGTCCAAGCACTTTTCGCGCTCAAGACTCAGGCGCTCAGCGCGCTGGCGCAGTCCCCTACGTGCCGAGGAACTCAGGCGTGGATTGGCTGCGCGGTACTTATCCAGCAAGGCATTCAGGTTAGGAGCCGGCTCCGAATAGCGCTTCTTGGCATTGGTATACGGTTTGCCAATAGGCATGGTTATATCACTGCCAGCCAAGCGGAAATGACCCCCGCTCATGGTGGTGGTGACAACATAGAGGCCGCCGAACTTAATGCCATAGCTTTCAGCGGCTTCCTCGAGCACGTGGGCCACAACATCCTCGTCATAGTCTGCATCCAAGTCCTGCTCACTGACCATGTGGATGCCCACAATATGGTCAGGCTGGCTTTCGCAGACACGTTCCACGAGGGCATCGAAGAGGCATGGCATGGATGTGTGGCCGACTGGGCCAATGGTGTAGCCATCTTCGGTGCGGCCCTCATGGTTGCCGATAGCTGGATTGACTCCGCAGAGGATCAAATAGTCCTCTGGGTGGTACCCCAAAAGGTAGGGTACGGTCGCGATGAGATTCGCGATATTGAAAGGTGTGAAAGTGAACATGAGCTAATCATGACACTAAGTCAAGCGGTGCTCTGACACCCCCTGTGGATAACTGAGTTATCCACAGCACGCTCTATGCAATTCGTTGCACAGGTATTGGCTGTGTTATAATTGTGTTTGATCTATGCCCTGGGGAGGGCAACATAGGTGCAGACTGGGGCTTAGCTGCACAAATGCACTGGGCAGGTCGGACTGCCGGTGTGGCCTTGTGGAATAAAGTCCGCGCTGTCAGTGTTATGTCTAAATAACGTACGGAGCGAAAAGAAAGGCGTATTAGTGGCTCTCTACACGCTGGCTTATCCACAGCCGGATTCCATTCGCACCAACCTGAAGCTTGTTATTGCCCTTCAGGGCTTCGCCGATGCGGGACACTCTGTCCAGATTTTTGTGGACTACCTACGCTCCTCCATGGAGCTAATCCCTCTCGCCGAATTCGACTCCGACCTACTGGTTGATTACCGTGGCCGCCGTCCAAGCGTAACCCTGGATGACACCTTCGTCATTCATATTGATGAGGCTAACCCGGTGTTGTACCTTTGCCGCGATACTGAGGGCAATGAGTTTCTTCTCCTGGCAGGTTTTGAGCCTGATTTCCAGTGGAAGAGTTTTGCCCGTGCTGTTCGCGACTTGGTGCACCACTATAAGGTGGGCCATGTGGTGAGCCTCTATGCTGCCCCATTCCCGGTGCCCCACACCCGCCAGCAGCTGGTCAGTGCACACAGTACTGAGCCTGAGGTTTTGGCCAATCACCTCAATATTGGCACCACCCGCATTGTGCCGGGCGCTGCTGCCCTTTTTGCTGAGCACTTCCTGATTCAAACAGCTACCTGCTCAGTGACTGGTCTTACCGCCCATGTACCGCAGTATATTGCCAATAGCGACTATCCACCGGCAGTGGTTGAATTCCTGGAGAGCATTAATAATCTCACCGGAACCGCCATTCCTATGGATGTTATTCGCGATGATGCCACCAAGGTTTTGGAGGCCTTGGATGACCTGGTTGAGAATGGTGAACTCGCTGAGGTCGTAGGTGATTTGGAAAAGCGGTACGATCGGATGATGAGCGATTTTGAGTCCCGCGTTCTTTCGCAGGATGATATTGACGCTGAAGTGGCAAAATTCCTCGCCGAACTAGATGGAGATGATTAATCTATGACCCTTACCCAGCTTCTGCCGGATCTGAAGGATGTACCCGAATCATTATTTGATGAGTCCATCTATGATTCCTTCCAACGCTGGGTTGAGGATCGTGGTATCACTCTCTACCCCGCCCAGGAGGAGGCCTCCTTGGGCGTACTTGCCGGGGATAATGTCATTCTCTCCACGCCTACTGGCTCCGGTAAGTCCATGGTGGCTATTGCCGCCCACTTTATTGCTATGGCCCGTGGCCAGCGCAGCTTCTATACTGCGCCGATTAAAGCCCTGGTGAGTGAAAAGTTCTTTGCTCTCTGTGAGATTTTTGGCCCTGAGGCTGTGGGCATGATGACCGGCGATGCCTCGGTGAATACCAAGGCGCCTATTATTTGTGCCACCGCTGAAATTGTGGCCAATATTGCCCTCGCTGAGGGCCCTGATTCCCGCGTGGACCAGGTGGTTATGGATGAATTCCACTACTACTCCGACCCGGAGCGTGGTTGGGCCTGGCAGGTTCCCCTGCTGGAACTACCAAAAACACAATTCCTCCTCATGTCTGCCACCTTGGGTGATACAGACTTTCTACGCAAGGACCTGGAAGCACGCACCGGTCGTGGCACCACCCTGGTTACCGGTGTGGAGCGCCCAGTGCCGCTGGAATTCTCCTATGTGTACACCACTGTGGAAGAAACCCTAGAAGAGCTGATTAAGAAGGACCTTGCCCCTGTTTATGTGGTGCACCCTTCCCAGCGTCTAGCCTCCGAGCGTGCCACCGGCCTGCAGAATACTCCCCTGGCTAATTCCCTACTTAGCCGTGAGGAAAAAGACCAGATTGCTGAGGCCATTGGGGACTTCCGCTTCACCACTACCTTTGGTAAGACCCTGAGCCGTCTGCTGCGTAAGGGTATTGGTATTCACCATGCGGGTATGCTGCCAAAGTATCGCCGCCTTGTCGAGCGCCTGGCACAAACCGGCCTGCTCAAGATTATTTGTGGTACAGATACCCTGGGTATTGGTATTAATGTGCCTATTCGTACGGTGCTCATTACCAGCCTGACTAAGTTTGATGGCAATGGTGAACGCGTGCTCAAGTCCCGTGAATTCCACCAGATTGCTGGCCGTGCTGGTCGTGCCGGCTATGACACCAAGGGCACTGTGGTCATTGAGGCCCCAGACCATGAGATTGAGAACTTTAAGCTGCGTAAGCGTGCCGGCCAGGACGAAAAGAAGCTGAAGAAGCTGCGGATGAAGGCTGCCCCGAAGGGGCGTCCAACCTGGACTGAAAAGACTTTTGAGCGTCTCATTGAGGCTGAACCGGAAAAGCTCACAAGCCAATTCAAGTTCAGCAATGCCATGTTGCTTAATATGCTTGCCCGCCCAAGTTCTGGTCCGGAAGAAACCTACGAGAATATCAAGCACCTGCTGCGCACCAATCACAATACGCGCAGCCGCCAGAATAAGGACATTCTCACCGCCATTGAGCTCTACCGTGGTTTGGAAGCTCTGGGTATTGTCAAGGATCATGCCTTGGCCCATGGCCTGCCTGAGGGTTTTGCCCTCAACCAGCCACTTGCACCTTTTGCCGTTGCTGCCCTGGAGCTTCTGGATACTGAGGATCCACAATTCCACCTCAATGTGGTTTCTGTTATCGAGTCTGTCCTTGAAGCCCCAAATCAGGTGCTGCGTGCCCAGCAGGCTAAGGCCCGCCAGGAAGAACGCCAGCACCTCAAGGATGAGGGTGTGGATTATACCGAGCAGCTGCGCATTCTTGATGAGGTCACCTGGCCAAAGCCACTCAATGATCTACTTACTGAGGCCCATGAGTCCTATGCTGAGGGCCACCCGTGGGCCAAGGATTATGATATTGACCCAAAGAGTATTGTTCGTGAAATGATCGAACGCGGCATGACCTTCAGTGACTACACCTCCGAATATGGCTTGGCCCGCGCAGAGGGTGTGCTGCTGCGCTATCTGACTGAAGCATGGCGTACCCTCAACCAGACTGTGCCCGATGAGTTCTTCAATGAGCAGCTGGAAGATATTGGTATTTGGTTGGGTGAGCTCATCCGCCAGGTCGACTCTTCCCTGCTGGACGAGTGGGCGCAGATGGCTGACCCTGATGCACCTATTTCCCAGGAGACTGTGGACCGTGAGGTCGCCTTTGGTGTTACTGACCCGGATGCACTCTCCGCGAATAAGCGTGCCTTTGGCATTATGATCCGTAACCTCATGTTCCGCCTGGTGGATCTCTTCGCCTGGGAGAAGGAAGATGACCTGGATGCTGCGGTGGACTATTTGGATGAGCGCCCGGATTGGGGTGCCGCCATGGATGACTACTTCGATGAATATACCGATGTGGACCTGGGTCCTGATGCCCGTGGCCCACAGTACTTCACCGTGGAATCCGAAAGTGCTGATGAGTGGGTGGTTCGCCAAATCATCAAGGATCCTAAGGATGACAAGGCTTTTGCCTTCGTAGCTACCATTGATGTGCCCGAATCGGACCGCGCCGGCGAAGTGCGATTTAAATCACTTTCCATTCAATACTAGGATCTCTGACTACACTTTGATATAATCGTGTTGATTATGCCCGTAAAACGATGGAGTCCATTATGTCTGTTGTTGCAGCTCCTCTAGCCGGTACAGTTCTTGACCTGAAGGACGTGCCGGATCCAGTATTCGCTGCCGGGACTGTTGGTGATGGTGTCGCTATCAAACCAAGTGAAAGCGCCACCCCAGTAACAGTTTTGGCACCAATCAGCGGTGTCGCACTTCGTGTGATGCCTCATGCATTTGTGATTGCAGCCCCTGAGGGCAATGTCCTTGTGCATGTTGGTATTGACACCGTCCGTCTTCGCGGTGAGGGCTACACTGTCCTCGCCACGCAGGGTGATGTAGTTAAGGCCGGCGATCCGATCGTTAGCTTCGACCCTGCTGTGGTTAAGCAGGCTGGCTATAGCCCACTGTGCGCGGTAGTCCTCATGGACTCCAAGAAGGGTGATATCCAGCAGATTGGCGAAGGCGATATTACCCCAGGCGAAGAGCTCTTCAAGATCGTCACCCATGATCTTGAGCACGGCACTGACGTTGATGACTAAGGTCAAAACTCTTCAGGCCTAAGTTTTAGCGCCCAGCATTGCTGGGCGCTTTTTCTATGCCTGTACCCCGCTATGCAAAAAGTGGCCCACCAAAATTTGGTGGACCACTGTGAGAAAGTGCTTGCGCTTAGATTAGCGAGCAGCTTCAGCCATAACAGCCTGGGCAACGCCCTGGACGGTGGCAGCAATCTTAACAGCCTCGAAGACCTGCTCCTTGGTCAGGCCCTCACCACGAACAACATTGTCGTGAGCTGCGGTGCAGCGCTCACAACCATTGATGGTGGAAACAGCGAGGGACCAGAGTTCGAAGTCAGCCTTCTCAACACCTGGGTTAGCAATGATGTTCATGCGCAGACCCATCTTGACCTGTGCGTAGTCATCGCCGAGGAACTCCTTGGCACGGTATGCCACATTGTTCATAGCCATGATGGAAGCAGCACCGAGGGCAGCTTCGAAAGCAGCCTCAGAGAGGTGGGACTTTGCTTCATCAGCCAGCTCGGAGAATACGGTCTCGTTGCGGGTAGCAGCAGCGGCAGCCACGAAGGTGCCCCAGAGCTGCTGCTCGCTGAGCTCGGTGGAACGAGCAAGGGTGCCGAGGTTGAGCTTGAGGTCCTTAGCGTACTCTGGAAGGCCGGACTTGAGGGAATCGAGAGACATTCAGTTCTTTCCTTTAAGTATTGAGTGTGGACAGAAAAATGGGGTGTGAGTGATTAGTTCAGCTCGGACTGAAGAACAGCGAACTTGTCGATGTTCTTGGTTGGGTCATTCTTCTGCCAGTTACATGCGCAAACCTCGCTGGACTGGAGAGCGTCCAGAACACGAAGAACCTCATCAACGTTACGGCCAACTGCGTCTGGGGTAACGGATACGAACTGGATGATGCCGTCTGGGTCAACGATGAAGGTTGCACGGTCGGCAACGCCGTCAGCGTTCTCAACACCAAGAGCCTTGATCAGGTCGTGCTTGATATCAGCGACCATTGGGAAAGGAATTTCCTTGAGCTCTGGGTGGGTTGCACGCCAGTTGAAGTGGGAGAACTCATTGTCAACAGAGCCACCGATGATCTGGGTGTCGCGGTCAGCGAACTCCTCATTGAGCTTACCGAAAGCAGCGATCTCGGTTGGGCAGACGAAGGTGAAGTCCTTTGGATAGAAGAAGAAGACCTTCCACTTACCCTCGAAAGAGTCGGAGGTCACCTCCTCGAAGTAATCCTCAGGCTGCTGGGCGTTGACGGAACGAAGGTCGCCACCCTTAAGAGCGGTCAGAGCGAACTCTGGGAACTTATCGCCGATGGTGAGCAGAGCCATGCGTTTTTTCTCCTTATTGGTTGACAGTAGGCTGTGTTAGCTTAGCTATAGATAAGAAATCTTGACAGATAAAAAGCCGGTCTGAGCTTTTTCTTATCATGTAGTTTCCATTATGCCCCCGCAATTTTTGATTGTCAAGAAGAAAAACTTGGCAATTTGAGGTATAGTGATAGGAATGAGCAATAAAGACTACAAGCCAACACTCGCACAATTGCGAACTTTCGTCACTATTGCCGACAACCGCCACTTCGGTACGGCCGCCAATAAGCTGGGCATTTCCCAGCCTTCCCTCTCCCAGGCTCTGGTGAGTTTGGAAAGCGGCTTGGGCGTTCAGTTGATTGAGCGTTCCACCCGCCGAGTGATTGTGACCGCTGCTGGTCTCGAACTTCTCCCTTATGCCCGCGCTGTCCTGGATGCCGCTGAGCTATTCATTGCCCAGGCCCAAGGCACTGGCGGCCATCTGACTGGCCCGCTGACCATCGGTATTATTCCGACTGTCGCACCATTCATTTTGCCGGAGCTGCTTCGTGTTGTTGGTGAAGAAATGTCCGACCTTGAACCACGCATCGTTGAGGACCAGACTTCCCGCCTGATTGAGAAGCTGCGTGAAGGCCGCCTGGATGTGGCCATGATTGCTATCCCATCCGATGGTGGCGCATTGACGGAGATTCCTCTTTATACCGAGCGTTTTGTTCTTGCAGTCCCTGAGAATCACCCACTGGCCGGCCGCAAGGATCTTCACCTTGATGCCCTGGCCGACCAGGACATGCTCCTTCTGGATGAAGGTCACTGCTTGCGCGACCAGGTTATGAGCATTTGCCACGCACCAGAGTTGGATGATGCCCCAGTGCATGTTTCCACCACTCGTGCAGCTAGCCTCGCCACTGTGATTCAGTGTGTTTCTGCCGGCATGGGTATTACCCTTCTGCCACAGAGCGCCATTCCAGTTGAAGGCAAGCGCCCAGGTGTTGCCCTTGCGGAATTCGCTGATGATGTTCGTGCCGAGCGCACCATTGGTCTTGCGTATCGTACTTCTTCGAACCGCCGCAATACCTTTAATGCTTTCGCCGCTGGTGTGGTGGAAGCCGTTGATGCCCTGGATTTGGGTATCGCCACAATTCGTAGGTAAAAAAATAACGCCACTTCACAATCTGTGAAGTGGCGTTTTGCTTATATTAGAACTGGCTATTGCTTGCGTTCTGCTCAATACGCAGCATGCCATAGGCAACAGCGGTGCTAATGACTGGCACAAAGAGGATTGGGAAGATTACCCAGGCCACAGCACCGATAATGCTGGTAACCACACTCAGGCCAAGCACTGGCAGGTAGTAGCGGCTGGCCAGGTTAATGGCTTCACCGAAGCTCTTCTTTTCCAGGGCCGCATATGGCAGGAAGATGAAGAATGGGGATACGAAGATATCCACAATAAAGCCAATGAGTGGAATAGCACCACAAACACTGTGCACCAGGCCAATAATGACAAAGGCCAGAAGTACACGCAGGTATGGCAGGTCAGCGGTCAGATCCTTGAATGCCAACTTCTCACGGAAGAGAGAACGGTAGGCCGCATTAGCAACCAGCGGCATGAGCAGCAAGGCAACCAAACCACCCAAGAGCAGCTGAATAGCAACAATTGGGCTGGCAAAGATCATGGTCAAGAAACCACCAAGGGTGGCGTCATAGTCGGTTTCCGCACCGGCGGCACCGGCGATAAAGAGGGTTGTGAAACTGAAGCCAACAGCAATCCAGGCCACCAGGAAGCAGGCACCAGCGAAGCCAACCCAGATCTTCCAGTGGCGGAAGTTCAGGCTAAAGCCGGCACTTAGGCTAGCACCAAGGGAGAAACGACCACCGTTATTGCGAGTGATAGTTTCAATAGGGGTCTGCATAAAAAACAATGCACCTTTCAAAAAACAACTTGTATGAACATGCTGATTATATCAAAACTTGGCATTGCCAAGTCGGATAGTGGCGAAACTGTGGATGGCTGAGCCACTGAAACAGTGTGTTGTTTTGGCCAGACAGCAAAAACGCCACCCGCAGTGGGGTGGCGTTTAGGGGTGGTGGGGAGATTAAATCTCCATGGCGCGCACGGCGTATTCTTCCTCATGGCGGGCCATTCCGTAGATTACTGCGGTGACCGAAATGCCAACAAAGAGCAATGGGAATACCAACATGCCGGCAAAACCAAGCAGGGAGGAAATAATTGCCAGGCCAAGCAGTGGCAGGTAGTACTGCTTGCCCAGATTGACCGCGGTCATGAGGCTGCGGCCCTCAACGGCGGCGAATGCCAGCAGGACAATGAATGGGCTAACAGCCAGGGCCAGAAGCATGCTGACATATGGGACGAGGCTGACCACCGAGGTAATCAGCATGTAGATAAATACGGCGAGCAGCACACGGCCATAGGAAATGCCGGAAGACAGGTCCGACCAGGAGACACGCTCCTTCATCAAGGTGTGGTAGGCCAGGTTGTAGAGGAATGGCTGAATGAGAATGGCAACTACACCGCCCAGTAGGAGCTGCGCGGGGAGGATGGGACTCGAAAGCCATATATCCCAACTGCTAAATTCACCATAGTCGCCGGCGATAAGGGCTGGTTGATCCTCAAAAAACTTGAAGATGCTAATAGCCATCATAACTACCCAGGTAAGACCCAGGAGCCATAGGCCAAAGGAAACTGGAATCCACACTCGCCAGTTATCAAAATAGAGTTTAAATCCACCTTTAACACCGTGGATTACACCAAATCGTCCCCCATTTTCGGCAAGGATTTGGTCGATAGGTCGCATTGTTGGTTGCATCTGCTCCATCCTTTCTTCCTTAATAATATTGATTGTAACACTCGCTCGCGCACTTGTATATACTTATTCGATTAAAATAGAGGCGATGTCCACTAAGCCAACTCCTGATAATCGCAAGCCTAAAAATAGCGCTGAGAAAAGCACTAATAACCCCACCAAGCCTTCCCGCAGGCGCAGGGGTTCCGGCCCTGGTAACCGCCAGCCGGTCTTCCCTGCCGCCAAGGCACTCTTCCCCCGCCTTGACGGGGTGCCTTTGCGTGCCCGCGCTGCCCTGCGCCGCAAGATTCGTGGCATTAAGGATGATGCAGGTGTTGAGGCTGTTTCCGCGGAGATTGCTAAGGCGGAGGCGCGCGTAGCGGCTATTAATGCCGCTATTCCTGAGGTCACCTATCCTGATTTGCCGGTCAGTGCCCGGCGCGAGGATATTCTTGCGGCCATTGAGCAGAATCAGGTTGTGATTATTGCCGGTGAGACTGGTAGTGGTAAGACTACGCAGATTCCGAAGATGTGTGTGGACTTGGGTCGTGGTCGTTTGGGCATGATTGGCCATACCCAGCCGCGTAGGCTTGCGGCGCGTAGTGTGGCGGAGCGTATTGCGGAGGAGCTTGGTCAGGATATTGGCGAGTCGGTGGGTTATGCGATTCGCTTTGATGATCGTGTGGGCCCGAATACGGCGGTCAAGCTTATGACTGACGGCATTATTTTGGCGGAGCTTGCCCGCGATCCGCTTCTTCTTGCCTATGACACGTTGATTATTGATGAGGCCCATGAGCGTAGTCTGAATATTGACTTCTTGCTGGGATATATTAAGCAGCTTCTTCCCCGCCGCCCTGATTTGAAGGTGATTATTACTTCGGCGACTATTGACCCGGAGCGTTTTGCCGAGCATTTTGATGGTGCCCCGATTATTGAGGTTTCTGGTCGTACCTATCCTGTTGAGGTGCGCTATCGCCCGGTGGAGGAGATCACCGAGTCGAATGATATGAATGATGCGGTCCTTGCAGCCCTTGAGGAGCTTATGGCTGAGGGTGATGGGGATATTCTGTGCTTCTTTGCTACTGAGCGTGAGATTCGCGATATGTTGGAGCTGATTGAGGCCCAGAATTGGCGCAATACTCATGCGGTGCCGCTTTTTGGTCGTCTGTCTAATGAGGAGCAGCACCGTATCTTTAGTCCCCATGCGGGTAGGCGTATTGTGCTTTCCACGAATATTGCGGAGACTTCGCTGACTGTTCCTGGTATTCACTATGTGGTGGATACGGGTCTTGCCCGTATTTCGCGCTATTCGGTGCGCACGAAGGTGCAGCGTCTTCCTATTGAGCCTATTTCCCAGGCGTCAGCTAATCAGCGTTCGGGTCGTTGTGGCCGTATTGCTGATGGTGTGGCTATTCGCTTGTATTCGGAGCAGGATTTTCTTTCCCGTACGGAGTATACGGATCCGGAGATTCTTCGTACTAACTTGGCTTCGGTGATTCTTCAGATGGAGAGTCTTGGCCTCGGCGATATTCCTTTCGTTCAGGCCCCGGAGCCCAAGGCCTTGCGTGATGGTAAGAATCTGCTTTATGAGCTTCAGGCTCTTCGCCATGAGGCGGATTTGCGCCAGCCTATTCGACGCCAAGTCGGTAAGCCTTCTGCCCTGCTTACTCCTATTGGTCGTACTCTTGCCAAGATTCCGGTGGATCCGCGTCTTGGCCGTATGCTTGTGGCCGCTAATCAGAATGGTGTGCTCTACCAGACTTTGGTAATTGTGGCGGCCCTGTCTATTCAGGATGTTCGTGAGCGCCCGTTGGAGTTTCAGGCCCAGGCGGATCAGCAGCATGCCCGCTTTAAGGACACAACTTCTGATTTCATGTCCTATCTCAAGCTGTGGGAGTATATTCGCGAAACTCGTAAGGAGCTTTCGGGTAATCAGTTCCGTAAGCGCATGAAGGCAGAGTATTTGCACTATGTGCGTATCCGCGAGTGGATGGATTTGGTCACCCAGTTGCGTGAGGTCTGCCAGGAGTTGGAGTGGAATTCGAGCCGTCCGGCTGTGAATAATACTGAGTCGGACCGTATTCACCAGGCCCTGCTTACTGGTCTTTTGGGCAATATTGGTGCCCGTATTCAGGAGACCCAGCAGTTCCAGGGTGCTCGTGGCACGCAGTTGATGATTTTCCCGGGTAGTGCGCTTGCTAAGAAGCCACCGCAGTTTATTATGGCTGCCCAGATTGTGGAGACTACTCGCCTGTGGGCCCGTGATGTGGCGCAGATTGATCCTGCCTGGTTGGAGGATATTGCCGGTGATCTTCTTCGCCGTTCCTATTCGGAGCCACATTGGTCTTCCAAGCGCCAGGCCGCCATGTGTTATGAGCGCTGCCAGCTCTATGGTGTGACTATTTATGCGGATCGTCTCACTGCCTACCAGAAGGTGGATCCTGAGGCGGCGCGCGATATGTTTATTCGTAATGCCTTGGTGCAGGGCGAGTGGTCGACTCACCATAACTTCTTCCACCAGAATCAGAAGGCTTTGCAGCGCGCCCAGGAGATTGAGGAGAAGGCGCGTCGCCGCGATCTTCTCATTGATGATGAGCGTCTGTACAGTTTCTATGATGCGCGTATTCCGCAGAGTGTGACTAGTGGTGCGCATTTTAATTCGTGGTTTAAGAAGCAGGATCCGCACTGCCTGGATTTCGATCCGGAGAAGTTGCTCCATGAGGATGCCAAGGACATTTCTACTAGTGATTTCCCTGATCACTGGGGTGATTATGAGCTGTCCTATGTCTTTGACCCCACCGATAAGAATGATGGTGTGAGCATGCGTATCCCTGTTCCGCTAATTGCGGCTGTGGATCGCGCGGGCACTGACTGGCTGGTTCCTGGTATGCGCCATGAGCTGGTTACTGAACTGATACGCACCCTTCCTAAGGCTTTGCGACGCCTCGTCGTGCCAGCCCCAGATTGGGCAGCCAAGGTGACCCCACAGCTTTCTGAGATGGAGGATCAGAGGCAGCCTATTACCCGCGCCTTGGCGAGCCTCCTGCCGCGCGGTATTGATGATTCTGATTTTGCCCCTGAGAAGTTGCCGAATCATCTGCGTATGAACTTCCTTGCGATTGATAAGCGAGGCAAGGTCATTGATCAGGACCGTGACTTGGCTAAGCTTCAGTCCCGCCATGCCCACCATGGGGCTGCGGAGATGGGTGCCTGGGATAAGGACTTGGGTGGCGAATTTACCCGCACTGTGGATGGTAAGCAGGTGCGCACCTTCCCTGCTTTGACTATTGTCAAGGATAAGCAGGGTAAGCAAGAGGTGCGTGTGAAGGCCATGCCGACTAAGCAGCAGGCTGAGGCCGCTATGTTGCAGACCACGGTGGCTATGTTGGGCGCCCATATTTCTGTCAAGGCTAACCAGATGGTCAAGGGCCTTCCCTTGAATCAGCGCGTGGCTTTGGATCATTATCCGCATGGTGGCCTGGAGGGTTTGGTTAATGATGCCCGTATTGCGGCCATTCGTGATGCCATGTTTGCCCATGGTGGCCCGGCCACAAGCCCTGAGGCCTATGCTGCTTTGGAAAAGACTATTAGCCCGGAGATTCCTGGTCGTGTCCGCCAGATTATTGTGGCTGTTACCCCTGGTATTGAGGCTTGGGTGCGCACCAATAATGAGTTGAATAAGTGGACCGGCGAGGCCATTGACGATATGAAGAAGCAGCTGGCCACAGTGCTGCCACCTAATGCGGTTTCTATTTTCGGCGCGGAGCGCCTCAAGCATCTGCCCCGATATATGGCGGCTATTAATATCCGCATGGATGATATGGGCCGCGATCCGGATAAGGATGCTGACCGCCAGGATGAGGTTAATCGCCTCGAGGCACTGCTGCCCACCCAGGTGCAGCAGACCAAGGAGGGCAAGGATATTCTATGGATGATCCAGGAATTCCGTGTTTCCCTCTTTGCTCAGCGCCTGGGCACCAGTGGCCCTGTGAGTGCCCGCCGTATTGAAAAGGCCATTGAAAAACTTGGCCTTTCCATTAATTAAAATCAGATATCTGTCTTTGCTTTGCGACGCATCCGCCTGATCTCAGTTTCAAAATCGGCGGCGCTTTCAAAGGACATATAGACGGAGGCGAAGCGGAGGTAGGCCACTTCGTCCAGGCGGCGCAGTGGCTCCAGAATAGCAAGGCCAATTTCATTGGCATTGATCTGTGAGGAGCCCTTGGTGCGCACGGCATTCTCTACCTCCTGGGCGAGGCGCTTCAAAGCATCATCGCCCACATCGCGACCCTGACATGCGCGGCGCACACCATTAATTACCTTCTCTCGGGAGAATTCCTCGGTCACACCATTACGCTTAACCACGAGCAGTACGCAGCGCTCCATCGTAGTAAAGCGGCCCTGGCAAGCTTCACACTCACGGCGGCGACGAATAGTGGTGCCATGATCCGTGCAACGAGAATCAATTACGCGGGAACCGGGATTCTGACAGAAAGGGCAATTCATAGAGGCAATTATAGCCAGCCACCACAGGAAAACCAACACACCGACCAATTTTTGGGTACGATAGATACCAATAGTAATTAGTACAGTTGTTTGAGGTGCCCTACCATCTCAAACTCTCCACCCCAGGACGGAAGAAGAATCATGTCTCCTCGAAAGAAGAAGTCTATTAAAGGTGCGGAGGACCTCACTCCACGCCAACAGCAGATTCTCGCTGTGATCCAGAATTCCGTGAGTCTGCGCGGTTACCCACCCACCATCCGCGAAATTGGTAAGGCCACTGGCCTGACCTCCACCTCCTCAGTCGCCTACCAGCTCGAGGTCTTGGAGAAGCATGGCTTCCTCAAGCGCGGTGAGCGCGGTGCTCGCGCCTATGCGGTTCGCCAGAACAAGGATCTGGACAAGGTCCTTGAAAGCCTGACTGATGAGCCAGGCGATTTCGACTTTGCCACTAACTATGTTCCAGTGGTTGGCAGCATTGCCGCCGGCACCCCAATTACTGCCCGCGAAAATGTGGAGGACTACTTCTCCATGCCTAAGAGTATCGTCAAGGACGATAAGGCCTTCGCCCTTCGCGTCAAGGGTGACTCTATGGTGGACGCCGGCATTATGGATGGCGACTGGGTCATTGTGCAGCCACAGAACACCGCTGAGAATAAGGAAATTGTGGCAGCTCTCATTGATGGTGAAGCCACCGTCAAGTATTGGGATACCAATGATAAGGAGCACGGTCAGATTTGGCTCCAGCCCGCCAACCCAAACTATGCCCCTATTGATGGCAATGATGCTGTCATCCTCGGCAAGGTCATTTCCCTTCTGCGCCGCTATTAAATAGGCGCCCTTTACGGGCGCTCGCTCCGAGCGCTCTCTCCGGGCGGTTGAGTCTCAGGTTTCTTCGATTTGAGGCCCAGCCGCCCGGATTTCTTATAATTTATTAAGCTTCCACTACTACT
>JAUMTX010000008.1:38782-82247 GCA_030530985.1 Corynebacterium sp.
ATTTGAGGCCCAGCCGCCCGGATTTCTTATAATTTATTAAGCTTCCACTACTACTTTGCACTGTTTTGAATGCCAGCAACACCCAGACTCCCCTTAGGCAACTCACACCTTTCCAAGGCCTAATGTGGGAAAATTCACAATTGAATAATCATGCATTTTAAATTTAGAAAATGTCATTCTGTTTAAACAATTAATGATATTTATAAAGAGAAATACAAGGTCAGGCCATGCGCGAAGATCGCTCAAGATTAAAATGCGACAAATGTGAACTATGCAAGAATGTGCACACTAGTAACACGAGTAACATTGCTGCTACGAAGCCTCTAAGCTGGCTTGACTTAGCTCCCTCCAAGATTTAAGCTAATTCTAAGTTGAAAATATAGATCGAAGGTTGCAAGGACTGAGCCTTCGACATTAGTCAAAGAAAGGCTCGCCATGCGCACCATTCGTCCTATCGCCATGCTGAGCGGCAAGGCGATGCTCGCTAGCGCCATCGCACTTGGTACTGCTAGCAGCTCGATTTTGATCCCTTCCTCTCACGCAGCGGAACTTCCTAGCGTATCCACCACTCTTAATAACATGCTCCGTTCGGCAGCTAATCGCCTGTCCACCGATGAGCGCTACGCTAGCCTCGACTCCACTTCCCGCGCTAACTATGCCAGCCAGATTCGCAGCCTGACCTGTGATGCAGACAGCCCTACCGCCATCAAGGACTGCACCACCAAGATCAATGTGATTCTTGCTCGCGCATATGCAACCGCGACCCTCTCTGAGCAGATTGCTCCTGCTAAGAAGCGCGTTTCTGCCATGGTCTACCTGACCGACATGCAGCGCTCCCAGTATCTGACCCAGCTTAGCCAGGCAGTTACTGCTAATGCCGGTGACCAGATCTTCTCCGATAGCACCAATGCTGAAGTTAATGAGGCCCTTGCTGCTACCAATACCCCGTCTGTTGCAAATATTGTCTCTGACGCTGCCGCAGCTAACCTTGCTGCAGCTAAGACCACCGCATCCTCCTATATTCAGAGCTACGGTTCCCTGAATCGCGAACAGCGTAATAGCGCGATTAATGACATTAATAATGCCACCGATACTGATACCGTAGTTCTGACCTTCCTGACTACAAGCCGCCAGGCAGTTGAGGCCACCACCAGCCTCACCACCTCCACCCAGGCCGGCCTGGTTGCTCTGATTAATTCCGAGTCCACCGCCGCTCTGCTTGAGTCCCCAAACTATAATGTGATTACCTCCATTGGTGACGAGGTCACCGAAGTGGTTCCAACTACCATTTCTGGCTATTCCAGCATCAACCAGAATGACAACACCACTCCACTCGAGAGTGTTGAGGGTGAGTCCACCAGCAAGGCCCCAGCATGGCTCTGGTACGTACTTGGTATTGGTGGCGTAGGCATCCTGGGTGCAATTCTGAGCACCTTTGCCAATAACGCGCTGCCACGCTAAGACTAAAAGTCGAACCAACCAATCTAATTTTCAACTTTTCTTAGAGGCCCCGAAGCTTGCGCCCTGCAAGTTTACGGGGCCTCTACCCCTATTCGGGGGTATTGATTCCACTTAACCCAAGTTTTATGGGAAACTATGAGAAACACAAATTTTAAATCTTAGAATGTCATCTTTAGGACATAATGTTTCTTGTTATTAGGGAGGAGAGTCAAGTATGTATGCAGAAGAACGGCGACGCCAAATCGCCTCGCTGGCAGCTGTCTCGGGGCGAGTGAATGTATCAGACCTTGCTGAGCGTTTTGATGTAACTGCAGAAACCATTCGCCGTGATCTCGCCATACTCGACGATGAGGGCTCCGTTACCCGTATCCACGGCGGCGCTGTAGCCGCCCAGAACTTCCTCACCACAGAATATAGCCTGGAGGCCCGTGCACGCTCTGCACAGCCCGCTAAGCGCGCTATTGCCAAGGCAGCTCTGAAGTTCCTTCCAGAGCAAGGTGGCACTGTATTTATTGACTCCGGTACCAGTACCAGTGCGCTGGCTGAGGCCCTGGGTCGCGTCAGTATCTCCGATGATTATTATGTGACCACCAATTCCCTGCCTATCTCCCTGGCATTGGCCTCTGCAGGCTTGAGGAATGTACAGCTGCTCGGCGGCACCGTGCGTGCCATTACCCAGGCCGTCGTTGGTGATACTGCCCTGCGCACCCTGGCCCTCCTGCGCGCTGATGTGGCCTTTATTGGTACCAATGCTCTCACAGTGGACCATGGCCTCTCCACGGCCGACTCCCAGGAGGCTGCAGTGAAGCGCGCCATGATTATGAATGCCCGCAAGGTCGTCGTGCTCTGTGACTCCTCCAAGCTGGGCTGCGATTACCTCGTGAGCTTCTCCACCATTGATGATATTGACACTCTCATTACTGATGCCAATGCCCCATCCATCTTTGTGGACCAGCTTCGCTCCCACGGCATTGAGGTAATTCTCGTCTAGTTTCAATACCTATTCATAGACATAGCAAAAGCCCGGCTCTCAATGAATCTCATGAGAGCCGGGCTTCATCGATCGTAAGCCCTGATAGGCCTACTACGCTTATCGGGCCCTAATAGGCCTACAAGGCCTATTAGCCGTTGATGATCTTGCGTACGGCGTCGCGTGCCTCGGTTGCACCTTCGGCGTCGAGAGCAGCTTCAGCAGCCTTAACACAGGTCTCGAAGTCAACAGCTGCCAGCTGTGCACCAACACCAGCAATAGCGGTGGATGCAGCGGACAGGGAGTTAACGCCCAGACCGGTCAGAACGCAAGCGAGCAATGGGTCAGCAGCAGCCTCACCACAAACACCAACAGCGGTGTCGTACTTCTTGCCGGAGTCACAGGTCATCTTGATCAGACGCAGGACAGCTGGCTGCCATGGGTCGGTCAGGTATGCAAGCTGTGGGCTCATACGGTCAGCAGCCATGGTGTACTGGGTAAGGTCATTGGTGCCGATGGACACGAAGTCCAGGTGAGGCATGATCTTATCAGCCATCAGGGAAGCGGCAGGAACCTCAATCATGGCGCCGGCAACAAGGCCGCGCTCCTGGCAGAGACCAGCGAACCATGCAGCCTCACGAGCGGTAGCAACCATAGGTGCCATAACCCAGGTAGGAGCGCCCTTAGCCTCACGGCCGAGGTCATTAGCAGCCTTAGCAATAGCGTCGAGCTGGCGGGTCAGAAGTGGCTCATTGGCACGAGCAACACGCAGACCACGAACACCCAGAGCAGGGTTCATCTCATCAGCCATGGAAGCGAAGGCAACTGGCTTATCGGAACCAGCGTCGAGGGAACGAACAACAACCTTGGACTCAGGGAACTGCTCGAGAACCTTCTTGTATACCTCAGCCTGCTCGTCGACAGATGGCTCCTCAGTTGCGGAGAGGAAGCACATCTCGGTACGGAACAGACCAATACCCTCAGCCTGGGTGGAAGCAGCCTGGCGGGCAGCATTGCCATCCTGGACGTTAGCCAGCAGCTGAACGCGGTGGCCGTCCTTGGTCTGAGCTGGGCCACGCCACTGAGCAACACGCTCAGCAACGAGACGGTAATCAGAAACCGCACGCTGTGCGAGCTCTGGGTCAGCGCCGAGGGTGATGGTACCCAGGGAGCCGTCAACCATTACCTTATCGCCAGCCTTGATATCGCGAAGCTTGTTACCAACAGCAACGATACAAGGAACGTTGAGCTGACGAGCAAGAATAGCGGTGTGGCTGGTTGGACCACCGAGCTCAGTTACGAGAGCACGGAAGTAGTTGGTGTCCAGAGCAGCAGTATCTGCTGGGCTCAGGTCATCAGCAAAAAGAACAACCTCACGGTCAACCTGTGGAAGACCTGGCTCTGGCTCGCCACGGAGCTCAGCGATAACACGGTCACGGATATCGCGAAGATCAGTGACGCGCTCAGCCATAACGCCACCAGCAGCCTCAAACATAGAGATGAACTTGGTGGTAGCTGCAACCACAGCATAATCAGCTGGGTGGCCGGAGCTTACGTTCTTCTTGACAGCCTTACGCCAGCCACGGTCACGCAGCATACCGGCGGTCGCATTCAAGATCTCCTTGGCATGACCTTCGGCATTGGCAGAACGCTCTGCCAGACGCTCAGCAACTACATTCGCGGCAGCCTCGAACTTTTCGAATTCTGCATCGCGCAAATCTTCTGCAACAACGGCACCGGCACTGGGCAACTCCGGACGTGGAGAAATCCAAACAGCTTCTGCATAGCTGATACCTGGCACTACGGCAGTGCCCTTAATGACGGTGTCATGAGTCACGTTACTCAATTTGGAATACCTTCCTCACTAGTGTTTCGTAACCAATCTACCACGCTTTGAGCAAGAGGCTCGGAAGGACTATTGGAAAAATTTTCCAAATGTGTTGGAAAACACACAACAAAATATTGGAAAACCCACATTTATCCTTTGCGAGTGTGGTTTAATAGACAGTGACGGACAAAACACTACAACAGGAGGTGAGTATGTTCACAGTACACGACCGTCGGAAGGAGATTATCTCCCTCATTCATGGCAGCGGCCATGCTGAAGTTACCGAACTTTCAGAGCGTTTTGACGTCACCGCAGAAACAATCCGACGGGATCTCAAAGCCCTAGAGGCTGAGGGGCTTGTGTCGCGCGTCCACGGAGGTGCAGTTCCACAGTCTGCTACCCCAGACCGCCCATTTAGGGAATCTGAGCAAAAGCAGATTGTGGAGAAAACCACTATCGCTAGTTTAGCGGTAGACCTGCTGCCCCACGACGTGTGCAGTATCTTCCTTGATTCGGGTACAACTACAGCCCGCTTTGCAGAAGAGATTGTGCGCCGATATGACGGGCAGCCGTGGACCATTGTGACTAATTCCCTGCCGGCAGCAGTGATTCTTGCTGAAGGCAGTGTGCCGAATGTGCACATTTTGGGAGGCACAATGAAAACCGTCACTCGTGCTGTGATCGGCAATCAGGTGGTAGAAGCAATTGGAAACATGAGGGCAGACTTTGCCTTTATGGGCACCAATGGACTCACCGAGGCCCATGGCCTTTCTACCCCTGATATGGCTGAGGCCAGTGTGAAACGAGCCATGGTTGAAGCAGCCCAGAGCACCGTGGTGCTTTGTGACTCCTCCAAGTGTGGCAAGGAGTTCCTCGTGACGTTCAGTGACCTCGATGCTATTGACATTGTCGTTACTGATCAGAACTTGGACCCAGAATTCCAAGCATTATTCAAGAACTACAACATCAAGGTGGTCAATTAATGATTGTCACTCTGACTCCCAATCCCAGTATCGATCAGACACTGAGTTTGGGTGAGGAACTAGGACGCGGCACTGTGCAGCGTCTGAGTAAGGTCACCAGTGTTGCCGGCGGCAAGGGCGTGAATGTTAGTCACGTCGCCAAGCTAGCAAATGTTGATACTGTGGCTCTCTTCCCAGCCCAGGCGGGCGACCCATTCGTGGGTCTGGTGGAAGAGGACGGTATTCCATACAAGGCAACTCTTCAGACCGGGCTCGTACGCACCAATGTGACCATTACTGAGCCTGATGGTACAACCACCAAGCTCAATGGCCCAGGCCACGAACTCGATGAGGCCGCCCAGGAAGATCTCCTGGCACAGCTTCTTGAGGCCGCTAAGAACGCATCTTGGGTTGTGCTCGCAGGTTCCCTGCCACCAGGACTGCCAACTGACTGGTACTCCACCGCAGTTGCTGCCCTGCGTGAAGCATATCCCGAACTTCCAATTGCAGTGGACACCTCTGATGCTCCACTCATCGCCCTGGGCGAAAACCTGGATAAGGTCGGCCCAACCATTATGAAGCCAAATGGCTTGGAGCTTGGCCAGCTTGTTGGCCTGGATGGCGCTGAGTTGGAAGCAGAGGCTGAAAAGGGCAATTACACCCCCGTTTTGGAGGCAGCCAAGCCGCTGCTGACCAAGAAGGTGGATGAATTGCTCGTCACCCTGGGTGGCGCCGGCGCAGTCCTCGTAACCAAGGAGGGCTCCTGGATTGCCAACCCTGCACCAATCACCGTGGTTTCCACAGTTGGTGCCGGTGACTGCACCCTGGCTGGTTATGTACTAGGTCGCGCCCGTGGTCTTGACCACGCTGACGCCTTGGCACAGGCAGTGGGCTACGGCTCCGCTGCAGCTAGCCTTCCCGGGACCACCATCCCAACCCCTGACATTATCAACGCGGCTGGCGCCACCGTGCGCAGCCTCGCATAAAGTCCTGTCGATACCTTTTATTAGGGAGAACCCCCATGAGTAATGATGTCATTACCCCAGAGCTCGTCGCTCTTGACGTCGATTTTGGCGCTACGCCACAAGAAGTCATCCCACAGCTCGCACAGAAGCTCGTTGATGCCGGTCGTGCATCCGACGTTAATGTGCTCTCTGCTGATGCCCTTGCCCGTGAGGCAAAGTCCGGTACCGGCGTGCCAGGTGGCATTGCAATTCCTCACTGCCGCTCTGAAGCTGTGAGCATCCCAACCCTGGGCTTTGCTCGCCTCTCTCAGAAGGCTGACTTCTCCGGCCCAGATGGCGCCGCTGATATTGTCTTCCTCATTGGCGCCCCAGCTGGTGGCGGCAAGGAGCACCTGAAGATCCTCTCCAAGCTGGCCCGTGCGCTGGTGAAGAAGGACTTCGTTGAGTCCCTGCGTAATGCAGCGACCGAACAGGAAGTTGTTGACCTCGTTCTTGGTGTTGTCAATGCTAAGCCAGCATCTGCCAACCCAACCGCAAAGGCAGCCGAGGGTGTTAAGGCCTTTAATATTGTGGCCATCACCGCCTGCCCAACCGGTATTGCTCACACCTACATGGCTGCAGACGCCCTGACTCAGGCCGCTGCAGAAATGGACAATGTGAACCTCTCCGTGGAGCCACAGGGCTCCTCCAAGGTTGTGCCTCTCGACGATGACATTGTGAAGAACGCTGATGCCGTTATCTTCGCTACCGACGTCGGAGTTCGCGATAAGGAGCGTTTTGCTGGCAAGCCAGTAATCGAGTCCGGTGTGAAGCGTGGCATCAACGAGCCAAAGAAGATGCTCGAAGAAGCTATTGCTGCTGCACAGAACCCTAATGCTCGCCGTGTTCCTGCCGGTGGCGGTGCTGCTGATTCCAACCCAGAAGCCGAGGGCGCACAGCTCGGCTGGGGCAAGCGCACCCAGCAGGCAGTCATGACCGGTGTTTCCTACATGGTTCCATTCGTCGCTGCCGGTGGTCTTCTCTTGGCCCTGGGCTTCCTCTTCGGTGGCTATGACATGGCCAATGGTTACAAGGACATTGTCGCTGACTACTCCTTGACCAACCTCCCTGGCCACACTGTTGGCGATATGACCTTTGATCGCTCCGGCTTCCTGCTCTACTTTGGCGCTGTGCTCTTCGCCATTGGTCAGGCTGCTATGGGCTTCGTGGTCGCTGCCCTCTCCGGCTATATTGCCTTCGCTCTCGCCGGCCGCCCTGGTATCGCACCAGGCTTCGTCGGTGGCGCTATCTCTGTGACCATTGGTGCTGGCTTCATCGGTGGTCTGGTGACCGGTATTCTCGCCGGCCTGATTTGTATGTGGATTGGTAACTGGGCGGTACCTCGTATTGTTCAGTCCCTGATGCCAGTGGTTATCATCCCACTGCTTGGTTCCCTGCTGACCGGTCTTCTCATGTACCTGCTGCTCGGTCGTCCACTGGCCGCCATTATGAATGGCCTCCAGGATTGGCTCGGCGGTATGTCCGGCTCCTCCGCTGTTCTTCTCGGTATCATCCTCGGTCTCATGATGTGCTTCGACCTCGGTGGTCCTGTGAACAAGGCTGCGTACCTCTTCGGTACCGCTTCCCTCTCCAACGGTGGTGAGGCTGATATGAAGATCATGGCTGCTGTTATGGCTGCCGGTATGGTTCCACCAATCGCCCTGTCTGTTGCTACCTTTGTCCGCAAGAACCTCTTCACCCCTGCTGAGCAGGAAAATGGTAAGAGCTCCTGGCTGCTGGGCCTCGCCTTCATCTCTGAGGGTGCTATCCCATTCGCCGCTGCTGACCCATTCCGCGTTATCCCATCCATGATGGTTGGTGGCGCTGTGACCGGTGCAATGACCATGGCTCTGGGCGTTGGCTCCCGTGCCCCTCACGGTGGTCTCTTCGTCTTCTTCGCTATCAACCCATTCTGGGGCTTCCTCCTCGCAATCATCGTGGGTACCGCCGTGGCTGCCGGCCTGGTTATCACCCTCAAGTCTGTGTGGAAGCGCGATAAGGTTGCTACCAAGGAACCAGCTGCTGCTTAAGCGAAATCCCCTTGCTTAAGAACAACCACATAAACTAATTACAACCGACTATAGAACTGGCAATTATCTAGATTTGCTGGTACTATGGTCGGTTGAGTAGTGAGGAAGGCTAGTTGCGAAGGCTAGTTACCCTATCCCCTAGCTTCATTCTCACTCTGCCCCTAAACGCAATTAAGAAAGGACCATTACATGGCTTCCAAGACTGTCACCGTCGGCTCCACCGTAGGCCTTCACGCCCGTCCAGCTACCATCATTGCTGAGGCTGCAGGCGAGTACGATGAGGACATCTTCCTCACCCTCGTTGGTGCAGATGACGACGAGGAGACCGAGGCTGCTTCTTCTCTCATGATCATGGCTATGGGCGCTTCCCACGGCGATCAGATCACCGTTACCTCCGAGAACGCTGAGGCAGTTGAGAAGATCGCTGCTCTCATCGAGAAGAACCTCGACGAGGAGTAATTCTTCAGCACACTGTGCTACAACCGGGCTTCGGCCCGGTTTTTTTATTGCCTAAAACAGATAGGCTTCTGCCCTACTTAACTCCTATGGGGTCCTTTAGTCCTCGGCCCGCCTCAACCACAGCAGTTCTAGAATGCCTGTGACCAGGACCTTTAATAGCTATAAGTGATATATGCCAAAGCAATTGCCTCACAGGAGGCACGCTTAATCAGGACTCTTTAACACACATCTTCTACTAAGGAGTTAAGGCCCATGAGCACAAAAGTTAGTGCCTCACCCGCCCAGCACACGGGTGCAAATATGAAGGCACGTGTCTCTTATTCCATTGGCGCATTTGGTAATGACGTCTTCTACGCAACTCTCTCCACATACTTCATTATCTTCGTCACCTCCCACCTCTTTAATTCGGGTGACACCGCGCATAACAACCGCATGGTTCTGTACATCACGCAGATCATTGCTGCTGTACGTATTCTCGAGCTGATCCTCGACCCATTCATCGGTAACCTTATCGACAACACCCGCACCCGTTGGGGCAAGTTCAAGCCTTGGGTAGTCATCGGTGGTGTCGTGGGCTCCATTGCCCTGCTGCTCCTCTTCACCAGCCTGGGTGGACTGAATGAATCTCATCCAGTTCTCTACCTGCTGCTCTTCGCAGTCATCTACATCATCATGGACATGTTCTATTCCTTCAAGGACATTGCTTTCTGGTCCATGGTTCCTGCTTTGAGCTTCAGCTCCGAAGAGCGTGAAAAGACCGCCACCATGGCGCGTATTGGTTCCACCATTGGTGGCAACCTCGTCGGCGTTGTTGTTATGCCACTGGTTCTTTTCTTCTCCCTGAACAAGAATGATGGTGTGGGTGATAACCGTGGTTGGTTCATGTTCGCCCTCATCGTGGCACTGGTTGGTATCTTCACCGCCCTTGCAGTCGCTTTTGGCACCAAGGAAATCGACCACGAGATGCGTCAGAACACCCACAAGACCACCCTCAAGGGCGTATTCAAGGTGCTGATCAAGAATGACCAGCTCATGGCTATCTCCTTGGCCTATGTTCTCTACTGCACCGGCGCCACCATTATCAACGCCTCCCAGCTGTACTACTTCACTTATATCCTGGGCAATGCCGCACAGTTCTCCATCCTCGGTACCATCAACATGCTTGTTGGTCTGATTTCGGTATCGCTCTTCCCTAAGTTGGCTGCAAAGTTCAACCGCCGTAATCTCTTCTTCTACTGCATTGCAATCATGGTCTGCGGTATCGGCTTGTTCTTCATCGCCGGCAAGTCCCTTATTATGGTGCTCATCGCAGCTGAGCTCTTCTTCATTCCACAGCCACTGGTCTTCCTGGTTGTTCTCATGACCATCACTGACTGCGTCGAGTACGGCCAGCTCAAGCTGGGTCACCGCGATGAGTCCCTCACCCTGTCTGTCCGCCCAATGCTTGATAAGTTCGGTGGCGCTATCGGTAACCTTGTTATTGGTGCTGCTGCTGTGGCTGCTGGTATGACCACTGGCGCAACTGCCGATACTGTGACCGACTCCGGTATCCTCTCCTTCAAGCTCTATATCTTCCTCTTCCCTCTCATCCTCATTCTGCTCGGCACCCTGGTCTTCTTCTTCCGTGTCAAGCTCACTGAGGAAAAGCACGCCGAAATTGTTGAGGAGCTCGAGCGCACCTGGGGCAAGGAAAATGCTTCCGAGGCTAGCGTTGAAGTCAGCCACCAGAAGCAGGAGATCCGCACCCCTATCCTTGGTTACCTCCACCCATTGAGCGATGTACAGGATCCTGCCTTCGCAGCTGGCAAGCTGGGCAAGGGCTTTGCGATTAAGCCACTCAACGGCAAGGTCTATGCCCCATTCTCCGGCGAAGTCAAGGTTCTCTTCCCAACCAACCATGCCATTGGCATTGAGTCCGATGACGGTGTGGTCCTGCTCATCCACATCGGTCTGGGTACCACCAAGCTCAAGGGCGAAGGCTTCTCCACCTTCGTAGCCCAAGGCCAGCGCGTCGAAGCCGGTCAGAAGCTCATCAAGTTCGATGAAGACCTCATTGAAGAAAACGGCCTGGATAACACAGTCATTATGACTGTAACCAATGCCGATCAGTTCAGTACTATTCATATCGAAGGTGAACCTGGTCGCCTGGTCACCATCGAGGACAATGTTTTGGAATTGGAGCGTTAAATGATTACCGTACGCCACACCCCAGTAGGGTCCGGAGCCAAAGGTATTGATGGATCCGTAGCACCGCTCAGCAATGGCCCACAGTTCCATTTGGGAAATGCACAGATAAGCTACATCTTTGGGCTCAGCGAGGATGGGAAGCTGCTGCACTACTACTTTGGTGCCCCAGTCCCCGATGCAGACTATCAGCACCTGGTCGAATATATTCCATATCCAGTGTCCACGCTTCGCCGTGAAGGCGACCGCTTGTATTCCCTCTCCCGCTGCATGCAGGAGCTACCAGAATATGGTGCGACCGACTTCCGCCACCCTGCTATTAGCCTGCGTCAGGATAACGGCTCCACCCTCACCGACTTTGTCTACTCATCCCACGAGATTGTGCCGGGAAAGCCAAAGCTTGAAGGTCTCCCCTCCAGCTATGTGGAAGATGACTCTGAGGCTGAAACCCTCATTGTTCACCTGGTAGACGAACTCAGTGGCGCACGGGTCAAGCTCCTCTACACCATCTACGCTGACCGTCCAGTCATTGCTCGTAGCGCAGTGGTGGAGAATCATGGCAGTCAAACCCTCCACCTGGAGAAAATTGCCTCCTTCAACCTTGATCTGCCAGACCATAACTATGAGTGGATTCAACTCAGTGGCGCATGGGGCCGCGAGCGCTATATCAAGCGCCGCCCACTTGAGGCCGGTATCACTGCGGTGGACTCCACCCAGGGATATTCCTCCCACCAGCAAAACCCATTCGTAGCCCTAGTTCGCCCAGAAACCACAGAGCACAGCGGCACTGCCATTGGCCTGAGCTTCATCTACTCCGGCAATTTCCTTGCCCAAGCCGAAGTCGACCCATGGAATGTCACCCGCGTGCAGATGGGCATCAACCCCTTCGGTTTTGATTGGGAGCTCAAGCCCGGCGCGAGCTTCACTGCCCCGGAGGCCGTGCTCACGTACTCGGATGAGGGTCTCAATGGTATGAGTCAGGCGCTGCATTCATTGCTGCGTAACCGTGTGGCTCGCGGCCCTTGGCGTAATAAGGAGCGCCCAGTACTCATCAATAACTGGGAAGCCACCTATTATGACTTCACCGAGGATAAGTTGGTGACTATCGCCAAGACTGCCAAGGATGTGGGCGTTGAGCTCTTCGTCCTGGATGATGGTTGGTTTGGTCAGCGTATTACGGATACGGCTGGTCTGGGTGACTGGTATACCAATACTGACCGCCTCCCGGGTGGTATTGGTTCCCTGGCTGAGAAGATCCGTGCCCTTGGCATGAAGTTTGGTCTCTGGGTTGAGCCTGAAATGGTCAACCGTGATAGTGATATGTTCCGTGAGCATCCTGAGTGGACTATTCAAACCCCTGGTCGCCCGCTGCGCCATGGCCGCCACCAGTTTGTTCTCAACTACGCAATCCCAGCTGTGGTGGACAATATCTTTGAGCAGCTCTGTGCCATTATTGATGAGTCGAAGCTCGACTATATCAAGTGGGATATGAACCGCCCTCTGACCGATGTCTTCTGTGCTGAGCTTCCTGCTTCCCAGCAGGGTGAGGTCTTCCACCGCTTCGTGCTTGGTGTCTATGATCTCTTCGAGCGTCTGCTTGAGCGTTATCCACATCTGCTCATTGAGTCCTGCGCCTCTGGCGGTGGCCGCTTTGATGCAGGTCTGCTCTACTATGCCCCACAGGCATGGACCAGTGATGATACGGATGCCATTGAGCGCATGAAGATTCAATATGGCACGAGCCTGGCATACCCAATCTCTAGCATGGGTGCCCATGTCTCTATCGTCCCGAATCATCAGACCCGTCGTGTTTCCCCACTGGCCACCCGCGCCCATGTGGCATACTTCGGCGCCTTTGGCTATGAGCTTGACCTCAATGACCTCACAAAAGAAGAGATCCAGCAGGTCAAGGGGCAGATTGCATTCTATAAGGACTACCGCCATCTCATCCATGAGGGCACCTTCTACCGCCTCAAGTCCCCATTTGATAGCGGTCAGGATGTTGCCTGGATGGTTGTGGATAAGAAAAAGGAACAGGCTGTGGTTGCTCACTTCACTGTGCTTAATAAGGTGAATGCAGCCTTCAACCGTCTGCTGCTCAAGGGCCTTGACCCGGAGGCAACCTATACACTCCTTGAGGCCCCTGATAATGCCTTGCGTAATCCACAAGATAATGGAGTCACGTATCCGAATATTCCAGAATATTCTGGCGCTGCGCTCATGAATATGGGTCTTAGCACCATGGATTCTTCCTGTGGTGAAATGCTCCCACAGAACCGCGAACGCGACTTGCCTTCTACCGACTTCCAGTCGCGCCTCTGGGTTCTGACCAAGAAGAACTAAGAGTCCACACCCCTTTACCCTGGGCGAACCATAGCCCAATCATTACCTCCAGATATTGGCCCCGTGCGCGGGGCCTTTATTCATTCGGCAGGTTCTCTACATAAATGTCATGTAGTGGACGTATACTCAAAGTTAATAGAGAAGGATGTGACACAGTGGCAACTATCAAAGATATTGCGGCCAAAGCAGAGGTATCTGTAGCAACAGTTTCCCGTATTCTCAATAATGATGAGACTATGTCCGCAACCCAAGAGACTCGGGATAAGATTTTCGCAATTGCTGATGAGCTCGGTTATACCAAGCATAAGAAGAACAACCAGGTAACTAACCGTAGTCTCGCTATTGTTCAGTGGTTTAGTGAGGAACAAGAGTCGGATGACCTGTACTACTACTCCATTCGTATTGGTATTGAGCGTAAAGCCCAGGAGTTGGGTTATGAGATTGTCCGCATTTTCAATGATGATCCCATTGAGCCTATAGCCAAGGTGGATGCTGTTATTGCTGTGGGTAAGTACAGCAGCATGCAGATCAAGGCTTTTGAGAAACTCAATCCTGTGGTCTTCTTTGTGGATAGCGACACCCTCGACCAAGGCCATACCTGCATCACTACAGACTTTAGCCATTCTGTCACCGAGGTTGTGGAGCATTTTATTGCCCAGGGGCATAAGCGCATCGGCATGATTACCGGTAAGGAATATACAAGTGATCAGCGTGAAGAGCTCAATGATCCTCGTGTATTGACCTTCACTCATCTTCTTGAAGAGCATGGCCTTTATAATCCGGCCTATGTGTTTACTGGTAAGTTCACCACCAATGATGGCTATGAGCAGATGAAGCTGGCCATTAGTCAGACTGAGGAACTACCTGAGGCTTTCTTCATTGCCAGTGATGCCTTGGCAGTGGGCGCGCTGCGCGCATTGCATGAGGAAGGTATCCGCGTCCCCGATGATGTGAGCATTATTTCCTTCAATGACACGGCAATAGCCAAGCAGGTTTTCCCGCCACTTTCTGCCATTTCTGTTTTTACTGAAGAGATGGGTGCGCGTGCGGTAAGCGAAGCTCACGCCTATTTGGAACGTGCAATTCCTGATGTTCCCTATCTGATTCGACTGGGTACTCGTTTGACTCTACGCCAGTCAAGCAAGAACTAAACTTTAGTAAAAATTTACTTGAAAAGTTTACTAAAATATTTTATTATTGAGGTATGAATACAACACTCCTTCATGCCTCTTTTACCTCTATTTTTGGCTACGAGCCTGAGGCACTTTTCTTCTCTCCTGGTCGTATCAACCTCATTGGTGAATACACTGATTTCAATGGCGGTCATGTCTTCCCTGCAGCGATTAGCCTTGGCACTTGGGGTGCCGCTAAGCCAAGGGAAGACTCCCTGCTTCGCTTCTACTCCGCAAATTTCGCGGACGACGGCATTATTGAACTCAGCCTTGAGGATTTGAGCTATAACAAGGACCATGGGTGGTCCAACTACGCCAAGGGCGTTCTGCTCTATCTACAAGAAGCTGGCCACACACTCCCCCATGGTTTTGACCTCTTTATTGAAGGCACCATTCCGAATGGTGCGGGTCTATCCTCCTCCGCTTCCTTGGAGCTACTCATTGGTATTGTTGCCCAAAAGCTCTATGGACTTGAAGTTGAACGACTAGACCTCATTAAAATTGGCAAGCTCACTGAGAATAACTACATTGGCGTTAATTCGGGCATCATGGACCAATTCGCCATTGGTATGGGTGCCGATAAGCGCGCAATCTACCTTGATACGAACACCCTCGAATATGAGCTTGTCCCCTTGGACCTCGGCGATAATGTCATCGTCATTATGAATACCAATAAGCGCCGTGAATTGGCTGATTCCAAGTACAATGAGCGCCGCGCGGAATGTGAAACTGCCTTGGCTGATCTGCAAAAGGGCATTGACATTGAAACCCTGGGCGATCTTGATGAGGCCACCTTCGACCAGTACGCCTACCTGATTAAGGAGCATGCAAGCCTCAAGCGCGCCCGCCACGCGGTCTGGGAAAACCGCCGTGTGGAAAAGGCAACCACTGCCCTGCGTGCCGGGGAACTTGAGCAATTCGGCCGCCTGGTAAATGCCTCCCATGTCTCCCTGGAACATGATTTTGAAGTGACGGGCAAGGAACTTGACACCCTTGTGCACGCCGCGTGGGCACAGGAAGGCGTCATTGGTGCACGAATGACAGGCGCTGGCTTCGGTGGCTGCGCCATTGCCATTGTCAATAAGGATAAGGTGGAAGCATTCACTAGTGCTGTGGCTGAACTCTACACCAAGGAAATCGGCTATGCCCCAAGCTTCTACCCAGCAGAAATTGCCGACGGTGCCCGCGTCCTAGAAAACTAGGGCACGCGCCTAACCGCGAACCCCAAATGCGCACCACCTTGACGCGCAATTACTAAACACACACTTAGTCATCCAAAGGATCACGTATGAAACGCGCAGATGCATTAGCTCTCGCTATCATCGAGCAGAGCGACTATACCGACATGGACCAGGTCTATCTTCGGAACCGAATCTTCGCCTTAATTGGTGAGGAAGTAGGTAATGAAGAGACTACCGAAACCTCGCTCATTGCTCTGGCACATGAGGCTGCCGGCGATGAAATCACCCACAGTGCCCTGATGGACTTCATCACCCCGGCGCCGCATGTGGTCAATGCTGACTTTTGGCATGACTATGAAAGAGACCCCCGCAAGGCTGTTGAGAATTTTTATGCCCTCAACTGCAACAACGACTATATCAAGCTCAATGATATAGGGCGTAATATTCAATTCGATGCCCCATCGGAGTACGGGACCTGCGAGATTACAATTAATCTTTCCAAACCCGAAAAAGACCCAAAGGCCATCGCTGCTGCTAAGAATGCGCCGAGCAGCGACTATCCTCTCTGCCAATTGTGCATGGAAAATGAGGGCTATGCCGGGCGTATCAATCACCCAGCCCGTGCACAACACCGTATTATTCGTGTAGATCTCGGGAATGACAATGGCACGAAACACACGTGGGGATTCCAATACTCGCCCTATGCCTATTTCAATGAGCACTGTATTTTCTTGGATACGGAACATAGCCCCATGGAAATCACCACGGCTACATTCCGTGAACTGCTCCAACTCATTGATATTTTCCCCGGCTATTTTGCCGGCTCGAATTCAGACCTGCCTATAGTCGGTGGCTCAATCCTAAGCCACAACCACTACCAGGGTGGCCGACATCTATTCCCCATGGACAAGGCTAAAACAGACCTGGAATTTGCAGTGAAAGGTGTCAAGGCCGAGCTGCTCCACTGGCCCATGAGTGCAATTCGACTAAGCGGTACAGACCCAGAAGCCATAGTAAAGGCAGCAGAGCATATTGCGGAGACTTGGAAGCAGTACAGCGACCCAACGGTAGATATCCTCGCCCACACTGGGGAAATCCGTCACCACACAGTAACCCCGATTGCCCGCAAAGAAGCCGAGACCTTTATGCTCACCCTGGTATTGCGTGATAATCACACCAGTGAGGAGCATCCCGATGGTGTCTTCCATCCGCACAAAGATGTGCAACATATCAAGAAAGAAAATATTGGTCTGATTGAAGTCATGGGGCTTGCTATCCTGCCACCACGACTCAAAGAAGAGATGCATGCTGTCGAGCTTTACCTCCAACATGAAGGCCCAGACACACAGGCCATTGCCGAATCTTGCATTGCTGAATATCACATCGAATGGGCGCAATCTATCAAACAGGCTCAACCTGAGCGTGCTAAGATTGACACATCTGCGCTAGTAAAAGAGGAAATCGGGCGCGTCTTTGTCCGAGTGCTCGAAGATGCTGGTGTATTTAAATTCGATGGGGAAGGCCGTGCTGCTTTCCACCGTTTTATCGATCTGATTGGAGACTAACCAATGGCAATCCTCGTTTTGGGTGGTGCCGGCTATATCGGCTCCCACATGGTGGATTATCTTGTTCATCACACAGATGAGGAGGTCATTGTCGTTGATAACCTCCTGACTGGCCACCTTGAAGCAGTGCACGCGGATGCCACCTTCTACCAGGGTGACTTGGCCGACCAGGACTTTATGCGTGGTATCTTCAAGGCCCATAATGAGATTGATGCGGTCATTCACTTTGCCGCCTCCAGCCTTGTTGCTGAATCCATGGAAAACCCACTCAAGTATTTTGATAATAATACGGTGGGTATGGTCAAGCTCCTGGAAGTCATGAATGAGTGTGGTGTGAAGAATATTGTCTTCTCCTCCACTGCTGCGACTTACGGCATCCCTGAGGAGATGCCAATCCGTGAAACCACCCCACAGAAGCCAATCAACCCTTATGGTGAATCCAAGCTCATGATGGAAACTATCATGAAGTGGGCTGATCAGGCCCATGGTATCCGCTATGTGCCACTGCGCTATTTCAATGTGGCTGGTGCAAAGCCGGATGGCTCCATTGGTGAGGACCACAATCCTGAAACCCACCTGCTTCCTATTGTGCTTCAGGTGGCTGCCGGCAAGCGCGAAAAGATCTTCATCTTCGGCGATGATTACAATACCCCGGATGGCACCAATATCCGCGACTATGTTCATCCATTTGACCTTGCCACCGCGCACCTTAAGGCCGTGGAATACCTCCGTGCCGGAAACCCATCCACTGCCTTCAACCTGGGTTCTGCCAATGGCTTCTCCAACCTGGAAATTGTGGAAGCTGCCCGTAAGGTCACCGGCCATCCTATTCCTGCCGAACGTGCTGACCGCCGCCCTGGTGACCCTGATACCCTCATTGCCTGCTCCGATAAGGCCCGTGAGATTTTGGGCTGGACCCCAGAGTACGACACTATGGAAGAAATCATCGCCACCGCCTGGGCCTGGCACTCCAGCCACCCTAATGGCTACGGTGAGGATAAGTAGCGACTATAGCCTCTGAATAAGAAAAGGGCCGTGTCCGGATAAACCGGGCACGGCCCTTTGGTGTTTGTGCTATTCCACTAGAGCTCGAAATACTCTGGTAGCTTAGCTGTACCACCCAGGTGGAAAAGCCTAATAAGTGGGCGGGTGCGCAGATGGCGGGTATCTGTGACAGCAGCGTCATAGAAACGGTGCGTCAGCTGCACACGAACCATGGCCTCAGCAAGAGCGGCAGGAATCTCCTGATTCGCTGCTGTGCTAGATGCTGTGAGGCCAGGGACGGAATCAAGAAGCTCACGCTCCTTGGCAATACGGGCATCAAAGTTTTGGTACTCAAGACCCACATGTTCCGCTGCACTGGCCAATGGGGCCAGATGCGGGTACAACGTGGCGATGACCGCGCCGCGACGGTTGAGCGCGGCCTCCAAGGACGCACGAGCCGCATCAGTGCGAATATGCAGACGGTGAAGTCGCTGTGCATTGAAATAGGCCCAGAGGATGATAACAACTAGGGCAACAATGACGACGACAACAGCATCAGGCAACATTACTTACGACCCTCACCGACGGTATCAAAAAGCTTCTTCATGATTGGATAAGCAATGATAACACCAATGGAACCCCAAGCAATACCCTGCAGCTGAAGGGAACCCACATTAAGAGTCAGGTTACCAATACCCGCAATCAGGGCCACGGCAGCGGTGGTGAGGTTCACAGGGTGGGTGAAATCAACCTTATTATCCTGCCAAATACGGATGCCGAGCATACCGATCAGACCATAAAGAACAATGGTGGCGCCACCAAGAACACCGCTAGGAATGGTCAGAACCAAAGCACCGAACTTAGGGACAAAGGCCAGAAGAATAGCGCAGGCGGCAGCAACCCAATAGGCAGCGGTGGAATACACCTTGGTAGCAGCCATAACACCAATATTTTCAGCATAGGTGGTGGTACCAGAACCACCGAAGCCACCAGCAAGGGTGGTAGCCACACCATCAGCAATAAGGGCATCGCCAGCAATATCGTCCAGGTCGCGGCCGGTCATGGAGGCCACAGCCTTCACATGGCCCACATTTTCAGCAATGAGGACAATGATGACTGGGATACAGATAAAGACGACATCGAAATGCAGCGCAGGGCTGTGGAATTCAGGAAGACCAATCCAGGCGGCGCTGCTAATGGTCTCACGGGTGCCCTCAGGAACATTGCCGGTTACCGCAGCAAAAACCCAGCCCACAATAACACCGATGAGGATAGAAAGGCGGGAAATCATGCCGCGACCAATAACGGTGCAGAGCAAAATCACAAGAAGAGTAACGCCAGCAACCAAAGGCTGCTTTTCAAAATCAGAGGTGGCGGCACTGGCCAGGTTCAGACCAATGAAGGCCACAATGGCGCCGGACACAACCGGAGGAAGCACCGCATCAATAACACCACGGCCAGCAATCTTAACAATCACACCGACCAGGAGCAGCGCAATACCGGCAGCAAGCACGCCACCAACCTGAGCATTAATGCCCTGCGCCTGGGAGGCGGTCAGAGGGGCAATAAATGCGAAGGAGGAACCCAAATAGGATGGGAGGCGGTTGCGGGTAATGAGCAGGAAGAGAATCGTGCCAATACCGGAGAACAGAAGTGTGGTGTTGACCGGGAAACCGGTCAGTGTAGGCACAAGAAGGGTCGCACCAAACATGGCTACAACATGCTGTAGACCAATGCCAATGGTGCGACCCCAACTCAGTCGTTCTTCAGGTGCAACAACAGCACCCGGTTTAATTTGTTTGCCGTCGCCGTGGACGGTCCAACCCCAAGATGTACTCATGACCCCCAATATTATTGAGAAGTCATGCTTTCATGCAAATAGGATTCGTACTTCTTAGCAAGTTCCTGTGGAAGGCGAATATCAAGGAGAGTGCCCTCATTGATGTGCTCTTCCTTGAGGACAGTGCCCTTCTCATGGAGTTCCGCAACGATTCGACCATCGGAATACGGAATAAGCAGGCTCACATGGGCATCGCGCTCATTGAGGAAAAGTTCCACGCGGGCTTCAAGTTCCTCAATGCCCTCACCTGTTTTTGCGGAGACAAATACCACATCTTCGAGGTGGTGGCGCAGCTCCGCCAGGACCAGTTCATCGGCCGCATCAATCTTATTCACCACAATAATTTCGGCCGGTGGTTCCGCCTTGGTTTCACGAACAATATCGGTGATGACATTATTCACGGCCTCAATCTGCTTGAGTGGGAATGGGTCGGAACCATCCACCACGTGGAGCACCAAATCGGCCTCAATGACTTCCTCCAAGGTGGAACGGAAGGCTTCAACCAACTGGGTAGGCAGGTGGCGCACAAAACCAACAGTATCGGTGAAGGTCACTGCCCTGCCGTCCTTGAGGTTCACACGGCGAGTAGTCGGGTCCAGGGTGGCAAAGAGAGCATCCTCAACCAGCACACCGGCACCAGTCATGGCATTAATGAGAGAGGACTTACCAGCATTGGTATAACCCGCAATAGCAACCTGGGCAATGGCGGATTCCTTACGCTGGGAGCGCTTAATCTCACGGGAGGTCTTCATACCCGCAATTTCCTTGCGAAGCTTGGCCATATCGGAGCGCAGACGGCGCCTATCGGCCTCAATCTTGGTTTCACCAGGACCACGCAGACCCACACCACCATTGGAACCGGCACGACCACCGGCCTGACGGGACAGAGCGCCACCCCAACCACGTACGCGGGTAATGAGATATTCCATCTGCGCCAGGGAAACCTGGGCCTTACCTTCCTTGGACTTGGCGTGCTGGGCGAAAATATCAAGAATCAGCATGGTGCGGTCAATAACCTTGACGTCCAATGCCTTTTCCAGGGCAATCATCTGGCCGGGGCTGAGCTCACCATCGCAGACCACGGTATCGGCACCGGTGGCCTGAACAATATCTTTGAGTTCCTTGACCTTACCGGAACCAATATAGGTGCCGGCATCAGGCTTATCGCGCTTCTGATAGAGGGTTTCAAGCACCTCAGAGCCGGCTGTTTCAGCCAGGGCTCGGAGCTCCTCCAGATTGGCTTCAATCTCCGCTAGAGTTCCGCTGGTCCACACACCAACCAGGATTACTTTCTCCAGGCGGAGTTTACGATACTCAACATCATAACCATCAGTTTGCTCAGTATCGTGGATATTTAAACGACGAAGTCGGGAGCGCGACTCAAGGTCGAGCTCACCGACTGTAGGTTCATTTACGTGTAATTCGCGTTCAGTCATTACTGACTATTATTGCACAACAGGCTTCAATGTTAGAACATGCAAGCCACGGCCAAGGGCTGCGGCGGGCGGGTTAAAGGCCGGATTACTTTCGGCATCACCACGGTGATCGCAGTCCGAAGCACAGGAGCCACAGGCGCCCGCACAGACAGATTCCACGTGGGAGTCCAATTTGCCCATGCGCGCCAGATGCTCAAGAACAATACTGACAGTACCTTCACTCAAGGCAGTGCGCTTGACAATAGCATCCTTGGTATTGGCGCCAGCCTCAATGGCCTCCAGGACGGCGGCCATTGGGCGGGAGGAGCGCTCCGGATGCTCAGGGGTGCGGGTTTTACGGAAAAACATGATTAGAACCAAATCTTGAGAATATTGAAGGCGACAACAGCAAGGACCCATGCCAGGGCCAGCTGAATAACAACGCCAATAATGGTCCACTTGGCACCAACCTCACGGCGCTGGGCACCAAGGGTTGCTACACATGGGGTGTAGGCCAGGAGGAAGAGCATGAATGCCCACACAGCAGCAATGGTGTGGCCGCCAGATGCATTAGCAAAATCGGCACGAACATTCTGTGCCAAGGAGCTCTCAGCCTGGGTTTCAGCATCATCATCGGTCACATCATCCACCGCATAGGTCTGTGCCCAGGAGGAGATAACTGCTTCCTTGGCCACAAAGCCGGTGATCAAGGTACCGGTCAAAGTGCCCTTACCAAAACCTGCTGGCTCAAAGACTGGGGCAATAGCCTCAGATACGCGACCATAGACAGAGTCCTCGAATGGCAGGTCCTCATCGGCGAAACCATAGCCGCTAACAACTGGGGTGGACTGCAGCATAAAGACGGCAGCCACGGTGATGACAATAATGCCACCGGCGGTCTGCAGGAAGCCCTTGAGGCGAACCCACATGACGGAGAGCGCCAGGCGTGGGCCAGGAATCTGGTAGACAGGCAGGTCAATAACCAGTGGCTCAAAGCCCACATGGCGCCACAGGGTGGCACGCATGAGCAGACCAGCCAGAACAACCATGCCCACAGAAATCAGGTACATGACAAAGACCACGGTGCCGGCATGATCCGGGAAGAAGGTGGCCGAAAGCATCACAAACACGGTCAGACGTGCGGAGCAAGAGGTGAATGGGATGAGAAGCACGGTGAGCAGACGGTGCTCAGGCTTACCCAAGACGCGGGTGGAGGAAATAGCTGGCACATTGCAGCCAAAGCCCACAATCAGCGGAATAAAGGCCTTACCAGGAAGACCGATGGTCTTCATGAGTCGGTCAGTCACCACAGCAGCACGGGCCATATAGCCGGAGTCTTCCAGCACAGCCAAGCAGAGGAACATGAGGGCCATCAGTGGGGCGAAGGTCAGAACCATACCCACACCACCGATAAGACCATCAACAATCAGGCCGCTAATAATGGCGTGGTCACCAATCAAACCGGAAACAAAGTCGGAGATTGGGCCGCTGAAGAGATTATCCAAACCATCCTGGAATGGCTTTGCCACAGTGGTCGTGATTTGGAAAACACACCACATGACAAAGAGGAAGAGCAGCGGGCCGAGCACTGGGTGCAGGGCGAACTTATCAATACGCTCAGTCAGTGTGGCCTTTGGTGGCTCAATTTCCTTAACGGAAGCCTCAAGGGCACGCTCAACCCAGTCAAAGCGGGCATCAGCAATCTCAAAATCATCACCCTGCACGCGCGCACGGCGACGACGAGGGGTGGTTTCAAGCTGCTCCAGTACCTTTTCACCAACCACCTTGAGGTTAGCGCGGCGGCGAGGATCCACAATGACCACAGGGGCCTTAATGAATTCACTCAAAGCCTCAGCATCAATAGCCTGGCCCTGAGAGCGGGCGATATCTTCCTTGGTGATAACCACGACAACACGGAACTTACGCTCCGCCAGCTGCGCCACCATGTACAGGGAACGGCTCAAAGAAGCCGCATCCACCGCAACCATAACCAGGTCAGGGCGCTCATTAGGGTCAACATTAATAACCAAGTCGCGGGTGAGCTCCTCATCCGGGCTCACTGGGTCCAAGGAATAGGCACCTGGGAAGTCAATAACATCAAATTCCTGCTCCCCCACGCGCCATGCGCCACGGGAGACTGCCACGGTGGTACCTGGCCAGTTACCCATAGCGGCCTTGGCGCCAGTCAGACCGTTAAAGAGAGTCGACTTACCGGCATTTGGTGCACCAACCAGTGCAATAACTGGGGAACCAGCCTTGGCTTGCTGCGTATTTGTTTCGCAGTGGCAGGTGGTTGCTGACATTTTTGCCATTAGAGTTGACCTCCCTGGGCAGTAGGTGAGACGTGAATCAATTGGGCTGTTTTCTTATCCATGGCGTAGCGGGTGCGGTCAATCTTGACCATGCGGCCGCCGCCACTGGTGCGCATAATGGTGGTTACTTCCGCACCAACGCGCAGACCCAACTCACGAAGACGAAGGTTCATCTCCTGGCTAAAAGCCTCTTCCGAAACGGAAGAAATAACACCGGACTGCCCCTTAGGCAGCTCGATTAATGGAATCTCTGACGAGACCATGGTGCGCTCCAAAATATTGATGATGAAAATACTGCGGTCCGAATTGCACCCCGACATGCGGAATACGCATTCGGGATGTATGCCGGATTTATTACCTATAGTAATACCTAAATTAGCTTTACCTGCCCTCAAACTTAGGTAAACCAAGCTTGTTGTCTAGTCCTCAACCACATATGTAGTGTGTAAATTGTGCAAAAAATTAAATAGGTCACATTTGCCCTGGGCAGGCGGAATGATCTTTATGCAAAAGAATTGACAATGAGTCTAGAATAGTATGCATGAGTTCCGATTCCGATCTACGCAGTATCGGCATGGACTACCCCTCCTGGCAGGAGGCTGTCGATGCCGCTATCGCCAGCAATAGGCTTTCTGTTGTTGGTGAACTCGGTTCTGGCCAGTTGGTCCAGTTCCGCGACCCAAGTGGTGCACAGATTATTATTGTGGCCGCTGAACCTTATGCCGTTTTCGCAGGCTTCTTCCCTGCCGGCAATCTCCAGGCTGTCACTGCCCACATCACCATGATTGACCGCATTAAGGGCCGCCTTGATGTCCTTGATGCTAATGGTGAAGTCATGGGCAGCGTTGAGGCCAATATTGCCCAGGGTCCTCTCCTTACTGAGGAAAAGTACCAGCAGGTTTACCTCACCCTTTTAGGCAAGGAGGATCCTGCCGGTGAGCACAAGATTGTGGTGGAGTCAGCCCGCTATGCCACAAACCAGACCTCCGGCCAGCGCTACCGCGTCATTGAGGTTTCTGAGCCGGATCTCTTCACCGTGGTTCTCCCTGATGGCGAACTGCCACTTCAGGGCGATGAATTGACTGTGAGCGGCACCCTGTCTGGTGTTGTCGTTCCCCCACCTAGCTGCGGCGATGGCGGCGGCTGCGGTTGTGGCTCCGGCGGTTGCGGCAGCCATGCCTCCGAGGAACCTAAGGAAGAAAAGCCTTCCGGTGGTTGCGGCGGCGGTGGCTGTGGTGGCGGCGGCTGCGGCGGTCACGGCCACTAAATACACTAAAGACCTGGTTTCTACACCAGGTCTTTTTTTCTTGTCTTTTTTCTTGCGTTTTTCTTTTAGCCTATCGACGCCCCTACCCTTCTTTCAGGATCTCTAAAAATGCACTGGCCACCGGGCTCAATCGCCCGTGGCTCTTCCATATGAGACTGAGCCCTAGTTCGATCCGTGGGGAGAAAGGCACAAAACGCACAGTATTATCTGTTGCTGGTAGTTGGTCCAAGGCCAGAGCAATTCCTAGCCTGGCGCGAACCAGGCTATACACATTGCCGATGAGGTTGTATTGGGCGGCGATGGTGAATTCCTCAATGGGTTTATGTAGCCAGCCAATGAGTCCGCCTTTGAGCTCTACCTCCTGCCGGGAGATAATGAGTGGATATTCTTCGAGGTCATAACTGGTGACACTTGGCTTCTGCGCAAGCGGGTGATCCAATGGCAGGATTACTCCCCAGCTGTCGCGGTGCTCTAGATCGAGGCGGTTGTAGTGTGTGGGCCCATCGGTGCCGATAGTGAGGCCGAAGTCGAGTGCCCCGCTATCAATGCCTTCATAGATATGGCTGGCATTATCACTATCCAGGTGCAGGGTGATATTCGGATGCTGTGCTCGTAGCTTGGCAGCTGCTTTGGCCAATATATCAAAGCCTGCGCTTTCACCTGCACCGATACTAAGTATTCCCGATAGTTCGGTTTCGCCGGCGTGGAAGTCTGCTTTGGTTTTATCAACTAGTGCAGATATATCTTGTGCTCTTTGGTAGAGAAGGTGCCCTGCGGCAGTGAGTTCGAGGCCTTTTGCCCTATTGCCTCTAATAAAGAGTTCGGTTGAGAGTTCTTTTTCTAGTTCCTTTATCTGTCGTGAGAGTGCAGGTTGGCTAATCCCTAGCACCCATGCGGCATCAATGAAACTTCCTTCTCTGCATACGGCAAGGAAGCTCTTGAGTTGGCGAATCTCCACGCTGACCTCCCAAAAAATGCATAACTATTTTGCATATCATCATATACAATTTTCTTCTTTGATATACATGCTGTTCAAAAGCAGAATAACTACTATGACTTTTACAGCAGAAATTTTTGAAAACCTCGACCGCGTTGAACCTGGAACCAAGGAGTTTGAATTTCTTGTCTCGCTTTCTGAGCGCGCCATTGAGATCACGTCTCGCCTCAATACCGGCTATCACACACCGGATGAGCGCCGCGCACTAATGGAAGAGCTAACCGGCCGTGAATTGGATGAGGCTTTCTCCCTCTTCCCAACATTTAATTCTGATTGTGGCGCCAATATTCATATTGGCAAGGGCGTCTTTATTAATTCCGGCTGCAAGTTTCAAGATACTGGCGGACTCTATATCGGCGATGGCTGCGCCATTGGCCACAATGTTGTTATTGCCACCCTTAACCATGACCAGGATCCTGCCTCTCGTGGTGCTGTTAGCCCATTGCCTGTTCGCCTTGGCAGGAATGTGTGGGTCGGGGCAAATGCCACTATTTTGCCTGGTGTCACCATTGGTGATGGTGCCATTATTGCCGCTGGCGCTGTTGTCTCCAAGGATGTTCCGGCACGCACCATCGTTGGTGGAGTGCCCGCCAAGGTAATCAAGACTATTAGCTAAAACCACTAGCCTTTAACTCCCCAACATAACTCCCCCGGCTACTCAACAGAACACATACCCAACAAAATAGGAAAACAAAATGACTTCTAGTCCCTCCATGATTATTGGAACCCTAATCCCAAGTATTGCAGCACTCTTTGGCCTTGGTAGCTGCACCGCTCAGCCACAGGACACGACACCTGCAACGACTAGCCCTGAAACTGTTATTTCGGAATCCCTGACCACCGATGTTGATAGCACCACCCCGGAAGCCACTGTGTCATCACTAATTACGACAAGCAACACTCATTCTTCCACCCAAGAAGCTAGCCCTATTTCTTCACCAGTCATTTCAGGTAGCAGCACTGTTCTCCCGACTACAGTCTTGAGTTCGACCCCTACCTTTACCGCCCCAGTTACTACTAATCCAGGAGCCACTGTGCCAGCAACAGCTACCATCACCCTTAACGGCCAAGCCTTGACCTTCCGTCCAGCAGATAATGCGACCGCCCAGGACCTGCGTAGTCTCGGTAATCTCAACATTTCCATGAGCGAACTCAATGGCAATGAGTACCATGGTCAGCTTCCTCGCGGTTTGGCGGGTACTCCCCAGCGTATCGGCCAAATTAATGCCGGCGATGTGCTTCTGTGGAGTGGCAATACTATTGTGATTTTCTACGAAAGCTTCCGCACCAATTATTCCTACGCCCGCCTCGGCACTATTGATAACCCAGAGCTGGTCCGCACATTGGCAGCAAACCAGTCCCGCATCAATGCTGAGATCACCTGGTAGGAGGACTATCTAATGACCCCTAGGGCATTGAAATTTTTAGTCCACCTTTCCATCATTGTGTTCCTTGGAGCAGTGGCCATTGCACTTGCTAGCCCCGGCCAAGGAACCCCGAGCAGCACAAATCCCACCGGCTACCGAATTGTCGAAGTCGATGGGATAACAAAAATTGTGCGTGCCCCAGAGTATTCCGTGGTCACCGGCGGTGACTGCTTGGGAACAAACCAGGTACTTAATTCCTAATTGGAAAAATACTCACCCTTGGCCACAATGGCCGATGGGCCGCGCAGGCTGGAGCCTTCCTCGGTAATGGATACGTGCACCACACCACCCGGCACATGCACATCCACCTCACCGGTGCCCTGCCCGGCATCCGCAAGGGCGGCAACAGCGCTGGCCACAGTGCCGGTACCGCAGGAGCGGGTTTCACCGGCACCGCGCTCATGGACGCGCATATAGACCTTGCCCTCAGATAGCGGGGTCAAAATTTCGGTATTCACACCGGCCGGGAAGAATTCAGTATCAAAGCCAATAGGCTGTTCCACGGGGATGTCCGCCAGGCTTTCCTTGGTCAGGCCAGGAACCACACAGGCAAGGTGCGGATTGCCCATGCTGACACCAAGACCGGCATAACGCTGCCCACCAATATCAGCAGTGGATACACCCAAAACCTCAGGCACACCCATGTCTACTTCCACATCGGCCGCAAAGTCATCATAGGAGTGAACAACCACAGGACGCAGCCCGGCGCGGGTGCCCACGACAACAGTGCCGGAGCAATTGGCTTCATCCTTCAGGCCATAGGTGCGGGCCACAAAGTGGGCGAAGACACGCACGCCATTGCCACACATTTCAGCGGTGGTGCCATCGGCATTGCGGTAGTCCATAAACCATTCGCACTCCCCCGCAGTTGGATGATAGCCAAGGGTGCTTGCGGTATCAGCATTGAGTACACGCAGCACACCATCGGCACCGAGCCCGGCGCGACGGTCACAGAGCGCGCGGATAAGTTCCGGGGTCAGGTTAATCTGCCCTGTTGGGTCATCGAGAATAATAAAGTCATTTTCGGTGCCGTGGCCTTTATAAAAGAGCATTTCCTTTAGTTTCCTTACTGCTTTAGTTACTGTTGTGGTTTATCTTCAAGTATCTCAAGAGTTTGAGCCAGTGTATCACCAGCGGCGTCTATCCATTGGGTGCGGGGGTCGCGCTTAAACCAGGCTTTCTGCCGGCGAACATAGCGTCGGGTGCTAAAGATAGTTTGTTCAATGGCCTCATCCAAACTAATCAGCCCATCAAGATAATCGAGCACCTGCGCATAGCCAATGGCCCTGCCCGCGGTGGAGTCTTTGATCAGGCCTTGTTCCTTGAGTTTTTCTACTTCCTCCACAAAGCCCTGCTCAAACATGAGCTTGGTGCGCAGTTCAATGCGGGGGTTGAGCCACTCGGGCGTGGTATCCAAACCAATAATGGTGGTGCCCCACCGTGCCGGGGCGTCAATAGGTGGTTGGGAGGCGGCAAAGGGCTTACCGGTGAGTTCAATTACCTCAAGGGCGCGCACAATTCGGCGCGGATCCTTGGTTTCAATAATGGCAGCCGCGGCAGGGTCCACAGCGGCAAGTTCGGCATGCAGGGCCTCCACACCAATCTCATCTTGGCGGGCCATCCACTTGGCGCGAACCTCACGGTCGGTGGGTGGGAATTGCCAGTCGTCGACTAGCGATTGGATATAGAGCATGGAGCCGCCAACCATAATGGCTTCTTTGCCGCGTGAGAGAATCTCATTCACATCGGCCACGGCCTCCTGCTGGTAGCGCGCCACCGAGGCTGTTTCGGTCACATCAATAACATCGAGTTGGTGGTGTGGGATTCCGCGGCGCTCATCCACGCTAAGTTTTGCGGTACCAATATCCATGCCTTTATAGAGTTGCATGGAATCCACATTGATAATTTCACCATCCAGGTGCTCGGCCACATCAAGGCTCAAGGCTGACTTTCCGCTGGCTGTTGGGCCAATAATTGCCACTGGCATTGGTGTTGCCTGCCTCTCTTTCCCTGTGGCTTTGCGCCAAACCATTAACAGAATATTTTTCTAGCTACTAGAATATAGGAGAATTCGAATTGAAGGGATATGCCTATGTCTACTCCAAAGCCAGGCCCACGTAAGCCGGGCCCAGCAGCCGCATCCGCTAAGCCAGTGGCAGCCACGGATCCATCCGCCTTCGGCCGTATTGATGCCGATGGTACTGTTTACCGCACCGAGGATGGCAAGGAAACTGCCATTGGTTCCTGGCATGCGGGCACTGTTGAGGAGGGTTTGAAGCACTATGCTTCCCGCTTCCAGGATCTCTATGCCGAGGTGCAGCTTCTCATTAAGCGCCTGGCGCTGCACCCTGAGGCTGGTGCCGCCACCGATGAGCGTCTGAGTGAGATTGAAAAGGGTTTGGATTCCGCCCCGATTCTTGGCGATATGCCTGCTCTTCGCAGCTTGATTACCTCCGCCCACGAGGCCGCTGCCGCCGGTACCACCCGTGCCGCCGAGCTCAAGGAAAGCTATAAGGCACGCAAGCAGGAAATTGCTGCCCGCGTGGAGGAGCTTGCGGGTCGTGGTGAATGGCGCAAGACTGGCGATAAAATCAATAAGCTTTTCGACGAATGGCGTTCCATCCCACGTCTTGAGGGCGAGATTGAAAAGGAACTGTGGCACCGCATGGAGGCTGCCCGCGATGAGTTCCGTAAGCGCCGTGGCCAGCACTTCTCCCAGTTGGATAAGCAGCGTGCCGCCGCCCGCAAGATTAAGGCTGAGCTCATTGAGCGTGCAGAGGCCCTGTCCTCCTCCACTGATTGGGCGGAGACCAGCCGCGCCTACCGTGATTTGATGGACCAGTGGCGTGCCGCCGGTCGTGCCGGCCGTGCGGTGGATGATGATCTGTGGGCGCGCTTCCGTGCCGCCCAGGATGTATTCTTCAATGCTCGTGCGGAGAAGGATAAGGCCGTTGAGGCCGAGTATGAGGAGAATTCCGCTAAGAAGCGTGCTCTGATTGAGCAGTATAAGGACCTGATTGATCCTGCTGCTGGTTTGGCTAAGGCCAAGGAGCTGCTTGGTGAGCTCCACGAAAAGTGGGAAGAGATTGGCTTTGTGGCCGATAAGGACCGCAAGGAGATTGAGGATTCTATCCGCAGTATTGAAAAGCGCGTCCAGGCTGCTGAGGAGCGTGAGTGGCGTCGCACTGACCCTGCTACCCTGGCCCGCATTGAGCAGTTTGAAAATAAGGCCAAGGAATTGGCTGCCGCTGCTGCTGCCGAGTCTAATCCTAAGAAGAAGGCTGAGCTTGAGGCCCAGGCCGCCCAGTGGACTGAGTGGGCTGAGGCTGCAAAGCACGCCGTAGACGACTAAGCAACCTAAGGCTCAACCTAAGGCTAAAGCCCGGGGCTAGAATTTCTAGTCCCGGGCCTTTTCTGTGTTAAAGCAGGTGCGTAAAGCCTTCAGCTTATGCTATTCCCCGCCACGGTTGTGGTTTCGGCTACGACGATGGTCCCCATCATCATAGGTGCCCTTGGCGCGTGCTTCCTGCTCCGCAAGGAGGCGCAGCTGCGCATCGGCCACTGGGTCATCGGTGGCTTCACGGGAGGCCTCAATGCGGGCCTCAGCCAGGCGCTGCTGGGCTTCGGTGCGTCGAATAAGCAGGCCGGTGTAGCCCCAGCAGACCAGGAAGGCGGCAATGGCACCAAAGATCATGCCAATGGTTGGGGCGGAGCTGGCAGAAACCACAGGGTTGGTCTGGCGCATCCACATGGCAAAGAGGCTATAGAACAAGCCCACACCGCCAAGAACCCAGCCACAAACGGAGAAAACAAAGTTCTTCGTAAACAGCACAATAATATTAATGACAACAATGGAGAGGAATGTGGTGTACACATACACATATTCCGGCATTGTTGTGGCGTAGTGGGCGGCCGTGCTGTCATGCAGCAGGACATTAAAGCCCTTAACAGGACCGGCCCATGGGAGCACGAGGGACACAAGGTACAGGACCAGGGCGGCAATCAGTGTGCCACGGCTTGGACCCAGGTCCACCACACGCCCGGCGCGACGTTCTTCAACGTCAAGGTTTTTTGCTTTTGCATTCATATTAGTTACCAGCCTACTACTGACCGCGAATCTTGAGGCTTGGCATGCCCAAACCCACACCCTTGGTGGTTGGCTTTTCACCAATGGCACAGAGGTCACCGGCACGGGTGGTCTTGTGATTAGTCACTGGGGAATCGGCAATAAGGAAGTGTGGTGCGGAACCGGTAATGGTCACAGTCACATAGTCACCAGGGCGCACACCTTCCGTGGCGGAGAAGTGCACCAGGCGACCATCGCGGGCGCGACCAGACATGCGCTGGGTGCGGTCATTCTTACGGCCACCATCAGCCTGAACGAGCAGCTCCTGGGTGGTGCCAATGAGCTTGGCATTTTCTTCCTCACAGATGCGCTCCTGCAGTGCGAGTAGGCGCTCATAGCGGTCCTGCACGACCTCCTTTGGCACCTGGTTCTCATAGTCCGCGGCAGGGGTGCCTGGGCGTGGGCTGTACTGGAAGGTGAAGGCGGAGCTAAAGCGCGCCTTTTCCACAACATCCAGGGTGGCCTGGAAGTCTTCCTCGGTTTCACCCGGGAAGCCAACAATAATATCGGTGGTGATGGCTGCACCAGGAATCTTTTCACGGACCTCATCCAAAATGGCAAGGAACTTCTTGGTGCGGTAGCTGCGGCGCATTTCCTTGAGCACCTTATCGGAGCCGGACTGCAGCGGCATGTGCAGCTGTGGGCACACATTGGGGGTTTCAGCCATAGCGTCAATCACATCGGAGGTGAATTCAGCTGGGTGTGGGCTGGTGAAGCGCACGCGCTCCAGGCCTTCAATATTGCCGCAGGCACGCAGCAGCTTGGAGAATGCCGAGCGGTCACGCTCAATATCAGGGTCAGCAAAGTTCACACCATAGGCGTTCACATTCTGACCAAGCAGGGTCACCTCGGACACACCCTGGTCAACCAAGGCCTGCACCTCGGCCAGAATATCGCCTGGGCGGCGGTCAATCTCTGGGCCACGGAGGCTTGGCACAATACAGAAGGTACAGGTGTTATTGCAGCCCACGGAGACGGATACCCAACCCGCATAGGCAGATTCGCGCTTGGCTGGAAGCACGGATGGGAACTGCTCTAGGGCATCAACAATTTCAACAGCTGCTTCATGGTTATGGGCTGCGCGCTCCAGGAGCACAGGCAGCGAACCAATATTATGGGTACCGAAAACCACATCGACCCATGGGGCCTTCTTTACTACTACTTCTTTATCCTTCTGCGCCAGGCAGCCACCCACCGCAATCTGGAGGCCCGGATGGGTTTCCTTGACCTTTCGTAGCTGGCCCAGGGTGCCGTAAAGACGCATATCCGCATTCTCACGCACCGCGCAGGTATTGAAAACAATAAGGTCAGGAATATCGTCCCCTACTGCATCGGGGTCGACCTGATTGCCCTTAAATGGCACATAGCCGGCTGATTCAAGCAAGCCTGAGAGACGCTCCGAGTCATGAACGTTCATCTGGCAGCCAAAAGTACGCACTTCATAGGTTTTTAACACGGAGATCCATTCTAGTACACACCTCCACCATGTACAGCCTGTTGCGCTACAGGAATTAATTCTTTATAGTTTCCTTATGGCTGAATCAAAAACTACCCCAATGATCAAGATCGAGGGAGTCAACAAGTACTACGGCTCCTATCACGCTCTTCGCGATATTAATATCCAGGTCCCTAAGGGCCAGGTTGTTGTTATGCTGGGCCCATCTGGTTCCGGTAAGTCCACCCTGTGCCGTACCATTAACCGCCTTGAAACCATCGACTCTGGTGTTATCACCATTGATGGCCATGAGCTTCCAGAGGAAGGTAAGCGTCTTGCCCAGCTGCGTGCCGAGGTCGGCATGTGCTTCCAGAGCTTTAACCTCTTCCCTCACCTGACCATTAAGGACAATGTGACCCTTGCTCCACGTAAGGTGCGCAAGCAGTCCAAGGATCAGGCTGAGAAGCGCGCTATGGAGCTGCTGGATCGTGTGGGCATTGCTGCTCATGCTGATAAGTATCCTGCCCAGCTTTCTGGTGGCCAGCAGCAGCGTGTGGCTATCGCCCGTGCGCTTGCCATGGACCCAAAGGTGATGCTTTTCGACGAGCCAACCTCCGCTCTTGACCCTGAAATGGTTAATGAGGTGCTCGATGTTATGACCTCCCTGGCTAAGGAAGGCATGACCATGATTTGTGTTACCCACGAGATGGGCTTCGCCCGCAAGGCTGCTGACCGTATTCTCTTCATGGCTGATGGTTCCATCCTGGAAGATACTGATCCAGAGAGCTTCTTCACTAACCCACAGACCGATCGTGCCAAGGACTTCCTGGGCAAGATTCTGGGACACTAGGAGGCAGCATGTCTTTCCGTTCCAAGTTAAAGACTGCCGCCCTGCTGGCAGCGACCGGCATGGTTGCTGTTTTTGCTAGTGCCTGCGGCTCCACCGAACCACGTAGTGTGCTGAGTTCTGTCCAGTCCGGCCATGTCATTCTTGGTACCAAGTATGACCAGCCTGGTTTGGGTCTCCGTAATCCTGATAAGTCCATGACTGGCTTGGATGTGGATGTTGCCACCTATGTGGTCAATAAAATTGCCGATGATAATGGTTGGGCGCACCCTACCATTACCTGGCGCGAAACCCCTTCTTCTCAGCGTGAAACCCTGATTAAGAATGGTGAGGTCGACATGATTGCTGCGACCTATTCCATCACCAAGTCCCGTACCAATGCGGTGAACTTCGCCGGCCCGTATCTTCTCACCCACCAGGCTCTCCTGGTGCGTAATGATGATGATTCCCTCAAGAGCCTTGAGGATCTCAATAATGGCCGCAAGCTCTGCTCTGTGACTGGTTCTACCCCAGCGCAGAAGGTCAAGGCTAGCCTGCCTGGCGTTCAGCTCCAGGAATATGATTCCTATTCTTCCTGTGTGGAGGCTCTCCACCAGAAGAAGGTTGATGCTATGACCACTGACGCCACCATTCTCTATGGCTTCTCCCAGCTCTATGATGGTGAGTTCAATGTGGTTCCTATGACCAAGAGTGATGGCACCGCCTTTACTAATGAGTACTACGGTATCGGTATGGCCAAGGGCGACCAGGCCTCCACTGATGCTGTAAACAAGGCTCTCAATGAAATGTACGCAGACGGCAGCTTCGAAGAGTTTCTGAAGAAGAACCTCGGCGAAGACTATGCCGCGGATGTGGTTTCCCAGGGTACCCCTGGTGACCTCTCCTTCCTGAATAGTTAAAGATTGTGAGAGGACCATACTGATGAATACTCTATGGGATCAGCTATCCCCCTCCATTGTTGGCGCGTATTGGATGACGCTGAAGCTGACTTTCCTGTCGGCCATTGGCGCATTCATCCTCGGTGGCATTCTCACCGCTATGCGTGTGAGCCCTATCGCCATCCTTCGTGGCATTGCCTCGAGCTATATCACTGTGGCTCGTAATACCCCACTGACCTTGATTGTTCTCTTCTGCTCCATCGGCCTTTACCAGAATCTTGGTTTGGCCCTGGCACCAGAGAATGACCAGTTCATTAAGAATAATAACTTTGCCCTCGCGGTTCTTGGTTTTATTCTCTATACTTCTGCCTTCGTGGCCGAATCCCTGCGTTCCGGTATTAATACCGTGCACTTCGGTCAGGCTGAGGCTGCGCGTTCCTTGGGCTTGAGCTTTGGACAGATTTTCTTGAGCATTATCTTCCCTCAGGCTGTTCGTGCGGCAGTGGTTCCACTGGGCAATACCCTTATCGCTCTTCTGAAGAACACCACCATTGCTTCTGTTATTGGTGTTGCTGAGGCTTCGCTCCTGATGAAGTCCGCGATTGAGAACCACTCCGATCAGATCTTCCTGATCTTCTTTATCTTTGCACTCGGCTTCATGATTTTCACCCTTCCATTGGGTCTTGTCGTGAGCCACTTCTCTAAGAAAATGGCGGTGAAGAGCTAATGAGCGCACGCGCAACAGTCCTCTATGACACCCCCGGCCCACGCGGCCGCCAGATTAACCGCATCCTGACCATCTGCACCTTTGTCATTGCAGCTATTGTCATTGCTTGGGTACTTTTTGTCCTCAAGGATAATGGTCAGCTCACTGCCGATAAGTGGAACCCATTCGTTAAGAGCACCACCTGGACCACCTATATTCTTCCAGGTCTCTGGGGCACCATTAAGGCCGCCGTAGTCTCCATTATTCTCGCCCTTGTGGTGGGTACCATTCTGGGTCTTGGTCGTCTTTCCCCGAACTGGTTTGTTCGTGGTGTGTGTGGCATTATCGTCGAGTTCTTCCGCGCTATTCCAGTGCTGATTCTCATGATTTTCGCCTACCAGCTCTTTGCTAAGTACGCCCTCTTCCCTTCCCTGCACCTCGCTTTTGCGGCCGTGGTCTTCGGTCTGACCATGTACAACGGCTCCGTTATTGCTGAGGTTCTGCGCTCCGGTATTAATGGCCTTCCTAAGGGCCAGGTTGAGGCAGCACAGGCCCTGGGTCTTACCCACTGGCAGACCATTTGGCACATCCTGCTCCCGCAGGCTGTGGCTGCTATGCTCCCTGCCATCATCTCTCAGATGGTTATTGCCCTTAAGGACTCTGCCCTGGGCTACCAGATTGGCTACATCGAAGTTGTTCGTTCCGGTATTCAGTCCGCTGCGTACTACCGCAACTTCTTCGCGGCTCTGATCGTGATTGCCATCATCATGATTATTATCAACTACCTGCTCACAGTACTGGCTAGCCGTATTGAGCGTCAGCTCCGTGCCGGCCGTGCCCGCAAGAACCTTCTTGCTACAGTTCCTGAGCAGAAGGACCAGGGTCTGGATACCAAGGACCACGTCAATGTGGACTGGCACGACCCAAGCCACCGTGACCTGCGTCAGATTGCGGATTAACCCAATCCAGACGGGTATAACACAATACAGTGAGTAGTTCTTACTGATTCAGCACAAAAGAAAGGCTGGAGGATTATCCTCCAGCCTTTAGCTGTATCTGCAGCAGGACGCTAGTCCCACATACCTACTCACTGTCGAAGCGCTCGGCAATGACCTGCTTGGCTATCTCCATGGACATGCCGGCGTTGAATCCTCGCCTGGCGAGCATCCCCAGAATGCGGCGAAGGTACTTATTGTACTCAAGGGAATCCGCAGGGGCCGATTTGAGGCTACGTGCCTTCTTACGGGCAATCTCCAGGGCACGTGCGTGCTCAGAATCATCAGAGATTTGTTCCAAGGCGGATTGGCATAGTTCATCACCTATGCCCTTCTGCCGTAGTTCCATGCGTAGCACCGCACGGGACTTGCCCTTCATCGCATGGCGCTGGCGCACCCACTCAAAAGCGAAGTCAACATCATTGACATAGTTATAGCGCTTCATGGTGGCTATGACGCGGTCTATTTCCTCCGCAGGATACTTTGCTTCACGCAGCCGGTCACGGAGTTCTTTTTCGCTACGGCGGCGAACCTCAAGCAAACGGAGAGCCCGATCCTGGCAGGAATACCGGGAGCGGGCTTCGTCCGAATTAGAAGACTTCTTCATTCGAAGGAATCATCCTAGGCGTCGAGCTCATCATCGAAGTCATCGTCCATATCATCGCCTGGAACGAGATCAATTGGCTCATCGCTCAAGTCATCAGCATTGGCATACTTGCCAACCTTGGCCACCTGGAAGATGCGGTCCTCAATGGTATCGGCCAATTCTGGGTTCTCCTTGAGGAAGGTACGTACCTTCTCGCGGCCCTGGCCGAGCTGGTCGCCATCGAAGGTGAACCAGGAGCCGGACTTCTTAATCACATTCATCTCTACGCCAAGGTCAATGATGGAGCCTTCACGGGAGATACCCTCACCGTAGAGAATATCGAACTCGGCAACCTTAAATGGTGGGGCAACCTTGTTCTTAACAATCTTGATCTTGGTGCGGTTACCAATGGTGTCCTGGCCATCCTTGAGGGCCTGAATCCTTCGAATATCGCAGCGGACAGAAGCATAGAACTTCAGGGCCTTACCACCGGTGGTGGTTTCTGGGGAGCCGAACATGACACCAATCTTGTCACGCAGCTGGTTAATGAAGATAGCGGTGGTGCCGGACTGGCTCAAAGCACCAGTCATCTTACGTAGCGCCTGGCTCATCAGACGAGCCTGGAGGCCCACATGGCTATCACCCATATCGCCCTCAATTTCAGCCTTTGGGGTCAGGGCCGCCACGGAGTCAATGACAATAATGTCAATAGCACCGGAGCGAATCAGCATATCGGCAATCTCGAGGGCCTGCTCACCGGTATCTGGCTGGGAGACCAGAAGGTCATCAGTATTAACACCAAGCTTGCGGGCATATTCTGGGTCCAGGGCGTGCTCAGCATCAATAAATGCTGCAGTGCCGCCATCCTTCTGCGCCTCGGCAATAGCGTGGAGGGCAACAGTGGTCTTACCGCTGGATTCTGGACCGTAAATCTCAATAACACGGCCCTTAGGGAAACCACCGATACCGAGAGCAATATCAATAGCGGTATTACCGGAGGAGATAGCCTGGATTGGTGGGCGGTTATCATCACCCAGGCGCATAATAGCGCCCTTACCAAAGTCCTTTTCGATCTTGGCAAGTGCGGTTGCGAGAGCATCCTCGCGGGAATTCTTTGGGCTAGCCTTCTTCGCAGCCATAGCAAGTACCTTTCACTCGATGGGTAGGAGCGACACTCCTACATTTCCTAGCTATCTATTAGACGCGGCAGGAATTTTTCACTATTAATTTCTGTATCTAACAGTACATGGCGTTGGTGACACTAATTCTCGAAGTCCTCTTCCAAGGCCTCCCAAATATCCCGAACGCTTGTCTCAGTTGATAATAATTCTAGCGCAGTTTTACCAAATTTGCCTAGAACATGAGTACTAACTATCCATTTGCCGTAGGAGGCGCCGAATTTCTCCTCCAGGAGCTCGTAAAACTCGGATAGAACCATAAAATGTTACACCTACTGTCGACAGAAGAAAACCCCGCCAGATGGCGGGGCGAAAGACTATGCTTTACTTCTCAATCTCACCCTGGCGCTTCTGCGCAATCTCCTGGCGCATAGCAGCGAGGGTGTCATTAGCCTCAATGGCGCTGGCATCCATAGTGATCTTATCGATCTGGTAGTTCACGTCATTCTGAGCAAGGTCGCTGGCACCAAGAGCCTTGGCATAGCGAGCCTCAATCTTATCGCGAACAGCATCGAGGGAAGGAACACTCTCATCCATCACAGAGTTCATGCTCTGGATATTCTGAGCCACACGCTCCTGCATCTTAGCCTGCTCAAGCTGGCTCAGAAGCTTGGTGCGCTCAGTGACCTGCTGGCGCAGACGCTGGGAGTTGGTCTCCACAGCAGCCTTAGCCTGCTCTGCCTGCTGGGCTGCAGCGGTATACAGCTGCTTGAGGCTCTCAACCTCACCCTTAGCGCTAGTCAGCTGAACAGCCATGGACTGCAGTGCACGCTCAAGATTCTGGGCAGTAGCGGTATCGCCCTTAGCCTCAGCATCCATCTGCTGCTCCAGGCCCTTGCGGATACCATCCTCCAGGCGCTTAACTTCAGCATCCTTACGGCCAAGCTGCATCTCCAGCTGGCGCACATTGCCAATCACCGAGGCAGCCTGGTCGGACAGAGCCTTGTGGCGCTTAGTAGCTTCAGCAATAGCCTGCTCGATCTGAATCTTTGGATCTGCATTCTCATCAATCTTGTTATTGAAAAGAGCAGCAAGATACTTAAAAGCCTTAGTAATTGGGTTAGCCATGGGTTGTATTTCCTTCTTTAACTAAACAGTAAGATCAGCAGCGGACATCGAACGAGCTGCTGTCACCAGAACCTCAGATACGGAGGTATCCAGGGCACGGCACACAGCGGCAAGAAGCTCCGAGGAAACTTCCTTACGTCCACGCTCAAGCTCAGAAAGATAACCTGGGGATACTCGCGACTGTTCCGCGAGCTCACGTAGGGTTACTCCCTTATCAGAACGAAGAGAACGCAGTGCAGCGCCCAAGGCTTCACGCAGGAGAGGTTCAGGCACACGCTTCTGTGAAGCGCTGGTTTCAATAACCGTCGTATATTTCATCATCACCTCTTATAACGTACGAGCGCCGGATTTTGTTCCCGGGACGTCCCGAGCAATACCTGTAATTCTATCAGATGCTTTGAACATGCTGGATGACACGGTCAAAAGCCTGCACAATACTTAGCTGCCGAATACCCTGGCGGCCAAGTTCCGAGACGTCATAACCGGCAAGGTTGAGCTTAACAGCCGATGAGGAGTTTTTATCCTCCCCCTTCACTGCAAGCCCTAACCAGACCTCCCCTACTGGGTGCCCATCCTGCATATCAGGACCAGCCACCCCGGTAAGGCTAATGGCCAAGTCTGAGTCGGTGCGATTCAAGGCCCCAAGAGCCATCTCATTGGCGCACTGCTCAGTAATAGGGTCCAAACCTGGGGTCACACCCACCAGGCTGTATTTGAGCTCTGTGGCATAGCAAATAAAACCACCCCGAAGAACAGCAGAGGCGCCAGGCACGGAGGCAAGAGTGCCGGCCGCCAAACCCGCTGTGAGAGACTCGCATGTGGCAAGGCTAAGTCCACGGGCACTGAGAAGGGAAATGACCTCCTGGGCTCGAGTCAGGGCCCCATCGGCCAGTGAGGCTGCTTCCGTAGCCTTCCTATCAGTAGCCATAACGAGTCGCCTTTGCTTCGGGGTGGGATTAGTTCTGGGATTAGTTTTTAGCGTTAGCCTTCTTGAAATCAAGCAGGTACTGCACGCCGGTGTAGACCGTAATGAAGGTGGCAATGAGCATCACCACGAACGGAACCACGGAAAGATTGAGTGGCAGCAGGTAGAGGGCAACCGCCAAAGACTGGGTGGCGGTCTTAATCTTGCCGCCCTTGGAGGCAGGGATAACCAGGCCACGGCGCAGCACAGCCATGCGCCAGAACGTAATGCCCAATTCGCGCACAACAATGACCACGGTAATCCAGATAGGCAGGCCATAGGCAATATTGAGCACCACCAGGCCAGTAATCATGAGAGCCTTATCGGCAATCGGGTCCGCAATCTTACCGAAATCAGTAATAAGATTCTTGGCGCGGGCAATATCGCCATCGAGCTTATCGGTGAACATCATCAGCGCAAAACAGATGAATGGCCACCAGGTAGTGCCATGTGCCAGACACAGCCATGCGAAAACAGGGATGAAGAGAATTCGCAGACTAGTCAAAACATTGGGAAGATTAAAATTATTTGCTTGCCTCACACCAAAATACCTTACCCTGGCGTACAATAAATTGTCATGAAGACTTACGCTATTGAGTATGAATACGACGCAAATAACCCACTGATTGGTGAGGTTCGCCCAGCACACCGCGAATTCCTTGGCAATCTCAAGAACCAGGGCATGCTCATTGGCTCTGGCCCATATATCGGTGGTGGCGCACTCATTGTTATCCGCCTGCCAGAAGGCACTACCCCACAGTCCATCATGGATGAGGATCCTTTCTACACTGAGAAGGCCCTCACCGGTCGCATATTCCGCGAGTGGAACCCAGTACTCAATATCTGGGATCAGGATTAAGGCCACACACCAAAAGGCTGCCAGCATCACTCTTCGTGATTCTGGCAGCCTTTCTTTTATGGAGTATTAGTCCTCGGTATTCTTACGCACCACTGGCTGTGGGCTTGGGGCCGGCAAATCATCACCGTGCTTAATACCCTGACGCTTAGCGCCAAAGTGGGAAGCAATAGCGGTAATAACAAGGGTGACCACAATAAAGACCAGGGACCAAATGGTGTCAATCTCAGGGACGTGGACATGCTCGCCACCATTGATGAATGGCAAAGTATTCTCATGCAGGGCGTGCAGCAGCAGCTTGCCACCAATAAAGGCAAGAATCAGACCCAAACCATAAGGCAGGTAGATCATGCGATCCAGCAGGCCATTAATCAAGAAGTACATTTGGCGCAGACCCATCAGCGCAAAAGCATTAGCCGTAAAGACAATATAAGGCTCACGGGTAAGACCGAAGATAGCTGGGATGGAGTCGAAGGCGAACATCAGGTCAATAAAACCCACAGAAATCAGAGCCAGCATGATTGGGGTCACCATGCGCTTGCCATCCACCTTGGCCAACAGGGCCTGACCGTGGAATTCACTGGTCACCGGCACAACACGACGAAGAATGCGGACAATGAGCATGTCGTCGACAGGCTTTTCTTCCTCATCGCGAATCTCATCAACAACCACCTTGATAGCGGTATAGAGGAGGAAGACGCCGAAGATGTAGAAAACCCAAGACCAGGCGGAAATAGCGGCGGCACCAATGCCAATAAAGATACCGCGGAAGACCAGGGCCAAAGCAATACCAATGAGCAGAACCTTCTGCTGGTACTGTGGCGGAATCTTAAAGGAGCTCAGAATCAGCGCGAAGATAAAGAGATTATCAACGGACAAACTCAGCTCAGTGATATAACCGGAGAAAAACTCAATGGCGTGGGCGTGCTGACCATCCGGGCCACCCCAGTTAAACCACAGGAAAACGCCGAAAGCACAGGCCAAGGCAATATAGAAAATCATCCAGCCGGTGGCTTCGCGCACACTTGGTGGGTGCGGATTGCGCACGTGGGAAACAAAATCAAAGACAATAAAACCAAGGACCACAACAAAAGTGATGATCCAGGTCATCGTGGATACGACCATGGTGAAGAAACTCCAGTTTCGTATTTTAAAGGTACAAGAACAAAACTGGAGGTCTCCCCCACCACTGGTGGGCCGGTAGGACCGGGATGCGAGTGCGCATGCCGTGTTGACGATCACTACCGATTAAGGGGTACTCCCCTCCGGTGTCTAACTAGAATACACGAGGCTTTCACTGCCCGCCAATTCGGCTGCCTGCTTCTTCCTAGCAATCTGGGAGGCAATGGTGGCAATGACAATAACCAGGACCATAAAGCCCAACGACAGGCTCGTGGGAATCTCTGGGACGTGGACACCCTGGCCGCCATTGATAAATGGGAGGGTGTTATTGTGCAGCGCCTCCAAGACCAGCTTCACACCAATGAAACCAAGAATCACACCCAAGGCATATGGCAGGTAGATAATGCGCTCCATGAGGCCATTGAGCAGGAAGTAGATATAGCGCAGGCCCATGAGCGCGCAGGCATTCGCACAGAACACCACATATGGTTCCTTGGTGATGCCGAAAATCGCTGGGATGGAATCCAAGGCGAACATCCAGTCCACAAAACCAATGGTGATAAGCGCCAACATCAGTGGGGTCACCATGAGGGTGCCCTTGGTGCGCACAAAGAGCTTATCGCCCGCGTAACCCTCGCTGACAGGGATAACGCGGCGAATCAGGCGCACCATGAGCATATTATTAATCTTCTCGGCCTCAGCAGCCTCGTCCTCCTGGCCGGCATTCTTGCGCTCCTCCACGGCTTCCATGACCACCTTGATGGCGGTATAGAAGAGGAAGAAACCAAAGATATAGAAGACCCAGGACCAGGCGGAAATGGCGGTGGCGCCAACCGCAATAAGAATCATGCGGAAAACCAGGGACAGGCCAATGCCAATGAGCAGCACCTTCTGCTGGTAGGCCGCGGGGATTGCCGCCGCGCTAATAATCAGGCTAAAGACAAAAAGATTATCCACCGATAGGGTGAGCTCCGTGAGGTAGCCGGCAAAGAACTCCACACCCATATCGGCCTGCTGGGTGTAGAGCCACCCGGCAAAGAGCACACTCAGGCCCACATAAATCCCCAACCAGGTGAGGCACTCACGGGTGCTTGGCTGGTGTGGCTTGCGAACATGACTAAAGAAGTCAAAGACCAAGACACCAAGTACAGCAACCACGGTCACTGCCCACATCAAAGGTGAGATATGCGCGGATGAGAAATGCACGAATCTACCTGCCTGATTCTCAAATAGTTTTTTTGCGGAACTTGCATAACTTTAGAGCATCAAAGCACAAAAGACCAGTTCAAAGGGCATAAATTAA
>JAUMTX010000009.1 GCA_030530985.1 Corynebacterium sp.
CAGAATCGGAACCCGAACCAGAACCCGAGCCAGAATCAGTACCAGAACCAGTGCCAGAGCCAGATCCCTTTACACCAGCATCAGTGTCTACATTAGGATCGGTGTCTGTTTTTGTGCCCGTATTCGTACCGCTATTATCGCCGGCACCAGAACCTTGGCCATCACCAGCAGTGCCAGTGTTATCGCCGGTACCTGTGCCCTTTGTGCCGCCATCAGCATTCGGATCAGTTTCAGTATTAGAACCGGTGCTGCCAGTATCGGCGCCACCATCGGTATCGGTATTGGAACCTGTGCCTGCGCCGGTGCCCTGCTGAGCCTGGTAGGCGCGGATGGAGTCGACGGTCATGGCGGACATGCGGTTAATGGCGTCCAGGGTGTCCTGGGCGGCGGTGCGCTCATCGGCGGTGGCGTCGGTGGAGTCAGTGACCCGCTTGAGGTACTGCTTGGCATTGGCGGCGGTGGTGGTGACATTGGCCAAGGCGTCCTGCGCCTTATCATCCGCATCCGCAGCAACATAGCGGGAAGCGGCAATGACATAGGCGGCAGTGGCGGCACGCCATGCCTGAGCAGCATAGAGGGCATCCGAGGTGGTGCGAATGCGGTTGGAGGCCGTGGTGGCAGAATCCGCAATGCTGCTGGTATAGGCCAGGGTGTCATCGGCAGAAGAAGCCTTACGGGCCGAGGCCAACTGAGCGCGGGCATCAGCCAAGAAATCGGCACTCGTACGGGCGGCGCTGCTCACACCGGCAACAGTTTCCGGGGTGGCAAAAAGATTCAGGGCCGCAACAATGGCCTGAGGATTGCGCAGCTTATAGGACTTATTCTCATTGAGAATATTCTCAACATCAACAGCATAGTCAGCCAAGGCCTGAGTATCCGTAGCATTATCAGCCAGGGTCTGCGCATAGGCATAGAGTTGGCCAGCCCAAGGACTATTGGCATCCTGCATGGTGAGATTTTCAATAGTCCAGATGAAAGCGTTCTTGGCGGCGGCAAAAGCAGGGCCGGCAAGATCAACCATGTCATTGGTAGCAGGAATGTTATCTCTCAGAGCAGGAACTTTAGCCGCAACCCAAATATTGGCATCCTTAGTCAGCTGCGTAGCACCATCAAAACCAATGGTGTAGTGACCATCATTGCCCACATTGAGCCATTCCGCATCCGCCCAGAGTTTGCCGACATTGTCGTTAGACCAACGGAGAAACTTAGTAGACTTATCACCATAGGCGGTCACAGTGGCACCAGAAATAAAATAGGTATCCTGACCAGTGGCCTTAGTGCCCGTAGAGCTAATATTCTGGGTGGCACTATCACTTGCGGAGAGGACCACACCAATGCCGTCATTATAGGTCTGCTGAGGACGCACATTAAAGGCCCCAATGCCATTGGTACCATCAAGCCAGTTGACCAAACCGCTGGTATAAATAATGCCGAAACTGGCAGCCGAGCGCTGCAGAACACGGGAAATGGAGAAATTCCACCCGAGGAGCTTCTGACCAGTATTGGAAGGGTCGCTAACAAGCTGAGGGACGAGAGTCAGACCATTGTTGTTATCCTCAACCTTCACGCTGGCAATGGCTTTGCTCAGGTCAACCCTATTGGAAACAATGGTGACTGCGTCGGTGCCGGTGCTAGCAAAGGCGAGGTTATTCTGCGCAAGAGTGGTCTGGGCAGGGGCGACCACAACAGAGGCAAGGGTAATTGCCGAAGTGCATAGAGCGAGAGCCCACGGTTGGGCCCAAGAGGTGGTCTTCACGGGCGTCCTTCTAGAAAAAGAGTAGAGTATAAACCTATTATAATAAATTTCTAAGAAAAAATCTTCTTTATACTCAGAAAAGGGAGCGCGTGTCATAAACACGCACTCCCTCAGTTTTTTGCAAGTGCAGGCTACTGCTGCTCAGCGAGGTATTCGCGCTGATTCACATTGCGGGCAATCTTGCCGGCGCTGGAGCGGCGAACCTGATTAGGGGCCAGGATACGAATATCGGCCGGGGCCACACCATGGGCGGCAGTCACAGCCTCACGAATCTTGGCAATAGCATCAGCATCGCCATCCGGGGTGGCATTAATATCGCGCTCAGCCAGGATAATGAGCTGCTCGACGCTCTCACCAGGGATGGAGAATGCGCAGGCAGAGGCTGGGCGGATGTGGCTATCGGCCTTCTCAGTGGTGGTCTCAATATCCTGAGGATAGTGGTTACGACCAGCGATAATAATGAGGTCCTTAGAGCGGCCGGTGATATAAATCTCGCCATCAATAAAGACACCCAGGTCACCGGTGGCCACCCAGTTCTCATCAGGATAGCCGGCGGCGCGGGAATTCTCCTCCAGGCGACCAGCCAAGGTGTTCTGGAAAGCCTCGGCGGTGGCCTCAGGGCGGTTATAGTAGCCGGCGGCAATATTATCGCCCTGGAACCAGATTTCACCGATCTCACCGTCGGCAACTTCCTTCTTGGTCTCAGGATCCACAATGACCAGGCCCATTGGGGAAACAGGAACACCAACAGAAGCAAACTCAAAGCTGGTAGCAGGATCATCAGAGAGCTTCATTTCGCCATTGGCAAGGGCGGTACGATCGAGGCGTCGGAAAGCTGGACGATCCATGGTCAGAGGGGTGGAGAGCAGCAAGGACGCCTCCGCCTGACCATAGGAAGGACGAATAACGGACTCAGGGAGGTTATAGTCCGCAAAAGCAGCCTTAAAAGCCTCAACGCTGGCCTTGGACACAGGCTCGCCACCAATAATCAAACCATCAAGGGCGGACAGATCCAGGCTCTCACCCTGAGGAGGACGGCCATAAGCGGTAGCAAGCTCCAGGGCAAAGTTAGGAACAGCAGCATAAATATTGCGGCCATCAGCAGGCTTATTCAGCAGCTTAATAAAACGCCAAGGGTTCTGGATGAAGTCACGAGGGGACATGATCTCCATATCGAAGCCCAAAATGGTCATGAAGGAAGCCAGAATAATGCCCATATTATGGTGCATTGGCAGCCAGGACACCATGCGAACTGGTGGCTTCAGATTCGCAATAAGGAAGATCTGGAGCACATTGGACACCACAGAGCGGTTGGTCAGAATGGCGCCCTTAGGCTTACCGGTCGCACCCGAGGTGTACTGGAGATAAGCCGGCATATCCACAGGGATAATAGGGCTCGTGGCAGCAGCCATCATGGCCTTAGCCTGCTCAGTTTCAAATGGGGAAATCCAGGAATCCGCGGTGGAATCCGGCAGGGAGTCGATAGTAAGGATACGAGGACGCTCAGCAGCAGGCTTATCCGCAAAAAGGGCACGAACAGCGGCAGCCGACTTCTTATTGGTCAGAACAATCTGTGGCTTGGCATCATCAAAAACGGCGGCAAGGTGGCCCTGGTGGCCAGGCTCATTTGGATCATAGAGCGGGATTGGCACGAGGCCCGCATAGAGAGCGCCAATGAAACCAAAGACATATTCAGGGCTATTGCCAGCAAGAATGGCCACATGATCGCCAATCTTAGAGATCTGCTGGAGGCGGCCAGCCACGGCCTTAATGCGGGTGTAGACCTGCTTGCGGGTGAACTCACGGGCAATGCCCTCAGGGTTCTCGTCATATTCCCAATGACGGACGGTAACGCGCTCAACCAGGGCTGGGTCGGTGGCTAGCTCCTTCTGGTAGAGCATCTCGTTGAGTCCAGCGATGGTGAGCTGTGGTGGCAGATTAAACTGGCCCTTCTCATCGAAGAACTGGCCGATTAGTGCCTTTACGTCCATGGAAACTCCTTAATGGTTAGTGTGCCAAAACATTAAGATCTTAGCATACCAAAACATAAAAACCCGGAAGACACAGCGTGTCCTCCGGGGAAAATGTGGTTGTTAATGTGGTTCTTAAGGAGCCCTTAGAGCTGATCCATGACCCAACCAATGAGCCAATCCTTGGTGTTAGTACCAGGAATCACATTAGGGTTGGTGGCGTACTGCGTGTGGACGATGGACTCAAAAAGATTATTATTCGCACGGTTTACCGCGTCAAAAATATCCCAAGGGTTATCGCAAACAGGGTCATTAGGGGCGCAGATTTCAAAGGTGCGATTATTCAGGCTACCGAAACCGCCCGGGCGGGCGCCACGCATGGTGATGCCGGTGACCAGCTGCTGGGCCTCAGCGACCTGGACTGCGAGGGTTGGGTCCACAGTTGCCACCAGATTCAGGTATGGCAGCAGCGGCACGACGCGCGCCAAAGACACCTCCGCGCCCACGCCGCCAACAGGGTTGCCCACAAAAATGCCGCTATTTTTATCGCGACGGCCATCGGAAACCAGGGCCACGCCCTTAATGCGGTCGGCCGGAATCACGCCGTTGTTGAAACCAATGTGGCTGGCCACGTCGCCGGCAATGACCGCGCCCTGGCTAAATCCCATAATCAGGAATTGGGTGCCCGGGCAGGCACTGGCCACACGGGAAAGTTGTGCGTTCAGCTTTGCCATACCCTGGCTTTGCGACGCATCATAACTCACATCCCTATCATCAGCACTGCGCTTGAACTGTGCCACATAAGGGACGGTGTATACCACGGTGCGGTTGCCCGCACGGGCCTGAATGGCCTTGGTTACTCCCAAAAGGAAGCTATTCGGGTGGCTGGTTGGGTTATAAGGGTTATCCCAGTCCGCAGATTCCCATGTGCCGGGCACTGCGATGACATAGGTCGCGGGGCAGGTATCGGCCGCCGCGCGGGGTGCAAAGTTCACAGCTGCCACACAGCTAGTTAAAACTGTGAGCACAATTGCACTAAAAATCGCTCCGAGCTTCTTCATCACGAAAGATACTCTAACACTCTAAGCTGTGAATACCTAGCAATGTACGCTGCAAATCGACGGTACTGTGACCGCCATCATGACCGCGCTGATTTAGAGCGCAACTAACTGCAGATTTTTCGCTCCACTTTTCACAGCCATTATTAGCTGTGAGCCCGCACCCATTCCAGAACCCACTGCGGCACCGTGCGCCCAATGCCCATAAAACCGCGCAGGATGAATCCCAGCGGTCCATCCACGAAGGTATAGGAGTCCACATAGCCGGCGTGCACGCGGTTCAGAATGAGCGGGTAGCGCAGCAAATCCCAGCCGGTCGTCGGAATATCGCAGACCATGTCATTGGCCGCACAGAAGCTCGTGGTCTTGGCCTCCATGCTGCCAAAACTCTGCTCACGCGCTCCCAGGGGCTGAACGCTGTGAATTACCTGTGAGACAACAGCACTCGGCATAATGCCCACATCACACAGCCACGCGAGCCACTCAAAGAGCGGCGCCCACGCCACCATCACACCGCTACCAGCCCCACCGGTGCCCGCAGGAATGCCCTGCCCCGGCACACGGCGTGGGTCCGAGAGCAAAAGCGAACCCAAAACCTGCTGCTCAGCGACCGGCCCGCGCTCCCAGCCAATATTAGCTGTGAGATCCCCGGCAATATCCGCACCCTGGCTGAATCCCATAATCAGGAACTTCGCCTCCGGGCACGCCTCCGCCACGGCCCTCATGCGCGCCTCCGCCACAGCCATGCCACTGGCCCGACTGCGCTCATAATCCAAGCCTGTCGACGCATACGGAACCTGCCACAAATCATAAACCGCCGGGTCCAACTGCCCCTTGAGATAGTGGAACATCGGCCCCATCGTCGGCTCTTCATAAATCGGCGGATTCGTCGGGTCATCCACAAAGCTCGACTCCGCCGTGCCCGGAATCAGCAGCACCTGCACCGGCACGCACCGAATATCCGTCGTCGCCGTATGCACCACGGCTTGCCTTACCGACGCCTCCGGTACTACATCCGCGCCCGCCGCACCGACTGCGCCACCAGCCACGCCGCCAACCAATGCGCCAGCCAGCGCCATGCTCAGCCCGGCCCGCAATGCCACAGACACAGCCTTGACCACGACTTTTCCGTTCACAGCTACCTCACAGTTATATATTGTTGTGAAGCCAGGCCTTCACCCACTGCACAAAACTAATTCCTGGAATCATAGTGTAGTTATCCAAGTAGCTTGTATGCACCTCAGTCTTCAAACTCCCGAAGCGCCCCGCATCCAGCAGCGTGTATGGCACATCGCAGACCGGGTCATTCAGCGCACAGAAGCTGAAAGTGGACTTATTGAGCACGCCAAATCCGCCCGCCCGAGGCCCGCGCGAGATCCCCTGGTTGCCAATATTCGCGCCGAACATATTCGCAAAGTTCACCAGCGGCTGCAGTGGCTGCCCCACCACTTCCAGCCCGGCCCCGCTGGTGGGCACACCAACATTGATGCCCACACCCTGGGTGCGCCGAGGGTCCGCTAGCAGGGCCGCCCCGCGCACACGGGAGGCCTCCACGGGACCGCGCCCATTGCCAATGTCGGATACGAGGTCACCCACAATATCCGCACCTTGACTAAATCCAATGAGCACAAAATTTGTGTCCGGGCACCGGCTCGCCACGTCCGCAATCACGCCGCGCAGCTTCGCCGTTCCGCCGTCGCGTGAGGCATCATAATCATCCAGCGTGGCCGCATAGTTCAGCGTCCACACCGCGACAGCCGGATTCTCCCGATATTCCTCGCGCAGCTGCGCGCCCAAGGCCTGCACCACCGCATTCTCGTAGTACGGCGGATTCCACGGGTCATCGCCCTCGGCCGAAGCCAGGCTACCCGGCGCCAATGCAACGAAAGTCTCCACGCATTCGCTTCTCGACGCCTCCGCACTGGCCTCCACAGCCCCCGTCACCCCGCTCACACTCAGCATTAGACCAAGTAGGGACGCACAGGCAGCTTTCAGCATTCTTTCAGCGCTCATGGGGTGTGAGTTAGGTTTCGTTAATCACCCAGTTAATCAACCACTGCGTAGTGGTCGTCCCTGGGAACACATTCGGATTGGTAGCGTACTGCGCATGCACACCGGTATTGCTTACCAAGGTGAGCGCACGGGTGGCCGCATCGGTCACGCCCAGTGGCGCATCACAGATGTGGTCATTATTGGCGCAGATTTCATAGGTCCTGTCTTCCAGGGAACCGAAGCCCCCATCGCGGGCACCGCGCATGCTTGCCCCAGGAATCACAAACTGGACCACAGGGTTAAGTGCCTCCAGGGAGACTTCGGCACCCACACCGGTTGGAATGGAGCCCACAGCAATACCTTGTCCCTGAATTCGACGGCCGTCAGCAACAAGGGCCACGCCCTTGACCAGGTCAGCCGGAATCGGACCCTGGTTATTACCAATCTGGTTGGCAATATCGCCTACAATCACAGCACCCTGGCTGAAGCCCATCATAATGAACTGTGTCAGCGGGCATTCGCTGTGAGTCGCGGTGAGTTCCTGCAGGAGTCGGTTCGTGCCTTCAGTGCGTGAGTCATTATAGGACATCTGGTTGCGGTCATTAATGCTCTTAAATTCCGCAGTATATGGCAGGGTCCACACCTTCACAGTATCTGGAAGCTGTGCCTGCAGCGGCCGCGTCACTGTCAGCATGAAGCTATTAGGATGGCTTGTCGGATTCTCCGGATCATCGCTTGCCGACGACTCCCACGTGCCCGGCGCCGCAATCACCTCATACTCCTTGCACCATGCCGGCTGAGTTGGCGCCGGCTGGCTTGGCTGTTCGGCCTGCTCCCCTGGTCGCGGTGTATTGCGCCATTGGATGTAGCCACCAATGATAATGAGGATAATAATGAGGGCCAGAATGGCCTTAATTGGAATGCGACGACGGCGTCGTGCCATGGGTCTTTCCTCTCAGGTTTATTTAGCTGTGGGCTCTGCAGCGGTGCTCACCGGAGTGATCCCATTGCAGTACCCACCTTGGCTCACAGCATTATTGAAGGCGGTGACTGCTTCATCCGCCCCGAGGCCCACGAGCCCCTGGGTGACGAGCTGCCCAATAATGGCTGCGATCCATGGGTTGCTTGGCTGCACACAGTAGTTGCTTGCCGCGCTGAAGAGTTCGCTCTCTACCCCGTCGGTTTTGAATCCGGCCTTTTCCAGGCCGCTGAGCAGCGCTTGCTGTGCGGTGTTGTAGTCCGGTGTTTGGCTTGGGATGGAGGAGATTTCGTGCGCTACCTGGTCGGTGAGCGTGGTGGTCACGGCTGCTGCAGCCCCGGTCGCGGTGCCGCCGCCGGTGCGGTCGAGCGGCGCTACGGAGCTGGTCAGCGATGCGCTATTTGTCGCAGTTCCCCCGCCGCCGCAGGCAGCAAGGCCCGCAGCAACAGGAATGAGCGTTGCGACGACCAACCCTCGGCACAGCACTGTCTTCATATACAGGTTTCTTTCAGCTTTATTTAGTTGCCAGAGATAATCTGGTCACCAATGAGGGTCAAACCGCCGCGCTCGAAGGTGACGTGCTCGCCGGCACCTGGGAGTGCAGTCTGGTCGCTGGTTGGCCAACCGAGTTCGCCAGCCTCGAAGCCGCGGGCTGCCCACTCATCGTAGATGGAGCCCCACTTGAGGAAGTGCGCACCGGTATTGGCGGACCAGTAGAAGACGCCATTCTCGAACTGCTGGAATACACCGCCGTTGATGGCCACCTCATTACCCACAGGCTTACCTAGCTGGGAGTTAGCTGTGTCCATTGCGCCGTAGCGCTGAGCAATTACACCCTGCACCACATATGCGGTATTGCCATTTCGTACCACATAGCCGTTCTGGAACTGCTGTACGTAGGTGCCGTTGACCTCGCGGGATTCAGCGATTGGGTATCCAAGGACGCCACCTTCGTAGCCCTTTTCACCCCATGCCTTGAAGATATCTTCTGGGATGGCCCATGCACCGGTAAGTGGGGACCAGTAGATGGCACCGTGCTCGAAGGTCACGTAGCGGCCCTGGCCGTCTGGGGTCACCATTTCATTGGAGGTTGGGAAGCCCAACCAGCTATTGGCGGCACCCATCTCGGAGTAACGGGCACTGATGCGACCAACGAGGACGTGGGCGCCGGTGTACTGGGACCAGTATGCACGGCCGCCGGAGAAGTCCTGGGCCTTACCGGTGGACATGTCGTATTCGTTGTTCACGCAGCCACCGAATTCACCGGAGGCGGTGGCGGTTCCGATATCGCCGGCAGCCACACAGGTGGAGCCGGAGTCATCGGCGCTCAGGCCGAGGGCCTGTGCCTGGTATTCCCAGGAGTTCTGCATTTCGAACTGCCAGTATGGCCAGTTGTGTACGCCGGATGGGCGGAACTTTTCTACTACTGGTACGCCCGCGGCATTTGCTGCCTGAATGAAGTTCTGTGCGGTGAGGCGGGAGACGACCTCAAGGCCCATACCTGCAAGGTTGGATGGGGCGGTTGCTACAGAGCCGGTCTGACCGTAGTCGTCCTGGCCGTTACCGGAGGAGATGTAGAGGGTCTTGCCCTTGAGGCGCTCAACGCCGCGCTTTGGATCATTGTCGATCCAGCGCTGGGAGCCGTATTCGCCCCACATGGCCTGGGCATTGTAGCCACCGGCGTCCTGCAGGGAGTAGGCGATACCCTGGGCCATGCCTGGGCTGGTGGTGTCCAGGTAGCCGGAGAAGGAGCCAACAAAGTTGAACATATCTGGGTGGTGTTCGGCCAGGTTGAAGGCCGCGGTGCCACCCATGGAGATGCCGTAGATGGCACGGGTGCCGTTGGAGCGGAAACCGTTGGTGAGTACAGCTGGGAGTTCCTGTGTGAGGAAGCTTTCCCACTTGTAGTTCTTGCCATTGTCTGGCTGGTTCCAGTCGGTGTAGAAGGAGGCTTCGCCGCCGACTGGGAGGATGACGTTGACGTTCTTGTCCGCGTAGAAGGAGGCGATATTGGTGAAGGCGGTCCAGCCGCTCTCTACGTCGGTGGCGCGCAGGCCGTCAAGGGCCCATACTTCTGGGAAGGTCTTGTCCGGCTGGCTGAACCAGTCGCGGGCGAGAAGGATCTGTACCTGCATGAGCTGGTCAGGCATGGCAACAGACTTGATATATACAGCTATGCGACGATCCGTCAACCAGTCGACATGATCAACAGACACACCCTCAGGCAGACCCTGAATGTTGATGCTGTCATCGGTGCGCAGCGGGGTCTGCTGCTGGTTATTCTGATCACGGAGGTAATCAGACAGGCCGCTGAGGCCTGGGATGCCGAAGGTAGAGCTGCCGCTGGAGCCAATACCGTAGGCGACAGCGCCAGAACCAAGAATGACTGCCAGGGACATTGGTGCCGCAATAAGCGCCTTACGACCCTTCAAGCTACCCTTGATGTTTTTCCACATAACTTTTCCCTTCACCGAACTCCACCCTCTATCGCGGCTAGTACAGGTTCTAGCCAGGGTTGGACTCAATCTTTAACGGTTCAAGTTTAAGTACAGCTTTAGGGTTTTGTGGTTATTGGTACCGGTGTGTCACAAAGAAAGGGCTGTTACAGAAGTAACCTCATGTCAATACCAAACAAAAAAAGAGGAGAAGACTATTCTTCTCCTCTATTCTCCGCTCCTGTGCTCTCACAGCGAGCTTTCAGCTTTACCAAGCTTGGAAGTAATCCAACACGCGCGCCTTGGTCTTATTCAACTGGTCAGTCCAAATACCCCAGTTGTGAATACCCGTCGGCGTCACATCCATAGTGAAGCGAACACCGGTAAGCAGTGCCTTCACCATCCACAGGATACTGGTGTAGAAAGCCATCTGCTCCAAACCAAAGCCCATAATAATCTCATTGATTGGGCGGGTCAGGTCGCCACCATTTGGAATACCAAAGCTGGTGGAAATATAGACATCACTGCCACGCAGGGCACCCATATTCCAGAATGGGTCCTCCACATAGCGGCGTGGATTGAGCAGGGTGGTGTACATTGCCGAGAGGTTATATCCACCGGAGTCAATCAGGGCCAGACGAATCAGGGTTTCCATGCCCGGCAGAGTGGTAAAGGCATAGCCGGAATAAGAAAGCACCTGACGGAACTGCTGATTATGGCGGGCACCCAGGGAGAGTGCCGCAGTGCCACCCATGGACACACCACCAATAGCATTACGGGTCGGGTTCACACCGAAATTATGCTGAAGGTATGCTGGGAGCTCCGCGCTAAGGAAGGTATCCCACTTGTAGACTGTGCCACGAGCCGTCGAGAAGCTAGCGGGGCTATCCCAGTTGGTGTAGAAAGAACCCGCACCACCCAGTGGCATCACCAAAGTAATATTGGAATCCACATAGGTTGCTGGGGCGTTGGCATAATTCACCCAACCAGTAAAGTCAGTTTCCGCGCGCATACCATCAAGCAGATAGAAGGCCGCGTCACCGCCGCGTTGCGAAGGCTGCACAAGAACCGTAATATTCGTCCCCATCGAAGGCGAATACACATCACATCGCTGCACCCAATAATTAGCAGCATCCCACTCACAGGTGCCGGTCGCATCGGGGCGCAACCAGTCGCGGTTGGCCACATCCGCGCGGGCCACCGCCGTCTGACCACCAATGGTGGCCAATACCAGCAGGGTCGCGGTAATGGCACGAATAATAGAACGAGTCACAAATATCCTTTAAAACCGAAACGGGCACAATATATTCAAGATTTCTCTTAAGTATATATTGTGCCCGCAAAAGACTGTTACTTAGGCAACAGGTGGCGGCGACCCTTTAGGCGCCCACCATTGGGATGATATAAACGGCGATACCAATGCAGGCCGCCCAGGCCACACCCAGGGCCTGGAGGGTGCGATCAGAGAGCGCCACTTCATCAGGGGCGCCACCATCACCACGGTCCACATCCATGGCATAACGCAAGATAGCAACGGTAAATGGAACCATGGACACCTGGTACATCACACGCGCCGCACCGTCGTGTTCCATGGCCAGACCAAAGGCCCACAGGCTATAGGACATGACAACAGCGGTGGCAGACAGAGTCCAGACAAATCGCAGATAGGTTGGGGTATATCCCTCAAGGGCCTTACGGATCTTCGCACCAGATTCCTGGGCAAGAAGAATCTCCGCATAGCGCTTACCAGAGGCCATAAACAGGGAACCGAAAGCAGCCACCAGCAGGAACCACTGGGAGAGCACAATGCCACCAGCCACACCGCCAGCCATGGCGCGCAGCATAAAGCCGGAGGAGACCAGGGCAATATCAATCACCGGCTGGTTCTTCCAGCCGAAGCAGTAGCCGATCTGGAGGAGGATATAGACCACCATAACAATGGCCAGGCTGGATCCACTGGTTGCCAGGAAGGATACGCCCACGCTGAGCAGAATGAGGATGACAGCCATGGCATAGGCAAGGCCGACTGGCAGCATGCCGGAGGCGATGGGGCGGAAGCGCTTGGTTGGGTGCGCGCGGTCCACCTCAATGTCCTTGGCATCATTGATGAGGTAGATGGAGGAAGCAGCGAAGCAGAAGACAACGAAGCTGATGATGATGTCGATGATGGTGCGGCTGTGGAAGAGTACTTCTCCACCGGCGGCAGCGGGGGCTGCGAGCACCAGGGCGTTCTTCGTCCACTGCTTTGGACGAAGTCCCTTGATCATGGCGTCAACTAGATTGCTTGGTGGCTTCTTGGTTGGTGCCTCGGAGGCCATTCGCTACTTCTCCTTCATGATAAATTTGGCGGTCAGCGCACCGATGAGCGCGCCGACGGTCACGTCGGTCGGATAGTGCACGCCTAGGACCATGCGCGAGAGCATCATCACAGGAATACCTATTAATGGTACCCGTGATCCACTGATTTGGGATAATGCGGTCAGCGCCGCAGAGGTGCTGGTGGCGTGGCTGGATGGGAAACTCAACTTGGATGGGGTTCCCACACCGACCTTGATGCGCTCGTCATGCGGACGCTTACGTCGCACAATTCGCTTGACGACGACCGACACAGCATGCGCAACAAATGCCGCAGCGCCCAGACGAATCCACTTATTACGAAGATTCTTGTCATCGCGCTTGGCTACAGTTGCGACCACAGCACCGGCGGCACCGAGGCCCATCCAACCCAAAGAGTGCTCGCCGAAGTGGCTCAGGGCACGCGCACCCTTGACCACACCAGGCTTATCAAAAGCAGCCTTCTGAATTCCGACCAGGATATCGGATTCGATCTTTGTCATTTTTACTCCTCGAAGATCCGCTCCCAGCTACTAAGAGCTGTGAGTTCACTGTGAGCCGCACGGTATTCCTCGCGCAGCCTATCAAAGTTCTCAGCTACCTGCTTCTGAAGAGCACGGCTCTCCTGCATCAGCTGCTTCGCCTTCTCCCTATCGCGCTTACGGTAGACCACACCGCGACCATCAGCGGTGGTCACAGTAACACCATCCACGCGGGAGAGGGAGAACCATCGGGCCTCAATCGGCGCCAGATTGGCCTGCGGAATAGCATGGTGGGTGCGGTCTTCCTTAGTCAGGGAGTGCTTCAAGCCCTTAGCCAACCACAGTGCTTTCTTCACTGGGGCAAGACGTCCACCAATATCCTTGGTTGGGACCCCAGGAATCCCACTGCTTTTTGGCAGCTCCGCGGCGCTGGGAATTACCTGTGCGTCACTGTAGTTCTTGCGAATGCCCGCGACCTTAGGAAGGGAGCTTTCAAGAACGTCGAAAAGCTGGCCAGGACCAGCAAGGAAGTCTCGCATGGCTTCGTTCTGAATGGCCACGGTGGAGTATTCCAGGCACAAAAGGTGCTTCAGGGTGGCTTTTTGCATGGAGCGAATGATGCCGTCGACAGGGCCTTCATGGTCAAGGGCGGCAACAATCAGGCGGTTGCGCAGGTGGAAGTATGCCTGCCAGTCAATGGCATCATCCTTATCCGACCAGGCCATATGCCAAATGGCGATGCCTGGCCAGGTAGCGGTTGGGAAGCCCGCCTTGCCGGCGCGCAGGCCGTATTCGGCATCATCCCACTTGATGAAGAGTGGCAGTGGGTTGCCAATCTTTTCAGCCACGACGCGTGGAATCATGCACATCCACCAGCCGTTATAGTCCACATCAATGCGGCGGTGCAGGTCACGGGAGTTCACAGCATCCGGCTTGTCATATGGCTTGCCCTGGTAGGAGAGTGGCATCTTGGAAAAGTCATGGTCGTAGTGCACGTGTGGCGCGCTGGTCCACATGAACTTGGAGCGGTCAATGACCTCACCCATGGAGTGCAGGTGGGAGCGCTCCTGAAGGTTGAGCATCTGGCCGCCAACGAGCATTGGGCTCTTAGCAAACCTGGCTACCGCCAGGGCGCGGAGCACGGAGTCTGGTTCGATGGCAATGTCATCGTCCATATATAGAATGTATGGGCTCTTCTTTGCGCCGGCTGGCTTATCGCCGTTTGGGCCGCCGAGGGCTTCGTACATAATGCGGGAGTAGCCGCCGGAGCCGCCTAGGTTGCCCTGGCGGAATTCGAAGAAGCGCTTACCAAAATGCTTGGTAATTTCCTTGTAGCCAGGCTCATCGGCAGGGTGCTTATTGCCCTGGTCAGGCATAATAATGGTGTCGATGACAGCGTCGACCTCAGGGTCGGAGGCCAGGGCTTCGAGGGCTGCCACAGCATCGGTTGGGCGGTTGAAGGTTGGGATGCCCACGGTCACGCGTGGCTCGAATGGGCCGACTTCGGTGCCATCAGGCATGGTCTGTGGGCCGGCGGCGACTGGGGAGTACCAGGCCGCGGAGTGGATTTCCACGTCGGTTTCGGCGGTGATGTCGAACCAAATCCAGCCACCGTCTTCGAATGGGGCGAGGCTGACCACAAATTCGTGGGTTCGATTCTTTCGGGTACCTTCAATGAGGTCGCCTTCGATGCCGATGCGGTTGCCGTCGATCTTGGATCGGTACAGGTCAACGCGGGCGGTGCCGCTGAGTTCGAGGCGCAATACTACGCTGTCGAGCTGTGACCAGCGACGCCAGTAGCTTGCAGGGAAGGCATTGAAGTAGGTCTGGAAGCTGACTTCCGCACCTTCTGGGATGCGCATGCTTGTGCGGTCCTCCCAGGTACAACGGCTTTTATTGGTCTCTGATTCGAGAAGATAGAGGGTGCGCACATCGTGTGGTTCACCCTTGCGTGGTAGCAGGATCCTTTGGAGCTTTTCGACGCCTACCGCTTTATCACTCACTTCGACCTTCTTCCTTTCCTTTTACGGATTTAATCAACTTCCCAGCCTACCTTTACTGTGAGGATGCGCGCGTTTCCCCCGCCGATTTCCACGTGTATCTTGTTTTCGGCTAAGCAATAGGTAAGAATAGTTTCATGTCCTCAAATATTTCTAATGGGTCTTCTTCGCCCGCGACAGAGCTTGTCGATAAGGGCGATGAAGGTTATTCCAAGTCTCTTAAGAAGCGCCATATTCAGATGATCGCCATTGGCGGTTCCATCGGTACTGGCCTCTTCCTTGGTGCGGGCGGCCGTCTTGCTAATGGCGGCCCGGGCCTTGCTTTTGCTTATTTTGTTTGCGGTATTTTTGCTTTTCTCATGGTGCGCGCCCTGGGTGAGCTTGCTGTCCGACGCCCTTCCTCAGGTGCCTTCGTCTCTTATTCCCGTGAGTTTCTCGGTGAAAAGGGCGCCTATATTACGGGTTGGTTTTTCTTCCTTGACTGGGCTGTGACTGTGATGGCGGATATTACCGCTATTGCCCTCTACCTGCACTATTGGAATATGTTCCACTCGGTGCCACAGTGGGTGCTTGCCCTGATTGCCCTGGCGCTGGTCTTCGTTCTGAATCTCATGAATGTGAAGATGTTTGGCGAGGCCGAGTTCTGGTTCGCCACTATTAAGGTCGCCACCATCATTATCTTTATGGGCGTGGCTATTTGGGCTATTCTTACTGGCCATGCTGTGGGTGAGTCCACTGCTGGTTTCCATAATGTCACCGATAATGGTGGTTTCTTCCCTGAGGGTCTGACCCCTGTCTTTGCCCTTACCTTGGGTGTGGTTTTCGCCTTTGGTGGTACCGAGATGGTTGGTGTTGCCGCTGGTGAGGCCGAGGAGGCAAAGAAGATTCTTCCTCGTGCGATTAACTCCATGTTGATTCGTATTATGGTCTTCTATGTTGGTTCCGTGGTCTTGATGGCCCTGGTTCTTCCATATACTGCTTATTCTTCTAATGAGTCCCCATTCGTGACCTTCTTCTCTGGTCTGGGTATTCCTCATGCTGGTGACATTATCCAGGTTGTGGTTCTTACCGCGGCTTTCTCTTCTTTGAATGCGGGCCTTTACGCGACCGGCCGCACCCTGCGTTCTATGGCTGTTGCGGGCTCTGCTCCAAAGTTCGCGTCCACTCTGAATAAGAATAAAGTTCCTGCAGGCGGTATCATTATTACATGTGCATTTGGCCTTCTGGGCGTCGTCCTCAATATCTTCCTTGCGGAGGATGCCTTTGAGATTGTCATGAACCTGGCCGGCATTGGTATTGCTGGTACTTGGGCCATGATTCTCTTTAGCCATATTGCGTTCATGCGGAAGGTCAAGCGTGGCGAGGAAACTCGTCCGGCCTACCGCATGCCTGGTGCACCGTGGACCAACTATATTGCGCTTGTTTTCTTCGGCGTTGTGGTTCTTTCGAACCTGACCTCGGAGGCAGGCCGCTGGACTCTTGGCCTCTTTGCTATTGTGCTTGTGGCCATGGCTGGCTACTGGTTTGCGGTGCGCGACCGCATTCACACCGAACTTTAAGGATTAAATAGCTGTGAGTACCCAAGACTTAGGAGACAAGGGCTACGATAAGTCCCTTAAGAAGCGACACATCCAGATGATCGCCATCGGCGGTTCCATCGGCACTGGCCTCTTCCTTGGTGCCGGTGGCCGCATGGCTCTCGGCGGCCCAGGTTTGGCTTTCGCCTACCTGGTCTGCGGTATTTTCGCCTTCCTGATGGTGCGCGCCTTGGGCGAGCTCGCTGTACGACGCCCCTCCTCAGGCGCCTTCGTCTCCTATTCCCGTGAGTTCCTCGGTGAGAAGGGCGCCTATATTACGGGCTGGTTCTTCTTTATCACCTGGGCTGTGACCGTGATGGCGGATATTACCGCTATTGCGCTCTATCTTCGTTTCTGGCAGGTTTTTGAATTCATTCCGCAGTGGGTGCTTGCACTTATTGCTCTTGGCCTGGTGATGGCCCTAAACCTGATGAATGTGAAGATGTTCGGCGAGGCCGAGTTCTGGTTCGCGGTGATTAAGGTCGCCACCATTATTATCTTCATGGTTGTGGCCCTGTGGGCTGTGCTGACTCAGCACCAGCTGGGTGCGGATACGGCTGGTTTCCACAATATTGTGGATAATGGCGGTTTCTTCCCTAAGGGCTTTATGGCTGTTTTTGCCTTGACCTTGGGTGTGGTTTTTGCCTTTGGTGGTACCGAGATGGTTGGTGTTGCCGCTGGTGAGGCTAAGGATGCTGAGAAGGTTCTGCCTCGTGCGATTAACTCCATGATCCTTCGTATCTTGGTCTTCTATGTTGGTTCTGTTGTGCTCATGGCTTTGGTTCTGCCTTATACCGCCTATGATGCCAATGAGTCCCCATTTGTGACTTTCTTTAATCACTTGGGTGTTCCTCATGCGGGTTCTGTGATTCAGATTGTTGTTTTGACTGCGGCTTTCTCTTCTTTGAATGCGGGTCTCTACGCTACTGGTCGTACTCTGCGTTCCATGGCTGTGGCCGGTTCTGCACCGCATATTGCTTCTAAGCTGAATAAGAATCGCGTTCCGGCCAATGGTATTTTGTTCACTTGCTCCTTTGGCCTTCTCGGCGTGGTCCTCAACCTTTTCCTTGCCGACGAAGCCTTCGAGATCGTCATGAACCTGGCCGGTATTGGTTTTGCCTCTACGTGGATGATGATTCTCATTTCCCATATTGCTTTCTTGAGGAAGGTCAAGAAGGGTGAGATGCAGCGTCCTAAGTACCGTATGCCTGGTGCGCCATACACGAACTATATTTCCATTATTTTCTTCTCTGTGGTGATTATTTCTAATCTGAGTACCACTGCAGGTCGTTGGACTCTTGGTTTGTTCTGCGCCGTGATGATTGGTTTGGGCTTCTACTGGTTCCGCATCCGCGACCGTATCGAGGCCAAGGCCGAGGCCGACCGTCAAAAGTACGGCAACCGCCTGTAGTCGCTTGGCTGAACAAATCAAAAACGCCCGCTAACTCTCATTCAGAGCTAGCGGGCTTCTTTTTTCAAAAACTACAGTACGTCGCGCAGCTTATTATCAAACAAGCTCAGTGCGGAGGCGATAGCCATGTGCATGTCCAGGTACTGGTAGGTGCCTAGGCGGCCACCGAAGTACACGGCCTTTTCGGCGGTTTCCTTCTCGGCGAGTTCGCGGTACTTGAGCAGCATTTCGCGGTCGTCCGGGGTGTTGATTGGGTAGTATGGCTCATCGCCTTCCTCGGCGAAGCGGGAGTATTCCTTCATGATGACGGTCTTGTCATCAGGGTAGGTGTCCTTGCGCTCAGGGTGGAAGTGCTTGAACTCGTGGATGCGGGTGTATGGGAATTCCGCGTCATTGTAGTTCATCACTGGGGTGCCCTGGAAGTCGCCGATATTGAGGACTTCGGTTTCAAAGTCGAGGGTGCGCCAACCCAGGTGGCCGGCCTCGTAGTCGAAGTAGCGGTCCAGTGGGCCGGTGTAGACGACTGAGGCGTCAGGGTTTTCGGCGCGGATAGCGTCACGAACCTCAAACCAGTCGGTGTCCAGGCGCACCTCAATGTTTTCGTGCTTCGCCATATTTTCGAGGAATGCGGCATAGCCTTCAACTGGTAGGCCTTCGTAGGTGTCGTTGAAGTAGCGGTTGTCGAAGTTATAGCGCACTGGCAGGCGGGTGATATTGCCGGCGGGGAGTTCCTTCGGGTCGGTCTGCCACTGCTTGGCGGTGTAGTCGCGAATGAAGGCTTCGTAGAGTGGGCGGCCGATGAGGGAGATGGCCTTCTCTTCGAGGTTGGTTGCGTCTTCGGTGTTGATTTCGCTGGCCTGCTCGGCGATGAGGGCCTTGGCTTCCTCTGGGGAGTAGTACTTGCCAAAGAACTGCGCGATCAGACCCAGGCCCATTGGGAATTGGTAGGCCTGGCCCTTGTGCATGGCGAATACGCGGTGCTGGTAGCCCGTGAAGCTGGTGAACTTATTGACATAGTTCCATACACGCTCATTGGAGGTGTGGAAGAGGTGGGCACCGTACTTGTGCACTTCAATGCCAGTTTCAGGGTCTTTTTCGGAGTATGCGTTGCCACCAACATGGCTTCGCTTCTCGACGATCAATACTCTCTTACCCAGTTCCGATGCTGCCTGCTCGGCCACTGTGAGGCCGAAGAGACCGGAACCGACAACGATGAGGTCATAGTTCATAGGATCCACCTTACAGGGCATGTTTTCTCTCTGGTGGTTTCCCCACCGGCTAGTGCTAAAATCATCTCCACAGTTATATATAGTTGGGAGTTTGCTGTGAATCACCCCCATCGCACCACTGCGATTCGCGCGCACCTGCGCCCAAGTCTTATCCTCATTTTGAGCGTGGCCCTGATTATGAGCTATGTTGTGGCCGCCAAGAATACCAAGTTCCTTGATGATCTCAAGCCTGTATCGGCCAGTGTGGACACCCATCCACTTTCCGAGGCCAGCCGCGTTGAGATTCCTGCAGATCAGTCCCCCGCCGCCCAGTCCACTGGTGCCACCGGCGAGGACTGGACCGCCCACAAAGTCGCCGAAGCCCCCACAGCTGTCTTTCAGGCTTCTTCAGCTGAGAGCTTCTCCATGTTCGCCCTGACCTGGTCCGATCCGGAAAATACCAATCCGCAGGTCGAACTCAACGTGCGTTCCCAGCGTGCCGACGGCTCCTGGACCCCCTGGTACGATACCCACACCCTTCCCCAGACTGCCGATAAGGCTGTGAAGGGCACCGACGTTGTGTACGTCCAACCAACCACGACCATCCAAATCTCCTTCTCACAGGATTCTGCCAGCATTGAGGAGCTGGGAGCCCCACAGATGGTCTTCATCGACGGCAAGAAGCAAAACACCATTGCCCCTATGGCCTACACCGCCAATGAGCAGCTGCGCCTGATTCCTCGCGCCAGCTGGGGTGCTGATGAGTCCATCCGCTGTGAGGGCCCAACCTATAATGACCGCGTCACCGGCATCACCATCCACCACACTGTGGGCTCCAATGATTATGCTGTGAATGATGCCCCTGGCATTGTGCGCGGCATTTATACCTACCACGCCAAGACCCTTGGCTGGTGCGATATCGGCTACCACAGCCTCGTTGACCGCTTCGGCAATATCTATGAGGGCGCTTATGGCGGCTTCGACCGCGCTGTTGAGGGCGCTCACGCTGGTGGTTTTAACCAGAACACCTGGGCCATTTCCATGATGGGCACTTTCACACAGGTAGCTCCCAGCAATGATATGCTGTCAGCCGTCGGCAACCTCGCCGGCTGGAAGGCCTTCATCTCCGGCTTCGATCCTCTAGGCTCCACGGTTCATTATTCCGAGGGTTCTTCCTACACCCCTTATCCTCGCGGTACTGCCGTGACCCTGCGCAATATCTTCGCCCACCGCGATGTGGATAATACGGAGTGCCCGGGTGACGCCGCCTATGCCCAGATGGATAATATCCGCGGTATTGCTTCACAGCGTTATGCGGCTATGAGGACTGGCGCGGCCACCGCCGCCCTCCAGTTTGTTGCCGGCCCTTCGGCCCCATCGAATGATCTTGTAGGACAAATTGGTCCGTTCCTCGCGGGCGGCGCTTTGCTCCTTTTGATTCTTTTCCTCCTTGGAGTTTTCGGCTCTACCAGCGGAAATGACTCTAATTCGGATACCTAAGCACTAGTCGCCATATCACATTGTGGCGCTTTCGCTGAACAGGCCTGTGGATAACTTCGAATTCCACAGGCCTTCTTCATTTGTATTATATTACCCAGGTTCTGTGCCTTAGGTTCGAGGTATGTCTACCTCAATTTCTATCATCGCCTCGCGCACGCGCCTGGAGCTTGAGTTCTTCGACTGCGCCCGCGAGATTGCGCGCGACCTGCGCTCCCGTCCCTTTGCCACCGTTGCCCGCCAGCTCAATATGAGCGCCTCGCAGGCCAAATCCTTCGTCGCCGCCGGCCGCTTGCTTGCCGACGCCCCTCTCCGCGACCTCTACCTTGCCCGCAACTACCCTGCCACTTTCTTCACCAAAATCGTGGGCCGCACCGCCAAGGTCACCCGCGCCACCCACGGCGTGGACCAACTCGACTTGCTGCGCAGCCTCATGTCCCGCGAATACCCCAGCGTCGATCGCGCGGAGACCGGCATCAATGCCGAAATCACCGCTATCCTCAAGCGTGCCGACGCCTCCCACAACACCCACGACACTCGTCTCCTTCACCGCCATCAGAATAAGGATGGTTCGGGTGTGTATGTGCTGCGCGCCAACCCCACGCTCAATATGCATATTGATCAGGCCTTGCGCACCGCCACCTACGAGCGCCGCAATTCCAACTCACAGGAAGATATAACTGTGAGTTTGGGCCGCGCCTTCGAGAACCTCATCCTCAAGGGCGGCGGTGCCCGCACCGGCACAATTATTCACCTGCTGGCCTTGCCTGATTTGAAGAAGATTACTCGCCACACCACTATCCTGACCAGCACGGGCGCGATTCTCACCATTGGCCAGGTGGCGGAGAATATTGAAAACTTTGCCGAGCTGGATCTCAAAACCGGGGTCTGCGATGAGAATGGCAATCTGATTTCCCTTATCAAGGGCCGCCTCGCCAACCGCACTCTCTCCGAGATTTCTTTCATTACTCAGGGCGGTTGCGTGGTGCCCGGCTGCCCCGTGCCGGCTTCCCGCTGCGAGATTGACCACCAGAAGGAGTATCGCAATGGCGGCGAAACGGGCAGAACCAACCTGCGCTTCCTCTGCCCCGACCACCATGCGGAGCGCCACTCCAAGGGCGGCTGGGACTATGAGCACGATGACCTGACGGGACGCACAACCATCCGCTACCACGATGGCCACGTGGAGACTGGCTGGGGCTTGAACCACCCACGTCGCCCCGGCAGCCCACGCCGCCGCCTCGCCTACTTCCATCGACTACTCCACGGAGGTGGCTAGTTCCCAATAAGCTAATCGACGCCCAAGGAAGTCCCCCGGACTTCCGCGGGAGCCCCTCCGCTCACAGCTTTATTTTCCGTAGAACTCTTCCAGGACCACTGCTACCCCGTCCTCATCATTGCTTGCAGTGACCCGGTTGGCGATCTTCTTGAGGTCGGCGTGCGCATTGCCCATGGCAACCCCGCACCCGGCCCACTCAAGCATGGCCGCATCATTGGGCATATCCCCAAAGGCAATGACATTGGCCGGGTCAATTCCCATGCGCGCTGCCAGGATATCTAGGGTGTGAGCTTTGGTGACCCCCTCTGCGGAAACTTCCAAAAGACCCACATCGATGCTGTATGTTATCTGTGCGCCCGGGACGTCACCCATGAGCGCGTACATTTCGGAGGCTGTGCGTGTGGAGTCACGGATGAGTAGTTTGACGGCTGGTCGCTCAATGAGCTGTGCGATTTCCTCCACGCCTTCACCATTGTCCGGCCACAGGCGGTTGAAGCTTTCGTTGATGGCAAAATGCTCATGCTCCGGCGCAAAAACATCCTCGACCAGGCGCTCCACACCAAAGCCGATATGCGGGCCAATGTTCTCCATTGCCTGCTTCACGACGCACCCCATCACCTCAGTCTCTAACAGGAAACTATCAGTTATTTTTTGCTGTGAGGAGTCATACACCACCGCCCCATTGCCCGTCACACACATGGGGTCAAAGTCGAGCTGCTCAATCACCGGATGCACCCATCGCTGTGGCCGTCCCGTGGCCAGGATAATCGGCACCCCAGCCCGGTGCGCACGCGACAGCACGGCCCGCAGCCGCGGGCTCACACGCTCATTATCCTGAAGGAGCGTGCCATCAAGGTCACTAACGATGAGTTCCGGTTGCTTCATTTTATTTATCCGTCTCAAGGATGGCGGCAATGACCTGCGCTACACCGTCCTTTTCCACTGGCGCCGTGACATACTGTGCCTTGGCAATCACCTGTGGGTCCGCATTGCCCATGGCCACACCGAGGCCCACCATGTCCAGCATCTCAATGTCATTTGGCATATCACCGCAGGCCACGAGGGTGGCTGGGTCCAGGCCTTCATGCTCCACGAGCCACTGCAGGCCGGTCGCCTTGGTGACACCAATTGGGCTGAGTTCCGCGTGGCCTTCCTTCCAGGAGTAGGTCACGTCAGCGACACCCTCGAGTTCAGGGGCGAGCTTTTCGCAGATTTCCTTACTTGGGCCTGGGGTGAGCACGGTGACCTTGATGGTGGTGCCATCGACAATGTCAATGTCGAATTCACAGCCAGGGAAGACGCGCTTGGATACTTCAAGGATGCGTTCGTGCTGCTCCTGGGTGAAGCCCTCAACGTGCAGGATTTCTTCGGTGGCGGTGTCCATGACCACAGCACCATTGGCGCTCACAGCTAGTGGGGCGTGGTTGAGCTTATTGATAATCTTTGGGATTCGTGATGGTGGGCGGCCGGTTGCCATGATGAATCGGCGGCCGGATGCTTCGAGCAGCTTCACAGCTTCTTGGATTGCTGGGCTGATTTCCTGGTCGTGGTAGATGGTGCCATCCACATCGGAGACCAGACCGGTCACGTTCACAGGCAACATTGACTTGCACCTTCCTGGGAGTCGGTCGCGCACCTGCTTGGCCTCAGCCAATACCTGGTCCACGAGATGAGAAATACTTGGGCTGTAGAGAACCTCGGTGCGTGTGCCGAGCTGGGCTACCAATTGGCCGGAGGATTCACTCAGCCTACTCACAGCTCCCTGTACCTTGGAGACGCCGACCTTCAGCCCCGCAGTAGCCTCCCCGGTCAGCGCCTGCACATTAGTGCTCAATGCCTTGAGCTTTTCCTGCACGTCAGTACCGTCCGGAATAAACTCTTCTCCCCTCTGCAGGAGGAATTCAGCGGAAAGCTGGTGCATCTTTGCGGTGATGGAGTCCAGGTCTTCACGCAGGTGGCGCACGCGCATGCGCTCACTGTAGAGTGCTTCGTCTTCAGCTTCAATTATCTGTGGGTCCGGCGCGGAGCCCCCGAATCGGCGCGGCATCCATGGCTCGCCGGCTGGGAATGGACCGTAGGTGTCAATATAGTAGTCCCACTGTTCATCCAGCTGTTTTTTCATGAGTGCCTGGAATTCGCGGGTTGCTTCTTCCGCATCCCCTTGTGGGTAGAATGGCTCGCCCACCCAGATTTCGAGCGGGATGTGCTTGCGGCCAAGGTTGCGCTTGCCCACCTTTGGCCATACGCGCTGTGAGCCGATGAGGGTGACTGGGTAGATTGGCACCCCGGCTTCTTGGGCCATGCGCACGGCACCGCTGCGTAGGGTTTTGACTTCGTAGCTGCGGGAGATGGTGCCTTCTGGGAAGATGCCCACGAATTCACCGTTTCGCAGGAAGTTCACAGCTTGATGGTAGCTGGCAGCGCCGTCAATCCTGTCGACACTAATGTGCTTTAGCCCGCGCATAATGCGCCCGGCGACGGGTGCTTTGAATACTTCGGATTTCGCCATGAAGCGGATGAATCGCTGGTGGGTGCGTGCCGCCACGCCCACGTAGACAAAGTCGAGGTAGCCGGTGTGGTTGGCGGCGATGACGGCGCCACCCGCGGCCGGCAGTCTTTCCGCACCTTTGGTGTGCACCTTAAGGTCTTGCAGGAAGAAGGCGGTTCGGGCCAGTCCGACTACGGCTGAGTACAGCGGGTCGTGGATGAGGCCATGCACTATGCGACGAAAGCTCATACCCCAACTTTACAAGGTTTCATCCGTCCTTTCACGGTTAGTTGCATCCTTCACACCTTTTTCCCCTAGCTTTTCGACGCCTTTTTTAGACAGCCATCTAAGGATCTTGCAAGCCATTTATTACACCATGCAACAATTTTCATAAAATTTTTTACTTGCGATTCCAAAACTAATGCAGATCTTCTATGAAACCTTTCCGCTGCTCATTCCCAGTTTTCTCACAGTCTTATTCCCCTGGGGAGTACATTCCTTTGCGAGATGTGACAGACCTAACACTATCAAAATTATAAGCGCCCCGCTTTGTGGATGCTACGATACCGTAGGTAAGTAAATTTAAACCGTTTTACTCAAGGAGGAATCGTGCTAAACAAAGCACAACAAGAACAGGCTTGGAAGGACTTCGAGTCCGAACATTATGATGTTGTCATCATTGGTGGCGGTTCCGTTGGCGCCGGCGCCGCTGTTGATGCCGCCACCCGCGGTTTGAAGGTTGCTGTCATTGAAGCCCGCGATTTCGCCGGCGGCACCTCCTCCCGTTCCTCCAAGATGTTCCACGGTGGCCTGCGCTACCTCGCCATGCTCGACTTCCGCCTGGTTGCTGAGGGTCTTCATGAGCGCGAGCTGTCCATGTCCACCTTGGCTCCTCACCTGGTCAAGCCACTCAAGTTCGTCTTCCCATTGACCCGCCGCGTCTGGGAGCGCCCATATATGGCGGCCGGCTTCATGCTCTATGACCTCATGGGCGGCGCAAAGTCCGTCCCAATGCAGAAGCACCTGACCCGCAAGGGCACCCTCAAGCTTGCTGGCGGCCTACGCGATGATGCTTTCGTCGGCGGCGTTCGCTACTTCGATACGCTTGTCGACGACGCCCGTCACACCATGACCGTCCTGCGCACCGCCGCTCACTTCGGCGCCACCATCCGCCCAGCCACCCAGCTGGTCTCCTTCGAGAAGGAGAATGGCCGCATTACCGGCGCTGTTGTGCGCGATACGGATACGGGCCGCGAGACCACTATTCATGGTTCTGTTTTCGTCAATGCCACCGGCGTGTGGACCGATAAGGTCCAGGAGCTTGCTGGTGTTGAGGGCAAGTTCCATGTGCGCGCCTCCAAGGGTGTGCATATTGTGATTCCTCGTACTGCGCTTGAGGGCGAGGTCGCCATGACCTTCGTAACCGAGAAGTCGGTGCTCTTTGTTATTCCTTGGGGTGACTACTGGATTGTGGGCACCACCGATACGGATTGGGATCATAACCTTGCTAATCCTGCCGCAACCAAGGCTGATATTGACTATATCCTTGAGCACCTTAATGCCAAGGTGAAGCGCCAAATCACCTACTCGGATATTTGTGGCGTGTATGCGGGTCTTCGCCCGCTGGTGTCTGGTACGTCGGATTCCACCACCAAGCTTTCCCGTAACCATGCGGTGGCCCGCGTCTGCCCTGGCCTGATTTCTGTGGCTGGCGGTAAGTACACCACCTACCGTGTGATCGGTAAGGACACTATTGATGCAGCCGCCCAGGATATTCCGAAGGCTGTGCCTGAGTCTGTGACCGAGCAGGTTCCTCTCCTTGGTGCTGATGGCTACCATGCTCTTGCTAATCAGGTGGATTCCTTGGCTGCCCGCCTTGGTGTCTCTGCTGCTGTGGTGGATCACCTTCTCAACCGCTATGGTTCCCTCATTTTCGAGGTCCTCGAGCCTGCTAAGGATGATGCTTCCTTGCTCGAGCCAGTGCCCGGCGCGGAGGGCTATATCAATGCGGAGCTGCTCTATGCGGTAACCCATGAGGGTGCACGCCACTTGGAGGATGTTCTTTCCCGTCGTCTTCGTATCACCATGGAGTATGCGGATCGTGGTGTGAACTGCGCTGAGCACGCCTCGAAGGTGATTGCTGAGGCTCTTGGTTGGGATGAGGAGACTCGCGAGCGCGAGGTTGCTATTTTCCGTGAGCGCACTGAGGCAACTCTTGCTGCTGAGAAGGCTTTGACTGATGAGGCCGGCAATGATCTTGCTACTAAGGCTCCTGAGTCTTATGCCGATATTGATACAAGCCAAGATGAAGGCTAGTCCGTTTTATTTAAGGATGTAATATGACCGCAATGTCTGCTTTTACCTGGGAGTTCCTGGGTACGATGGCACTGTTGCTTTTTGGTAATGGTGTTTGCGCGGCCAATACGCTGCGTACTTCAGCCGCTAAGAATACTGGCTGGCTACTCATTGCTTTCGGTTGGGGTTTCGCCGTTCTTATCGGCGCCTCCATTGCTGATAAGTCTGGCGGCCACCTGAACCCGGCCGTTACTATCTGTCTTGCTTTCCAGGGTGGCCTGGAGTGGAGTTTGGTTCCTGCATATATTGCGGGTCAGCTCCTCGGCGCTATGGCTGGCGCTCTGCTTGCGTGGGCTTCCTATAAGCAGATGTTTGATGCCAATAATTATGATGACCAGGGCAATATTACCCATGCTAACCGTGAGACTGGCGGGATTTTCTTTACCGGTCCTGCCCACGGTAAGAATGGCTGGAATGTGGTCACTGAGTTCATCGGTACTGCTGCACTCCTTGGCTTCATTGTGTGGGGTCCGGGTGGCGTGCAGGTCGGTAGCTTGAGCTATGTGGCTGTGGCCTTTGTTGTTGTGGCCATTGGTATGAGCCTTGGTACTCCTACTGGCTATGCCATTAATCCTGCCCGTGATTTGGGCCCTCGTCTCATGTACGCTTTCGTCCTTCCTATCAAGGATAAGGGTGGCGCTAACTGGGCTTATGCCTGGGTGCCTATTGTTGGCCCTCTCCTTGCTGCAACTCTCATCGGCATTGCCGGCTAGTTTTTGAAAGGAATTCTCATGGTCCCTCCTTCTTCTAATAAGTACGTTGCCTCTATTGATCAGGGCACTACTTCTACTCGCTGTATTCTTTTTGATGCCAATGGCGAGATTGCTGGTTCCGGCCAGTTTGAGCACGAGCAGATTTTCCCACAGAAGGGTTGGGTCGAGCATGACCCTATCGAGATTTGGGATAATACTCGTCGCGCTGTGGCTGCCGCTATTGCGGATGCTGATGCTTTCCCAAGTCAGGTGGTTGCTCTTGGTATTACTAACCAGCGTGAGACCACTGTTGTGTGGGATAAGAACACTGGTGAGCCTGTCTACAATGCGATTGTGTGGCAGGATACTCGTACCAGTGCGCTTTGTGAGCAGATTGCTGGCCCTGAGGGCGTTGACCGTTGGCGCCATAAGACTGGTATGACTCTGACTTCTTATCCTTCGGGCCCTAAGGTTCGTTGGATTCTGGATAATGTTCCGGGCGCCCGCGAGAAGGCGGAGGCCGGTGACCTGCTCTTTGGCACCATTGATACTTGGTTGATTTGGAATCTGACCGGTGGCGCCGAGGGCGATAAGGGCCTGCCAGCGCTGCACGTCACGGATGTGACTAATGCTTCGCGTACTTGCCTCATGAATCTTGAGACCCTCGAGTGGGATGATGAGCTTATCGACGCCATGTCCATTCCACGTTCCATGCTCCCTGAGATTCGTCCTTCTGTTGCGAATTATCGTACGGTTCGTGAGCGCGGTACTCTTGCCGGTGTTCCTATTTGTGGTGTGCTTGGTGATCAGCATGCAGCCATGTTTGGCCAGGCATGTTTCCGTGATGGTGACGCCAAGAATACCTATGGTACTGGTTTGTTTATGCTGCTCAATACGGGTACCAAGCCTCGTTTCTCCGATAATGGTCTGATTACTACTGTGTGTTATCAGATTGAGGGCCAGAAGCCTGTCTATGCCCTTGAGGGTTCTGTGGCTGTTGGTGGTTCCTTGGTGCAGTGGCTGCGCGATAATCTGCAGATTATTCCTGATGCACCGACTGTGGAGACCTATGCCAAGGAGGTTCCTGATAATGGTGGCGTCTATGTGGTGCCTGCATTCTCTGGCCTCTTTGCTCCTCGCTGGCGTTCGGATGCCCGTGGCGTGATTGTTGGTTTGACTCGTTTTGCTAATCGCAATCACATTGCCCGCGCGGTTATTGAGGCTACTGCCTACCAGACCCGTGAGGTTCTCGACGCCATGGTTGCTGATTCTGGTGTGCCTCTTAATGAGCTCAAGGTTGATGGCGGCATGGTGAAGAATGAGCTGCTCATGCAGTTCCAGTCCGATATCATTGACACCAATGTGGTTCGTCCAAAGATTATTGAGACGACTGCTCTTGGTGCAGCCTATGCTGCTGGTCTGTATACCGGTTTCTGGGATTCCCTTGATGTTCTCAAGGAGAAGAATTCTGTTGATAAGGTATGGAACCCACAGATGCCTGCAGTTGAGCGTGATCATCTCTATTCCGAGTGGAATCGTGCTGTGGAGCGTACCTTTAACTGGGAACAGTAGATACCGAAATAATTTTGCTGCATAAATTAATCTGGTTTTCTTTTTCCTGCAGCTCAAGGCGCGGCCGTGTTGAACACGGTCGCGTCTTTTTTATCTCTGCCAGGGTTTTCATTTTTCTGACTCTTTGCAGCTAGCATGCACTCTCGATATAATTATTAGGATTTGTTGAATACGAACTTAAGGTCTTCACGTGACATTCCCAGCCTATAGGGTGCCTACGCTAGCAACTGTGCTCGTCATCACAATGAGCGCATTGCAGGCCCCGGCAACCTCTGCTGCGGATCCAACTGTCGCTACCTCCACTGTTTCTGACCGTGAAACCCAGGCCCGCGCTCGTCTTGCCCAGGCCAAAGCCAATGGGATCAACTCCGCCTACCTCAGCAGCAGTGATCAGAATGCTATTAGCACCACCCTTCAGACCTGCGAGGACTACCTCAACAGCGCTGATCCTGATGGCACTCAAAAGTCTGATGAGACTCTCGCCACGAACTGTAATCCTGTCTTCACCTACGAGTCTTTCAAGGATGATGTAGAGGCTATTACGGTTAGCGCCACCTCCCCGAAGAATCTTGGCACTTTGGTGGCCGCGCATTATCTCGAGGTGTGGAAGCGTGGCTCGCAGGACTATTCCAACGAGGTTGCTGATGCCCGTAGTCTAATTGAGCAGCAGGATAGTATTTATTCCGGGGCATCTGCTGACCTGGAGTCCTATAAAGTTGACTTCTCTTCGGACCCACAGGCTCCTATAGCTGTGAAGTACCTGGGATACTGGGATGCGCTCAATAAGCTGCTTAATCCAGAATCTCTGCCGAATAAAGACACTATTGCTAATGAGGTTTCTTCGGCCCGCAGGCATCTGAAGAATTACAATGCTGTCTACACTGCATATACCAGTGCCATGGACACTACCCAGGGAACTGGTGCGCATCGCACTTCTGCCCAGAATAGTGCCATTGCATCCGCGTTGGTTGATATTGATCCAACTCAGGATCAGGATGACTTTAACACTAAACTCACTGAGGTTAAGAGCTGGATTTCCCGGATTGACCAGGTGATGGATTCGGCGGCCAAGGCCTATAGTGCTTATTCCACGAACCCACCATCCTATGATTCGACGGATATCCAGAATGCCTATGCGGCTTTGAAGAAGGCCATGGAAGATGCCACTACTGAGCAGTCTTCTTTGGATGCAGTGAGCACTGCACTTACCAAAGCCACCACACTGGAGGCCAATACCAAGGCTAATACTGAGACCCATTCCAAGGCCGTCAAGGAACTGGAGGCTTTGACTAATCTTCCTTCACAGATGATTAAAGCTGTGAAGGCAAAGCTGGATGCGGTGAATAAGTCCCAGGCTTCAAGCGATTATTCTTCCGCAATTGAGCAGATCATTAGCCCAGTTAAGACACTAAATTCGGGTACTTTTGCCCAGGCAGCCCAGGCGGCAGCCACCACCGGCCAGCAGGGTGCAGAGGTTGATGCCCTTGGTTCGGGCTATGTGGATCGCTACAATCAGCTTGCCCAAAAATATTCTGCCTACATGGCCAAGGATGAGGGCGATAACTACACTGCCTATGAGGCTAATGCCAAGGCCTATCTCAATGATCGTGCCTACTATGATGCCCTGATTTCTGCGGCCCAGAGCATTAAGTCCAAAGTCACCGCAGGACAGTACTCAACTTTCTCCCAGCAACTATTAGCTGTGAGCTCTGAGCAGTCACTTTCCGCCTACAAGGCTGCGCTTAATGTCTATGTTGACCAAGCAGATACCTTGGCTACTGACTGGAACCCAAAGATCAATTCGGCAAATACCGCAATTCTTGCTAAGGCCACTGAGCAGCTTGCAAAGTACAGCCAGCCGGAGCTGAGTGCTGCAGTTGCCAAGATTTCAGCTACGGCAACCACTATTGATTCCTCCACCTCAACCACGGAGATTCAAGACTTCCTCAATGAGGTCGCCAATGTTTCTAGCCTTGCAGCAATCCTCGATTTCTTGGGGGCTAGGGATAATGCGGGCGCATTGACCCAGGGCCAGAAGAATGCCCTTCTGAGCCAGCTTGCCACCCTTGATTTTGCGACCACCAATACGGCTGTTCAGGATAAGAGTGGGGCTCTTAAGTCCCAGGCCACCGCACTGAATGATGTGATGAAGCAGGTTGCTGCCTTCAAACCGGCCTATACTCACCATCTTCTAACTGCCGATGATTCCCGCGCACAGGCTGCTGCAGCGGCTCTCAAGGCCAAGGATGCTGTGGCAGGTTCTGAGTCCACCGAGCTTGACCCAGAGGTCATTAAGCAGAAGATGCAGGACTATAACCGCGCCTTCTCTATTGCCCGCTACTATGGCATTCTGCAGTACCGTGATGACTTAACTGCTAGTCAGCGTGAGCAGCTCGACTCAAAGCTTCAGACTGCTGTGAGTTCCCTGGGTCCTTTTAGCACCGGTGAAGAAGTCCAGCCTGTCATTAACCACATGACTGCTCTAGATAGCAAGATGTCAGAGGCCAAGCGCGCCATTAACGATGTGGTTCTGATTGATGCCGACTATGCCAAGGCTGATCCAATTTTGCTGGGCCAGTATTCGGGTCTTCGTATCACCTTGCAGAATCTAACCAAGGACTCTTCTTCCGAGATGGATCCGGATGCCATTGGCACCACTGCGGTTCGCTATAAGGCCCTGGTTTCCCTCATTCAGGACATTAATTCCTTGAATGGTACGGCCTTCACTACTTTGCCTGAGTCTTCCCGTGCTTCCTATATTGAGCAGCTCAAGGAACTGTGGACTTCCTCCCCATCGACCTACTATGCCAATTCCCGTGCGGTGCTGAACCAGGCGCGTGCCGATAATGTTCGTCTGAGCCCAATTGCTGAGGTGACCAAGTACGATTCGGTGGATAATATCCTGGGCACCCTTGGTGATACTGAGATTGAGGATGCGGTGAAGAATACCCGCAAGGCCATGTGGGATGCCGCTAATTCGGGAGGCACAGAGGAGCAGATTGCTGAGCTCGCTAAGCGCTATGCCTGCGCCGCTGAACTTGCCATTAGCTACTCCACCCTCAAGGAGCTCACCCACCTGCCTGCTTCGGCTGTTTCTGGCTTCAGCTCACAGCTAAAGAAAACTGTGAGTTCTGACCCTAATGACTATGCGGCTATCCTCCTCAAGGCCAGCGAACTCAACACAGCTATCTCACAGGCAAAGACCGCTGTGAGCACTACGACCGCCATCCCAGCCAGCCTAGCAACTCATGCTTCGGCAACCCAGCCGCTGGTCGATAGCTATAATTCCTCGCTGGCTGAGCTGCGTAAGGCCATTTCTTCCAGCACCAACTCAACCTCCGTAGCCTCTATCACTGAGACGCTGAATGCCCTTCAGGGCACGTCCTATGCCATCGCCCAGTGCGATAAGGTCATCAAGTCTGAGTACCTTGGTGATGCGCAGAAGGATTATCTGATTGGCCTCTATTACGAGAAGCGCGCCTCTTTGGCCGTGACTCAGCAGAGTAAGACGGATGTCCCAACCACCGAGTTTGAGGGCTTGGAATTGATCCAGTCGTCAATCCGCTCCAGGTTGGCTTCTAAGGACTTGCTGCTCAAGCACTATGAGAATGTGGTCAATGAGCGCATCCGCAGCGAATTCAAGGATGCCTTAACCAAGCTTGAGGCTGCTAATGGTGTCTCCACTGATGTTGAGGAGCTTGGCCGTCTGTATTCCGATTACACCAAGGCGGCTGACCGTCTGAGCTACGCCACCGTCAAGGGCCCTGCCGACGACTCCCCATCAGACCCTGGTCTTCGCTCCAAGCCATGGTTCTGGTTGCTGCTTGCTATTCCGGTTATTGGTGCCATTATTGCCGGCATCGCTTTAGCCCCGGGCAATATGGAGTTCTAAATGCCGAAAGCCCCACATACAGGTTTTCTTTCCTGTGTGTGGGGCTCTTTTATTGGCTGTAGCCTTAGGCCAGAATCAAGAAGATGAGGGCCAGCAGTGGCAGGAAGCCCTGCTTCACGGCTGCGCTGCGGTGTGCCTTGGAGGTCAGACCGAGCATGAGGGCTGCAAAGAACATGGAGCCGGTACCTGCAGCAACGAGGGCTGCGCTGCCGGTGAAGAGACCAACGAAGGTCACTACGCCAAGCATCATATTGTAGAGGCCCTGGTTGAAGGCCATGAACTTGGTGTGCTCAAGTTCTTCCTTGCTGAGTTCGCCAAAGACCTTACGGGTGGCTGGCTTATCCCAGGCGAAGGACTCCATATAGAAAATATAGAAATGTAGAAGTGCCGCTAGTGCCGCGAAGATTGTCATCAAGACAGACATGTAGTCTCCTGTGTGCGTTTTTAATTACCTTGATTCTCAACGGCACCTGCACACACTTTATTCCCCTTTTTCTATTTTTCTTTTAGTCCATTCTTAATCTTTGAGCATTTCCCCTAGTAGTGCACTAAATTTTTCATCCCCGGCGAGTTCACCAAAGAGTGCCGTGGAGCCAAGGAAGGTCGCGAGTGGATCAGGGGTATTGAAAATCCCAACGATATGCTCGTGGCTGACTGCACCATCGAAGTAGTCAAAGGGCAGCTCACCCTTGGCACTTGCTTCGATGAAGCGATAGAAAGCGGCGACAACCTTGGCTGTTGCTCGTGGTTCCTGGCCGCGCTCATAGCACTGGAGCAGGGTGGGGAGGATCTGGCCCGGGATTTTTGAGAACCCATCGGCGCTCACGCGCTGATTCGTGTCCTTGATATAGGAGTTGGCAAAGCGCTCAAGCACCACGTCACGGTAGGCGGCGAAATCAATAATTTCACCCTGGTCCGCAAGGCTTGGAATCACATCTTCGGTGACATAGTCATAGGCAAGTGCGCGCACCTCAGGAAGTGCCACAGACTCGTGGATATACTCTTTGCCCTTCAAGCTGCCAGACCAGGCAATGGCTGCATGTGGGGCGTTCAAGATTCGAATCTTGGCTTCCTCATAAGGGATAACGGACTCCACCATTTCTGCACCAACTGTTTCGAGCGGTGGGCGGATGCCATTTTTGAAATTATCCTCGATGACCCATTGGATGAAGGTTTCGCTCATCACTGGGATGAGGTCCTTCTCCCCTGTTGCTTCTTCCACGCGGGCAAGAACTTCTTCGGTGGTGCGTGGGGTGATGCGGTCCACCATGGTCATTGGGGCGGTGGTGTGCTCAGCAATCCAAGCGGAGAGTTCCGCCTTGCCGGCTGCTGCCAGGAACTGCTCCAGGCAGGTGCTAAAGACTTGGGAGTTGTGGCGAAGATTATCGCAGGACACCAGGGTGACTTTGCCTTGCTCGCCTGGCAGTTGGGCGCGGCGCTCCAGGGCCTTGGTGATAAAACCGAAGATGGTATTGCATTCGCCCTTGAGATCCCCTGCAATGGCTGGGTCATCGAGCATGAGGGCACCAGCATTGTCCACATAGTAGCCGGCCTCAGTCACGGTAAATGCGATGACCTTGGTCTGTGGGTCTGCTGCGGTGGAAATGAGGGCTTCAAGGCCTGGCTCCCAGGCAATAGCGCGGCTAATGGAACTAATACGCTCATAGGTGCGCTCGCCCTGCGGGCTGACTGTTTCCAGGGTGTAGTGGCCCTGCGTATTCAGGCCTTCGATGACATATTCCATGTCATTGCGAATATTGCCACCCACCAAGGCCCAGTCGCTATTTTTCAAATCCTCAAAGTAGCGTGCCTGGTGTGCGCGGTGAAAATTGCCCACACCGACGTGTAGCCAGATATTCTTCGCAGTATTTTCCGTAGTCATTGCTTTCCCACTTTCGTATTTTCTGTATTCCACCATGCCATCACTGAGGTCCACCTGCGTGTAGCCGGCCGCTTCGACAGCCCGGCGCGAGGGCAGGTTATTCTCGGCGGTGCGAATCACGATATATTCTACGCCCCCTTCCCCCAGGGTTTCTATTACGCTATAGTAATCCCATGAGTGTGATTGGCGTGGGCATCGCCCTTTTCTTGGGCTGTATTTTGCAGTGCATCACAGGCATGGGCCTGGCTCTTGTCGCCGCACCCCTGCTCATTATTTTCCTTGGTGAGCATGATGGTGTGATGCTCCTCCAGGTCATTGGTGTCATTGTCTGCGCGGTCTCAGCTAAAACTCTGTGGCATGAGGTGGATAAAGCCAAACTCATCCGTATTTTCATCCCCGCCACTATTGGCCTTATCCCCGGTATTCTTTTTGCCCACTTTGTGGCCCCCAAGGTGCTCGATGTGGTTTTGGGTATTGCGACCTTGATTGCTCTTATCTTGGGCAAGCTGGTGACCCATAGTCGCCTTATGGCGGGCCCTGCCGGCGCCCCTATTGCTGGTGGTGCTTCGGGTTTCCTCAATGTTTGTGCCGGTATTGGTGGCCCACCTTTGGTTATCTATGCCCATTGTATTGAGTGGGAGTACCGCTCCTATGTGGCAACCGCCCAAGCCTATTTCACTGGCTTGAATCTGCTCAGCCTCATTATGAGCCTTATTGCCCACGGTGTGCCTATTTTTGAGAATTCTGTCTGGTTCGTTGCTGCCGCCTGTAGTATTGGCGGTTTTGTGGCCGCCCATTATCTTCATGATTATTTACCTGAGAAGCGTGCCGGCCAGTTAGTCTATGTGATTGCTTTCCTTGGTGCCGGCGCTGTTCTTGTCCGTGGTCTCGTCTAGCCCCGGGCATAAAAAATGAGCCCACCCGGAGGTGAGCTCATAAGCCAGGTTTTTACTTCTTTGGCTCGAGAACGTCCTTGCCAACAAATGGGCGAAGGGCTTCTGGAACAACCACGGAGCCGTCGGCCTGCTGGTTATTTTCCAGGATGGCGACGAGCCAGCGGGTGGTGGCCAGGGTGCCGTTGAGGGTGGCACAGGTCTGGGTCTTGCCATTCTCATCGCGGTAACGCACCTGGAGGCGACGTGCCTGGAAGGTGGTGCAGTTAGAGGTGGAGGTGAGCTCACGGTAGGTGTTCTGGGTTGGAACCCAGGCCTCAGTGTCGAACTTGCGGGCTGCGGAGGAGCCCAGGTCGCCACCGGCCACGTCGATGATGCGGTAAGGCACGTTGACGGCGCCGAGCATATCGCGTTCCATTTCGAGGAGCTTCTGGTGTTCTGCTTCTGCGTCTTCAGGCTTGCAGTAGGAGAACATTTCTACCTTGTCAAACTGGTGAACGCGCAGGATACCACGGGTGTCCTTGCCGTAGGAGCCAGCTTCACGGCGGAAGCAGGAGGACCAACCAGCATAGCGCTTTGGACCATCGGAGAGGTCGATGATTTCACCGGCGTGATAGCCAGCCAGTGCTACCTCGGAGGTGCCGACCAGGTAGAGGTCGTCGGCTGGGAGGTAGTAGATTTCATCGGAGTGTGCACCGAGGAAGCCGGTGCCGTTCATGGATTCTGGGCGTACCAGTACTGGTGGGACCATGAGCTGGAAGCCGTGCTGGCGGGCCTTGACAGCAGCGAGGTTGAGCATGGCCAGCTGCAGGAAGGCGCCGTCGCCGGTGAGGAAGTAGAAGCGGGAGCCGGACACCTTGGTGCCACGGTCCATGTCGATCAGGCCGAGGGATTCGCCGAGTTCAAGGTGGTCCTTTGGCTCGAAATCGAACTTGGTTGGCTCGCCTACGTGCTCCAGAACAATGAAGTCATCTTCGCCGCCGGCTGGGGCGCCTTCAACCACATTGCTGATCTTGTACTGGAGCTCGGTTACGCGATCTTCGGCAGCCTTCTGAGCAGCCTCAGCAGCCTTAACCTTCTCCTTGAGTTCATTGGAGCCTTCGAGGAGTGCTGGGCGCTCCTCAGGGCTTGCCTGGCCGATTTTCTTGCCGAATGCCTTCTGTTCACCGCGGAGCTTGTCGGCTTCCGCAATGGCGTTTCGACGCTCTTCGTCAGCAGCCAACAGTTCGTCAACGAGTGCTGGGTCCTCACCGCGGGTGCGCTGGGAGGCCCGAACAATATCGGGGTTCTCACGGAGCATTTTCAGATCGATCATGAAATCTAGATTACACGCCTTATTATTAATGTATGAGATTTCGCGCCACCTCCCGCCCTGTGCTTGCTTGCCTCTTTGGCGTTTTGGTCGCCGGCGGCGCCTTGACAGGCTATAACGTCACGAACAAACACACTGGTGGCGGGGTTATTTCAGTGGATCAGGCTAGTGGTTCCTCCCGCCAGCAGGTCACTCCTTTTAGCACTGCCGATGTGGGTGATTGTTTGACATGGGATGTTGATTCCAGTGGCGCTTTGAGTGATTTCGGTAAGACCAACTGCACGAGCGATCATCGCTTTGAGGTCACTGCCCGCATTAATTTGGCGCTCTACCCTTCATCCCAGTTTGCTAGTGATGCACCGACCCCTGATGCCACCACCCAGGCAGCTTTGCGCGCGAATTACTGCCAGGACCCTACGGTGAATTATTTGGATGGCAATTTCGACCCTGTTGGCCGTTTCTCCATTGGCATTATTCTCCCACCAGCCTCCGCCTGGGAGGCGGGCGATAGGACCATGCTTTGTGGTTTGGAGGTCAAGGATTCCTCTGGTTCCAATATCACCAGTCAGGGTACGGCCAAGAATCAGGATCAGTCCCGTGTCGCCCAGGTTGGCGAATGTGTGGCTATTGGTGCGAATAATTCCCAGACCGTGGTGGATTGTGCCCTCGATCATGCCTATGAGGTCACCAGTGTTGTGGACACCCAGACTCTCTTCCCGCAGGCCACAAGTTCTAATCCACCATCTGTAGCGGATCAGAACCAGGCTTTGGCGGGTATTTGTACCCAGGCTGCCCTGGACTATCTGGGTGGCGATGATGCCCTCTACAATTCCACCCTGCAGCCTTTCTGGACCACGCGTTCTCAGCAAGAATGGTCCACTGGTTCCCATTTGGTCAACTGTGCCCTGGCCAAGGATAATCGCACCAGCACAGACCAGGCCTCCAGCTTCGCTGTGTTAGCGGGCAGCGCCAAGGGTGTCTTCACCATTAATGGCGAGGTGCCACCACCACAGCCAGAGCGCCGCCCACTGCGTGAAACCACTGCTGAGGAAGCCCCCGCCCAGTAAAAACTGGGTGGTAGGTATTAGGCGATATTATCCTGGCCGATAATCCAGGAGCCAAGGAAGACGTACTCCAAGGAGTGCGTCTTTAGTGCTTCTAGGGCCTCTGCAAGATTTGGTTCCTCAGCGTGGCCGAGCACATCCAGGAAGAAGTAGTAGGTGCCAAAGACTTCGCGGGTTGGGCGGGACTCAATGCGGGTGAGGTCAATATTGCGGGTGGAGAATTCCTGCAGGGCATTGACCAGGGATCCTGGTTCGTGCTTGAGGCTCACAATCACCATGGATCGGTATTCAGCTCCCTGTAGCTGTGAGGTTGCTGTGACCTCACTTGCGTTAGCGACGAGGAAGAATCGGGTACGCGCATGGCCATAGTCCGCCAAGCCTTCGGCACGAACTGTGAGGCCATAGGTATCGGCGGCAATCACTGGGGCAAAGGCAAGCTCCGCTTCCCCTTCACTCACCATGCGGGCAGCAGCACCATTAGAGCTGGCCTCAACATAGGTGGCATTAGGTAGATGCTCGGCAATCCACTTCTTGAGCTGAGCATAGGCCACAGGGTGGGTGGTAAAGGTGGTGACCTGCTCCAGTGGCACATCATCACGGGTCATTGCAGCAAAGGCGATGGGAACATCCACTTCACCGTGGATGCGGACATTACCGGCAAGCAGACCATCAGCAGTGGCAGTAATGGAACCATCAACACTATTCTCGGCGGGAACCACACCATAGGTGTAGGTGCCGGCACTAACCCCACTGAGCACCGCGCTAGGCGAGGTCTCCGGGATCTCTTCGCAGCCGCCGGGCAAAATGCCCGCCTGCTCGAATTTCCTCAAAGCAATTTCAGTGAAGGTACCTGCAGGACCCAAGTATGCAACGCTCTTTGATGCAGCCATGAGCATTAGTTTATAACATGGATGAGGTGCGCAGGCTAAGCATCTACGAGATTTGGATCGTGCTACTCATCACCTTCGGTATGAGTGGTCTTCGCTCCTTGGTCTCCCTCATCCAGGCGGCCCTCAACCCGGCCCCACTGAGCTCCCAAACTGTCACTCTCAATGCGGGGGCGATTATCTCACAGCTTCTTTCAGCTGTGGTCCTTTTCGGCTGGGGTGCTTTGGCTCTCTATCTTCTGGCCACAGTCAATCCCCCAGCCCCGCTTCCCCGGCGCAGCCGTGGCTGGCAGTGGCTCACCGGCTGTGGTCTTGCCGCGCTCATTGGTATTCCTGGCTTGGCTTTCTACCTTGGTGCCCTGCACTTTGGTTTAAGCAAAGAGGTAGTCATTGCTAGCTCCCCACTTTTTCTTGTGTGGGCTTTGGCTAATGCTTTTGGTGAAGAGGTCGTGGTGGTCCACTGGTTTAGCACCCGCCTGGAACAGTTGGGCTGGAAGCCGTGGATGTTTATTCTTGCCAGCGCGGTTCTTCGTGGTTCGTACCACCTCTATCAGGGCTATAGTGCTGGTCTTGGCAATATCATCATGGGTGTCATCTTTGCGTATTTCTATTACAAGAAGCGCAGCTTCTGGCCACTTGTTATCGCGCATGCATTGATTGATACTGTCGCATTCGCGGGATATCCAGTATTAACTTCTATAATGGGTACCCATGGATAATGACTACGCACGGGATTCGGAAGGTAATATCATCCGAGATTCCCTGGGGCGCCCTGTTCGCCGACGCCCATCGGGCAGTTCCGCCACGCCGTCCCAGGCCCCGCGCCAGCAGCCACAACAGCCTAAGCAGACTCAGCAGCAGAGGCCACAGCAACAGTGGCCACAGCGCCAGCAACCTGCTGCGCCACGGCAAACCCCTCCTCAGCAAAATTATCGTGAGACGCAGATGCTGCCACCTCAGCAGCAGGCTGCCCCACGTCAGCAACAGCAACAGCCGCTTGCTCCGGGTCAGACTCCAGGCCAGACTCCGGGTGTGCAGGCCTACCCTCAGCAGGCGGGTTTTGTTCAGCCGCAGGCCCAGCAGCCAGCCCGGCGCGCGAAGCGTCGTGGCCGTAAGCGCGCAAAGTGGCCGCTGATTCTTTTGGTATTTTTGCTGGTGTTTGTTGGAATTCCGGTTGCTACTCTTGGTTGGGCTGATACGAAGCTCAACCGCATCCAGGCTCTTCCAGCCGCGCAGATTGCCAATACCTCCGGCACGAACTGGCTTTTCATTGGTTCTGATTCGCGTCAGGGTTTGACCGCCGAGCAGGAGGCTTTCCTGGGGACTGGTGATGTTGAGGGTACGGGTCGTACCGATACGATCATGCTTCTTCATGTGCCACTGACGGGTAAGGCAACCTTGGTCTCTATTCCGCGTGATTCTTATGTGAATATCCCGGGCTATGGCATGAATAAGATCAATGCCGCCTATGCCTATGGGGGCCCGCAGCTGCTGGTGACCACTGTTGAGCAGTCCACGGGTCTTCATATTAACCACGTGGCCGAGATTGGTTTTGCCGGCTTTGCTGGGCTTGTCGACGAACTTGGCGGCATCGAGCTCTGCCCGTCTGAGCCAATTAATGACCCACTGGCGGGTATCAATGTTCAGGCGGGCTGCCAGGAGATGGATGGTGTGACTGCCTTGGGCTATGTGCGCACCCGCGCAACCGCCATGGGTGACTTGGACCGTGTAGTTCACCAGCGTGAGTTCTTTACTGCGATTATCGATAAGCTCACGAGCGTTAGTTCGCTCATGAACCCTATTGGTGTGGTTAATGCGCTCTCCCTGTCCTTCGCTGTTGACCAGCACGCCCATATTTGGGATTTGGTCCGTGTGGCCTTTGGTGCCCGTAGCGGTTTGGAAACCACCACAGTGCCTGTTGGTGGCTTTGATTACACTGCTGTAGGCAGCGTGGTGAACTGGGATACTACAGAGGCTGCAGCGCTCTTCAACTCCCTCAAGTAGGCTGCCAAAAAGACACCCTTTCCGTATAGTGTGTAACGCTTTGATGTAATTTTGAAGATATTACAACTAGATACACATTTACGGAAAGGGTGTTTTTCATGCCTAAGTTCAAGAACCTAGCCGTAGCAATGACTATGGCTACTTCCCTCATGGTTGCCCCTGCAGCGGCTGATGCAGCTACCGTAACCGCAAATCCAAGCTTGCTGGTTAAGGGCGAATGTACATATGCGTGGGATATCAATGAGATGGACTCCCTCAGGGCTGCTGCTAGCTTTGCCCACGCCCAGAACTCCTTTATTCTCATCCGTGATCGTATTAATGATCCTGGCGTTCGCGATCAGGTGGTGGCATGGGCACGTGCAATGAACGATGTGATGAATGAGGTTGGCGTTATCGACAATTCCGACAGCCTTTGGTACTACTATGACCGAGTCGCCGATCCCGAAAAGAATCTGATGGCCAACCTCGGTGTATCCAATCCTGGTGAACTGATTAGTGAGTGGGTTTTGCGAATCCACCCAGACAATCCCACCGGCTATCATCCGCTCTTCAAGTGGTATAACCGCCGTTGGGCGGCAGCAGGCACTGTAAGCACCGCTGGTGGTTGGAGCGAGGAACCAAACCTGGCGGCTCCTGGTTTTGAGACGATCCAAAGGTATTGGCAGACCGTGGGCAATGCCTGTGGCACTCTGCGTGCCCGCGTGCTTCCTGGCGAGGCTGTCGTCTACATTGACCCAGCCATCCAGAAGTGGAGCAATAAGGAATACAATGACTGGCGCGGTCTCAATCTAATTCGCGATGTCTTTAATTTGGTGGGTATCAACAACCAGCGCCTCAATGACCGCATTGCAGGTCTTGACGCCTGGGGCAATGACTACGGCCACCAGATGGACGGTGCGAGCGGCCTCTATGGCACTGCGGTTCAATATAACCCATATCTGCTGTGGCCAGGCGGCACCGAGTTTGCCCGCAAGTTGGGTCTGAACTCCGGCCTGTTCATGGTTGCCGGTGTGGGTGCGATTCTCGCGGTGGTCATCAAGCTGATTAATAATAAGATCGACGCTGCCAAGGAGCAGGCAGTCACGGTCACTGTGAGCTCCACTGCGGAGTCGAGCACTTCTGAAAGCACTGCCGAAAACACTGCTGGCAGTGAAGCAGCAGAGCCAAGCACCGAGGCTTCTACTGAGCCCCAGAGTTAAAAAATTCCCCCGCGGTATAAACCGTGGGGGAAATTCTGCTTTTAGCGGATGGTTACCTGACGGGACTTAATGTTCTCCAGGTAACGGCGCTCCTCAGGGCTAAGCTCCTGGTCGCCGAAGGCAGCCTCAATCTTCTTGGCTACAGCCTCAAGTGGGGCCTTGAATTCCTCAGCACCCATGGTTGGGTCGAGGTCGAATACTGGAACCACGAGGCCGTGGGTGCGGAATACACCAGCGAACTTGGTGTCCTCGCCAAGGTGAAGGTCACCAGCGGCACCAACACGAGCAAGGGCCTTGAGCAATGGCTCTTCATCGTCGGTGCGAACCCAACGGATATGAGCCTTAGCGCCGGCATCAACCCACCATGCGGAGCCAGTAACATCAGCATCAACGTGCTGGGTTGGCATAATGGCGTCAGTAGCGCGCTGCAGGAGCTCACGGTACTGTGGGTCAACCTGGCTTGCACCTGCTGGCAGCCACCAGTCGAAGTTATCTTCAACGGTGATGTCACCAATGCCCTCAAAGATGTCGGTGAGGGCTGGCTGGGTGCCGTCATTGGCGGAGGAGTTGAGCTGCTCGCCTGGCTTGGCGTTCTCTACCCAAGCGAACTGGTATGCAAGGTCGCGACCTGGGTTCTGGGAACCGGTATTGGTCTGCAGTGCGACAAACTTGCCATCCTCACGGACGAGTGCGGCAACGGCGCCTGGGAGAACGGTCACGAGCTTAACCTCGGTGCCGCTCTTGAGCTTGGCGTCTACGGTGGCAGCTGGGACAAAGACCTGGAGTGCTACGAGGTCAGCCTCGGACTCAAAACCGCCGAATGGGCGGGGGTCACGCTCGAGCGCAGCGCGTTCTGCGGCGCGCGCAGCAAGCTTAGCCTGACGACGGCTCATGCCCTCAGGCAACTGCTCTTTATTCTTCTTCTTTTTACCCATGCAGCCCATCTTACAAGGAAATTCCCCGAAAGGCATGAGCCTTTCGGGGAATCACAGCTAGTATTCAGATACTATGTCAGGGCTTTTAGCGGCGACCAAGAGCCTGGTCGATGCTGCGCTGAATATTGGCGATAGCGCCATCAACTACAGCACGGAAATCAGCATCGTGGACATAGCCCCAACCAAGGGCGCCGGCGCTACCAACACCAAGGACGGCCAGGATGACTGCCAGCCAGTTGAACTTCTTGGTGGTAGTGGTGCTCTGCTCCTCGGTGGTGGTGCTGGTGCTTGGTGCAGCCACATCACCATCGGAGTAGGCATTGAGGTTCTCAATTGCCAGTGCACGCAGGCTCTCAAGATCCTTGGCCTCATTAACAGCCTTGGCGAAATTAGCCTTGGCGGTGTCGCTCACACCAGACTGTGCATTTGCATTAGCAATGATGGCCTGACGGACAACAACCAGGAGGGCTTCCATGTCGGTTGCGCCGCTGACGGCGCTGTCAATGGTTGCGTACTGGCGGGAGGTGAGGTTCTCCAGCTTGCCAAGAATCTCGTAGGCAGTGGACTTATCAGCAACGGTAACAGTACCGGTGGTTGCACCGGAGTTAGTACCAGCATTAGCGCTGGTGCTTGGGGTGCTACCGGTGTTGGAACCAGAGTTGGAACCAGTGCTGCCGGTGCTTGGCTCGGTGCTGGTGCCAGTATTGTTACCGGTGTTGGTACCAGTGTTGCTGCCACTGTTGCTGCCAGAGTTGTCAGATGGGGACTGTGGCTCAGCGCTGGTGCTGCCTGCACCTGGGTTTGCAGTAGTGGTGGTCTGGGAATCACCGGAGTTATTGGTGTTGGATTCCTCAGCGCCACTACCGGACTCAGAGCTTGGCTCGCTACCGGTATCACCAGTGCCACCAGGGTTATTCGCGGTGCTCTCGCTACCGGAGTTGCTCTCGGAGGTGCTTGGAGCAGTCGTCGAGGTGGTATCGGTGTTGCCAGTGTTGGCTGGGTTCTTGGCCAGGTAGTCGCTCCAGTTGGAGATATCTGGATCCTGGTCGGCACCCTGAGCAACATAGCGGATGGTCAGGTAGACAGAGGAAGCAGCCTTAGCAGCGCTTTCAGCAGTCTCAGCAAGGGACTCAAGCTTGATAGCAAGCTCGCGGCTCTTGTAGGAATCAGCCATGTCTGCCTCAGAGTAGGAAGCAATCAGAGCGTCAGCATCCGAGCGGGTCTTAGCAATAGCATCGGCATAGGACTGCAGGGAGCGCTTGAGATCCTCAAACTCATTGGCATAGCGGGAGATTGGGGTCCAGCCATTGACCTGCTTAATCAGGTCAGCAGCGAAGTCCTGGGCACGGTTGATAACACCATTGGACTCTTCAATGGAAGCAGCTGCATTAACAACAGCCTCCTTGACGCGGTTCTCAACAAGAATGGTAGCTGCATCAAGCATTTCCTTGATGGCAAGTACGCCCTCATTGGTATCCGGATTAGTGTCGTGGGAGCGGGACGCATATTCAATGGAGCGGTTATATGCGGCAGTCAGGGTGCTCAAGTAGTTGGAGAGCCTGGTTACATCGGTCTCGTTCTGGAGAGCGGTGTTGATCTGGGTAGCACGAACCTTCTCTACCTGGACCCACATATCAGCCAAGTCCTTGCGGGCATCGGCAAGAATCTCGGTGGATGCGGAAGTACCCTGTGCAGCATAGCGGAGAGCGTCATTGTAGTAGGACTCACCGATGCGTGCATTGCCGGTGACTACATTGATCTTATCGGAGGCGAGAGCCTCAGCCTTGGCGTCCTTAATATTCTTAACCAGCTCAGCAACCTTGGCATCAGCGGCAGCCTGTGCAGCAGCACGGGCCTCGTCCTCAGCCATGGTGCGGACAGCATCCTCAGCGGCCTTGATGGCAGCCTCGGCATCAGCATAGGCGCTGGAAGCCTTGGTGGTTACGTCCTTATCGGCAGCAACCATAGCCAGGGCGGCGTGTGCAGCCTCAAGGAACTGCTCTGCTTCCTCGGAGGAACCGGCAGCCTTGGCGTTTTCAGCCTGCTGGGTTGCGTCCATAGCGGCGCGCAGAACCTGAGATTCCTTGCGGGAGGTCTCAGTCTGGGCGGCGTCGAATTCAGCAATGAGCTGCTCGGCGCGATCCCATACCTTATTGAATGCCTCAGCGGCGGCAGCAGCATCAGCAATAGCCTGGGCGCTGCGGGACATTGCAGCACCGGTGCTTGCGCTAGCTGCAGCGGACTTGGCGGCAGCAGCAATATTCAAGGCATCGGAAATGCTGAATGCGCTTTCGATGGTTTCAATATAGCTTTCAGCCTTGGCACGACCAGCAGCTGCCATTGCATTACCAGTGTTGATATTGGCAGTGACCTTGTCGTAGTTATCCTTGGCGGTTGGAAGCAGTGCTTCGATGCTCTGGAGAGCAGCGGTGGTGCGCTCGGAACCAATACCCTTGAGTGCAGCAACTTCCTCGTGAAGTGCGTTGATCTCAGCGTAGATCTTGCGGGCGTCCTCGACGGTGGTGGCGTCGAGAAGCTCGTTGGTCAGAGAGCTGACCTTTGCCAATGCGCTTTCTGCACGGAGGTCAGCTTCACGACGCTCCTTGCTAGTGATATTTGGCAGATCATTGAGCAGATTACGGACATCCTGCAGGGTCTTGGTGCCATTGAGCTTCACGCTGAGCTCTTCAGCATAGTTTGGATAGGTGGCGCTCATGTACTGGTTGAGAGCCTCGCGCAGGTGATCGGTTACAGCCTTGGAAGCTGCAGTGCCGTCGGTGGCAGCGGCGGAGAGATCGAGAACCTGGTTCACGTAGGCTGCAATCTCATCGCTGGTGCCGAAGTTCTGGTCCTGCAGGTAAGCAAGCAGGGAGTTGCGGATAGCGTCATTCTCAGCTGGAACGCCGAGGTTGGTGACACTGTTGATCTGGCCGCCACCGTACTGCTCCATGGCGTACTTGGTCAGAGCCCAGACCTGGTTGATCTGGGTGGTTTCACCATTGACGGTGCCGGATACACCAGCATTGGAGAGCTGGTTGCTGCCGCTAACAGCCCAGAGCTGGCTTTCGACGCTCTTGAGGAAGGAGTTCTCACCATTATGGGAGAGAGCCCAGTAGGCGAAGGAATGCCAGCCATTCATGGCGCGGGCAACATAGTTCTTGGCGTAGTTATTCTTGGCATCACGGAACTGCCAGCCGCCGAAAGCATCGCGCGCACTTACACCGATATTAAGAGTGGTGTCCTCGCTCACGTGGGCATTATTAAGCTCAACGCGAACAGTGTGGTCGCCATCAACGTGGTAGTTCACTGCGGAGTGGACCACGCGTGGGGCCAGACCATAGGCACGATCAGGGTTGGATGGATCGTTAATAAGGTCCCAGACGGACTGCCACAGAACAGTATTGCCATTGACAACATTGCTGTTCAGCGCAATCTGATTAACACCCCAGCTCTTGAAGTTGAAGGCACTAACCTTACCACCGGAATAGGTGATATTGGAGGCAGTGACAGTTGGGTCAATCAGGTAGATATTGTCGCTGCTATTGAAGAATGGATTATTGTAAACACTCGTCAAACGCACGGTGCCGGTCAGACGGCCATTGGCATCAATATCTGGTACGGCAGTAACCTGAGCCACACCATTATTATCGCCAAGGCTAAAGGCAGTTGGGTTGCTTGCGTCGCGCTGCACGTCAGCAGCGAGAGCAGTTGGCGTTGCGACGAGCGGCGTAACAACAGCAACACTCAGCAGGGATGCAACAGCAAGCTTGCCAAAAGTGCGGGTGAGAGTATCAGAACTCTTAATGTTGCGCATGAATGCGTGAACCTTCCGTTAGGGAGCGCGAGATATTACCCTCAATTCTAAGAGAAACCTTAAGTAAATACAAATAGGCCACGGCATTTTCCTGCATATTTTCAAAAATTATTCGCACAGGAGCCAAAAAATCCGCCAGACGCTAAGAAAAAATTCAGAAAATTTGCTGCGGGCCGGTGAGCGCTTTTTCTTTTGGTGCAGCGTAGCGCTAGTTTTAGGCAAGAAAAAAGCCCCCGACCCGTAGGTCGAGGGCAGTAAAAGTATTCAGGGGTGATATACCCCATATACTTTAGGACTCTTCGGTGAAGAATGGCTCCTGGATGTCGCGCAGGGTCTTCACGGAGTGCTTGAAGCGCTCCATCTCGTGGTTGTTGAGCTCGAGCTCAACAACGCGACGGATACCGCGACGGTTCACGATAGCTGGGGTACCAATGTAGATGTTCTCCTCGCCGTACTCGCCACGGAGCAGAGCGGAAACTGGGAGAGCAACTTCCTGGTTGAGCAGAACTGCACGGGTAATACGTGCAAGACCCATACCAATACCGAAGGAGGTAGAACCCTTGGCGTTGATGATGGTGTAGGCAGCGTCACGGGTCTGCTCGAAGATCTTCTCCAGCTTAGCCTCGAGGGTTGGATCCTTCTCGAGCTGCTTACGCATGGAAACACCAGCGATGGTAGCGGAGGAGAGAACTGGGAGCTCGGTGTCGCCGTGCTCACCGATGATGTAGGAGTGGATGGAAGTTGGAGCAACTTCGTAGAGCTCACCGAGCATGTAGCGGAAGCGAGCGGAGTCCAGAACGGTACCAGAACCGATAACGCGGTGTGCTGGCAGACCGGAGTACTTCCATACAGCGTAGGTAAGGATGTCCACTGGGTTGGAAGCGATAAGGAAGATGCCGTCGAAGCCGTTCTCCATAACCTGGTCAACGATGGACTTCATGATCTTCATGTTCTTGTCCACCAGCTGGAGACGGGTCTCGCCTGGCTTCTGAGCAGCGCCAGCGCAGATAACAACCATAGCTGCGTCGTTGCAGTCTGCGTAGGTGCCCTTGGTTACCTTGGTGCGGGTTGGAGCCCAAACAACACCGTGGTTGAGGTCCTGGACGTTACCCTCAAGCTTCTTCTCATCAATGTCGATAATTGCGAGGTGATCACAGGTGCCCTGGTTCACGAGAGCAAATGCATAGGCGATTCCGACGTCGCCTGCACCAACGAGGACAACCTTGTTGCCAACACTCAACTTCATTTTTTACATGCTCCTATACATGGGTAATTGTCTGACGTGGCAGTGTGAATACTGCCCCTCCCGATCTATTGTCCATACTTTCGGCCACTTTTGCCCGTTTTTGTCAACTTTATCACTCTAAATATAGGAAACTCCCATAAGATACACAGAATTAATTATTTTCTATATTTTTGACTTAGGATTTGATAAGGTAGATGAGAGAATTAATTCAGTTGTAACAAATCGGATTGCGAAGGAGCGTCCATGAATAACACCAATCCACTAGATCAAAACATGGTTGAGCAGGCAATTCGCGGTCTGCTTCTGGTTGTAGCCGTATTCGTTGCACTCGTAGGCCTTTTCGGCCCGAATGAGATCAAGGATGCACCAACCACCACCCAGAGCACGACCGCACCGGCATATACCCCGGCACAGCTTGGCCCTAATGGTGATACTGAACTCTTCAATGAGCAGTTCAAGCAGGAGCTGACCACCATGCTCCAGAACAATGCCTTCACCCCCGGCGATGACACCGTCGACGATGCAGCCCCAATGGCTGATGCAGTTGCAGCGGGCGGCGACGCAACCCCAACCCGTGAGGGCATCCAGTGGCGCGTTTGGATCAAGGGCACCGATAATGAGGCCCAGCGCACCCCACGCCAGGTAGCGCTTGATTACTTCAATGCTGAGAAGGACTACCTTCCACAGCACTCTTCCGCTTGGTCCGTTGCAGTTCGCCTCGGCCAGAACGGCACCGATGTGATTGTTGTCTACGCATGGATGCCAGCTGACAGCTAATCATTGAGCCCAATAGCATAGGCAGATTCTATACACCAAGGTGAAGCCCTCCTTCACTTTGGTGTATAGTTGTATAAACCCCCAATCGTTGCCCAACTTGTTCCGGGGGACTACTAGTAAGGAGACCACATGGCCGTTTATGAACTTCCAGAACTCGACTACGCTTATGACGCTCTCGAGCCACACATCAGCGCAGAAATCATGGAGCTTCACCACTCCAAGCACCACGCTAACTACGTAGCTGGCGCTAATGCTGCTCTCGAGGCTCTGGAGAAGGCACGCGAGGCTGGCACCATTGGTGCTGAGGTCACCGCACTGTCCAAGAACCTTGCTTTCAACCTGGGTGGTCACACCAACCACTCCATCTTCTGGAAGAACCTCTCCCCTAATGGTGGCGGCGAGCCAACCGGCGACCTGGCTGCTGCTATTGAGCGCGACTTCGGTTCTTTCGCTAATTTCAAGGCACACTTCAGCGCCGCCGCTCTCGGCCTGCAGGGCTCCGGCTGGGCTGTTCTTGGTTATGACCACATTGCTGACCGTCTCGTCATCGAGCAGATGACCGACCAGCAGGGTAACCTCTCCGTGAACCTCACCCCACTTCTTCTTCTCGATATGTGGGAGCACGCTTTCTACCTCCAGTACAAGAACGTCAAGGCAGACTATGTTCAGGCTGTCTGGAATGTCTTCAACTGGGAAGATGTTGCTGCACGTTATGCTGAGGCAACCAAGTAATTTATTGCTTGTAGGGGCTGGTAACAGCCCCTTTTTTCATACCTAAAACCGGTGAGTGTGAGAATATGACCTATATCCATCGTGGCGAAAAGTCCTATACGCGTGCGATTATTGCGATTCTTCTTGCGGGCTTAGCCACTTTTAACTGCTTGTACTGCACCCAGGCTCTCTTGCCGACGCTCTCCCATAGTTTCAATCTCAGCGCTGACCGTGCGGCCCTTAGTATTTCTATGGCCACCGCGGCGCTCGCTATCTGCGTGGTGCCGGCCAGTGTTCTTTCGGAGCGGTGGGGCCGTGGCCGGATTCTGCTGATTTCGGTGACTGCCAGCTCGGTGCTCAGTATTCTGCTTCCACTCTCACCAACCTTCCAGCTTTTTATAGCTGGGAGGTTCCTGCAAGGCATGTTTATTGCCGGCGTGCCCGCAGTGGCCATGACCTGGTTGGCTGAGGAAATTGCGCCCCGCGATCTTCCCCGCGCCATGGGTATCTATATTTCCGGCAATTCTATTGGCGGCCTGGTTGGCCGTATTATTCCTGCTCTTCTCATTGAGTGGATGTCCTGGCACTTTGCCCTTCTTGCCTCCGGAATTTTGGCCTTTGCCTGCGCACTTGGCATGATTTTCCTTTTGCCTAAGCAGCAGAATTTCCGACCCAAGAAAATCACCCTTACCGGTGAGCTCCGCGCCATGGCCAGCCACTGGATGACCCCAAGCCTGGTCCATATTTTCCTCATTGGCTTCCTGATTATGGGCGCCTTTGTCACCATGTTTAACTATGCCGGCTACCATCTCATTGATGAGTTCGGCCTATCCGATGCGCATATTGGCGCCATCTTCTTTGTTTACCTCATGGGTTCGGTGACCTCAGCCCGTATTGGCTGGGCGATCGACAAAGCCGGCCGCGGCAAAACTCTGCTCGCGACCTCAACAGCAATGGCTGTGGGCGCCCTTCTCACTATCATTCCGAACCTGGTTCTCTTCATTATCGGAATCATCATCTTTACGGGCGCATTCTTCGCAGCCCACTCCACCGTCTCCGGTTGGATTGGTTCTATTGCAAAGAAGAATCGTGCGGAGGCTTCCTCCACCTATCTTCTGTGCTACTACTTGGGTTCCTCGGTGCTTGGCTGGGCCACTGGCCATGTGCTCACCGCCTTTGGTTGGGCACCAACGGTGGCCTGCATGGTGGGCATGGCTGTGGCGGCGGCCCTTTTGGCTTTGAGCTTGCGACGCCTCACCAAGCGCCCAAGTTCTTAGTGCCTTTTGGCCTCACGCTGTTTGCGCTTTCGCTCCCGTCGCGCCTTGGCCCGGCGCGCTTGGCGGCCTTGGCGCACGCCAATAAGTTCAGGCATGGCACGTAGGGCAATATTAAAAGTGCAGGCATAGAAGTGGCTGAGCATATCACGTGCTTCCACCCCAAATTCTGGATGCTTGAAGCTCTCATTGTAGCTGCGCAGCAAAGCAGCAGCCCCAATCCACGCATCCTGGGTATATTCCACGGTGACGCGCACGCGCCCATCAGGCAGAACTTCAATATTTTCGCGGGCCTCGGCTGGCAGGTCCTCAGGAATCAAGGATTCTGATACCTGCGCAGGATCCATCGGTGCATCGTCGGTGTTGTCCGTCGCAGCCGTGGTGCGCTGTGGTTTGGTTTCTTTGAGGCAGACGGTGCCATCGTCGATAGCCTGCTGGGTCCAGCCGGTCAGGATGCGGCCGAGTCGGTCGCGGTTAAAGATTTCCCCGCGCGCAGCCTCATTGAGCACGTAGTACATGGCCAGTTTGCGCATCTCCACGCACTCAAAGTTCTTGGTCTTTTCATAGAGGTAGCAGACCGTATCCACCGATAGGTTAGCGGTGATGGCCAGCTGGAATAGATGCCTATCATCCATCAATTCGCCAGCAGCCAGATAGCGCTTGGCATCCTGGCCACTGAGCTTTATATGTTCACGCAGCGGGCTGGTTTCGCCATAGCTTTCAGCCCCATATTTGCGCCAGAATTGGCGGGCGCTGAGCAGATCCAGCCCACGGCCGATATTGAAGCTATCAAAATCGGTGGAGTCATAGAGGTCCATCAAATCGGGTGCAGCGATCATAGAGTTTCCCCTCCTAAGCGTCGTCAATAGTTACCATGCTCCCGGATTGAGAACAAGCATAGCAATACCGAAGCGCCTTGCGCAATCGGGGGTAAATTGAATTACCCCCGCTCTACCTGCAAGAATGCAAGAAATCTCACAAAAAATAATTACAATACTCAAGTGGATTGTAATTACAACTTTTTCATGCAGCTCTGAGCAGGTATTTCATCGCGATTTTTCACCCACCGACGCTATGCAAATCACCTATGCAATTGCAAGCCGATCCACTAAAATATCCAAGCATGGATACACCAACGGATAACCCACATCCACAAGAGCCCGCCGATAGGTCCGGGGCTCGCCCACAGGGCAAACCCCTAGGCATGCCAACCACAGGTAAGCCAACCGGAAAGTTGAAGGAATGGGACCGTCGCGTGTGGCACCGTCGTGCCAGCCGCCCAGTCACCATTTGGTTGGCGATTATTATCATCGCCGGTTTTGTGCACCCCTTCCTGCCGAATAAGCACTGGGTGATGATTCACCTCTTCACCCTGGGTGCAATTACCAACTCAATTATTCTGTGGTCCCAGCACTTTACCGAAAAATTCCTGGGCCAGGAAGCCCCTGATTCGGCCCGACCCGGGCAGCTGCGCCGCATCTATATTCTCAATGTCGGCATTGTTATTACGGTGATTGGCCAGCTCATGAGCTTCTGGCCGGTGACTGCGGTCGGTTCGGTCATTATTGGCCTTATTGCTTTTATCCACGCGTGGATGCTCTACCGCCAATATGCCACCGCCGACCAGGGTCGCCGCTTTGCCCCCGGTGTGCTCGCCTATATGGCGGGTTGCTGCTGTCTTCCTTTCGGCGCCCTCTTTGGTGTTCTGAATGCGGCCGGCCTGGACTTCCACCTGGCCCATATTGCGGTCAATATCCTTGGTTTCTTGGGCTTTGCCGCCTATGGTTCCTTGGTTCTTCTCTTCCCAACCATTTGGCGCACCCAGAGTGCCGGCGAGAATGTGAAGCCAACCTTGGCCGTTATGGCCCTTGGCGTGGGCATTACCCTTGCTGGTTCCTTGGACCACACCCCGGTTATTATCCGCATCGGCCTTGTTATTTATGCTTTGGCCTGGATTTTTGCCTATCGTCCGTGGTTTAAGAATGTGCGTGAGGTCCTCAAGGATCCACGCGACCGCGTCACTTTCGCCTCCCTGTCTGTGGCCATGGCGCCCCTGTGGCTGATTGGTAGCATTCTGTGGTTGGCCACCACCGATTTGAAGACCATGCCGACCATCGCTTTGGTTGTTGGTTTCGGCGCCCAGCTTCTCATTGGTGTGATGAGCTTCCTGCTTCCTTCGACCATTGGCGGCGGGCCCGGCGCGGTGCGTGCCGGCCTTTATGCGGTCAACCGTTGGGGTATTTTCCGTTCCACCGCGCTCAATGTGGGCTTGGCTGTGTGGTTGATGCCGGGTAGTTCGTGGCTCAAGATTTTCATGAGCATGTTTGCCCTGGTGTCCTTGGCTCTCTTTGTGCCTTTCATTAAGGGTGCCGTCACGGCCCAGCGTAATGTGCTGATGAAGAAGGCGGAGGCCCCAGAGCCGATTGCTCGTCCTGCGTGGGGGCAGGCTACCTTTGCCCTTGCGACGATTGCCCTCGTGATTGCTATTTCTGGTGGCGTCATGTCCTCTTCGCGTTCCGACGTCCAACAAACTGCAGCCGTCACCCCAACAGGCCACACAACCGAGGTGACTATTCGGACTGAGGGCATGAGCTTTGTGCCGAATGTAATCCAGGTGCCTAAGGGTGATCGTCTGATTATTACCCTGGAGAATACGGATTCCAATATTCATGATTTGAGGCTGGCTACCGGCCCGGAGACTGGTCGTCTTTCCAGTGGCGAGTCCGCCACTATTGATGCCGGCATTATTGGTGAGGATGTGGCCGGTTGGTGCACCATTGCTGGTCACCGCCAGCACGGTATGACTCTGCTGATTACCACCACTGATTCAGGTTCGGATCCAGTGGAGGCCTCCGATCATTATCGTGACCCGCAGGTTGCCCCAGCGGATACCTCCACCACCATTCACCGCGTCAACTTTGATATCTCGGAGATTGAGGATGGTCGTGGCTGGTGGACCTTTAATGGTCAGCCAATGGGCCCAACCCTGCGAGGCAAGGTGGGTGATACCTTCGAGGTCACCATTACTAATAATGGTTCCATTCCTCATTCCATTGACTTCCATGCGGGCATGGTGAGCCCCGATAATGTGATGAAGAATATCCAGCCTGGCGAGTCCCTCCTCTACACCTTTAAGGCGGAGCATTCGGGCGTGTGGATGTACCACTGCGGCACCATGCCTGTGTCCATGCATATTGCTGCCGGCATGTTTGGTGCGGTCATTATTGACCCAGAGAATCTTGCCCCAGTGGACCACGAGTTCTTGCTCGTCCAGTCGGATGTTTATGGTCTTAATACCACCAAGGATGATCCAGTGGATGCTGATAAGCTCAAGGCAGGCACTCCGGATGCGGTGGTCTTCAATGGCTATGAGAACCAGTACGATAAGCACCCACTGGAGATTAATGCTGGTGAGACTGCCCGTTTCTGGCTGCTCAATGCGGGCCCGAATATTTCCGAGTCCTTCCATATTGTGGGCACCCAGTTCCACCGCACCTATAAGGAAGGCGCCTATCTGCTCGGCGACCCAAGCCAGGCCCAAACTACTGGTGGCGCCCAGGCTTTGGATCTCTTGGCAGCCCAGGGTGGTTTTGTTGAGGCCGCCTTCCCTGAGGCAGGCACCTACACCATGGTGAACCACCAGTTTATTGATGCGGAGCGTGGCGCCAAGGGCAAGATTATTGTTAAATAGGCTCCACTAGAGAAGCAGGTGGAGGCCCGGCGCCCCGGCGCGAAGCCAGTCCCGAACCACCTGCGTGGCCCGGCAATCATCGCGGTTATAGCGAAGAAGCCGGGCCTTTTCGCTTTCCACAGGGTTCTCTGGGTCGGTGGCAATGCGGAAGGATTCGACACTCTTTTCACCATTGAGGTCGCTTTCTTCCCATTCAAAACCAGCAATGCGGGCAATAGTCTTGAGGCTCATGCCATGGAAGCTGCGAATATTCTTGCGCACCATATCGAAAACATCCACCCACTGGGGGCTGGCAATGAACTCATTGATTTCCTCCAGGGTGGGTACCCCCGGGTGGCCCTCAAAGCGAATGGCGGATTCCCGCAGCCAGTGGTTTTCACCCTGCTCGGAATAACAGAAGGCGGCAAAGCTCTTACCGGCAGCCTCCGCTTCCTCCCGGCGCGCACTCAGCCACGCCCAGAAGGCAGCAAAGTTCTCGGCCTCAGGCTCGGCACCCAAACCCTCCCAGGTTATAAAAGGTGTGTATTCGCTGCCATCCCAACAGCCCCACAGGTAGGCGCCTTCAACCAGGTAGGCCTCCATATCAATATCAATCTCCACATCCCACTGGGGGATGCGTGGCGGATCGACGCGCCGCAAAGCCGGCAGCTGATGGCGATAGCCACGGGCCATGGAGGAATAATTCGGCAGGTTGGCATTAATGAGTTTTTGTACCGTATCAATACCTGCCTCACGCAATTCTTCGGCCTTGTCCCCGGTCAATACCAAAGAAACATCATCGGCCTCTTCAAGCTCCTGCTTGCAGTACTGCCAAAAGCGACAATTGGCACACTCACGAACCCGGCGCGCCCGCGTATCAATACGCGGCTCGGGCAGCATAAAACGCGAGGTTTCTACCTCATAGACGCGCGGATCATCGGCCGAGACCAATCCACCCCAACCACTATCCAGCCCATAGGAGTCCAAAATATGGGAGGCCATGGCCAGACGGTAGCCATCCACCGCCGACTTATGGCGAATATAGGTATTGGTGCGGAAGCGACTCCCCCGCCCCAGGGTTTGGAGATTACGGGTCCACAGCTGCCTGGTGCTGTGAGGCCTCGCAATATGGTGGCGCGAGACCACAATCGGCATCCAATTGCGCCCGCGCTGCACCAAGAAATCTATGCTCACATCATAGGGTTCTTCCACAAAACGGGCATTAATAATCAGAGGGTGCGCCGCCGCCATGGCTTCGAGGGTGAGGAACTCGTCATGGTGGGCGTCGAAAGGCTCAGGGGCCAAAGACTGCATGTGTGCTACGAGTTCTTTATTGCGTTCTTCCCGCTCAATATTGAGCTCTGTCGGTGGCGTATCGGGATACCGCTGGCTTTGCAGGAGGCGGTATCGACACCCGACGAGGTCGTGGGGACGGAACATAGTGTTAAAATTTCTAGTAACTAAAGAACTCGATTTTTACAGAAGGTTGCCATGGCAGATAATGCGAAGTTGATAGCCAAGCTCTACAAGAAAGACTACCAGCGCCAAGCGCGTGCACTCAAAGCACAGCAGAAGCTGAAGAAGCGCAATGCGAATCGCGAAATTAAGAAGATTCGCCTGCAGCGTAAGAATATTCTGCGCCTTTTCACCTATGTGCAGATTCTTGCGCCACTGGTTTTGCCAGCTCTCTACCGTCTGGCTGTGTCCCTGCGCACCCCAAAGAATGCGAACCTCAACCAGCGAATTGATGAGGCGCGCCTTCTGCTTGCGGGTAGTTCCCTTCCGGCCGCGACCGTGGCCGACCTGACCAAGCGTATCGACGCCATCGCTGAGGGCGCCAAGTCCGCTGAATTCCTCTCCGAGGATCAGCGCCGCCGCTCCCAGCGCACACTGAGCAATGATATTGATGTGATTCTCAAGGAACTAAAGAAGTAATGGAAGAAAAGAACTCGACTACTGGCCACGGCCTTTCTCGTCGCACTGTTCTTAAGGCTGGCGCTGTTGGTGCAGCTGCCAGCCCTTTTCTTGTGCACAGTGCCCAGGCTGAGGAGGCGCGCCCATTCCAGCACGGTGTGGCTGCGGGTGACCCTTGGCCGGAGAGCATTATTCTGTGGACTCGTGTCACCACCACCCCGGAAGATGTGCCGGGCAGTGAGCGTGGTGTGCTGACTAATCTCACCTATGAGATGTCCCTGACCCCGGGTTTTGAGCAGATTATTGCCAGTGGCCCGGCGCAGGCTTTGCCCGACCGTGATTCTACTGTGCATGTGGAGGCCACCGGCCTTCAGCCATATACGCAGTATTATTACCGCTTCCGCATTAATGATGGCATCTATGCGGGGCACTATTCCCCAGTGGGTAAGGCCAAGACAGCGCCAGCCCCGGGTCATACCCCGGAGCGCTTCCGTGCCGCATTTCTTTCCTGTTCTAACTGGGAATCGGGTTATTTCCACGCGTATCGTGATTTGGCGCAGCGTGGGGATATTGAGTTGGCCATCCATGTGGGCGACTATATTTATGAGTACTCCACCGGCGAATATGTGGGTAAGCAGGGTGTAATTCGCCCCCACGAGCCTGCCCATACGTTGGCCTCCCTGCAGGATTACCGTATTCGCTACGGTAAGTACCACACCGACCCTGATTTGCAGGCGGCCCATGCGGCCTGTGCGTGGGTGTTGACCTGGGATGACCATGAGGTCTCTAATGATGCCTGGGCTGATGGTTCTGAGTTCATTGAGGACCCTGAGGAGATGCACCTGCGCCGTAACACAGCACTCATTGCTTATTTGGAATGGCTACCTGTTCGCGCAATTAACTTTAGTTTTGGTGGACATATTTACCGAAATCTGCGATTCGGTGATCTTTTTGAACTCGACCTTTTGGATTTGCGTTCCTACCGTTCCCAGCCTGCCAAGTGGAATGATTCCTATGATCCAAATCGTACGATTATGGGTAAGGAACAGTTCGAATGGATTCAAAATCAACTTAGCTTGTCGACGACCAAGTGGAATATCATCGGCAACCCAGTAATGATTACTCCCATCCTCTTGCCGGCCATTGACCGCAAATGGACCCAGGGTTTGCATGATCTTATTGGTTTCCCACTTGACGGTATTACCTATAATTCGGACCAGTGGGATGGCTTCCCTGTTGAGCGCCAAAAGTTCCTTGAATTTATCCGCGATAAAAACATGAATAATGTGGTTTTTATTACCGGTGATATTCATACTTCCTGGGCTAGTGACGTAGCCATTATCCCTGGACAATATGTGCCGGGGACCACAAATGCAGTGGAGTTTGTTGGGCCTTCTATTAGCTCGCCAAATATCGACGATATGTACGGATTGCCTGATGGGACGCCTATTCCAGGCGCAATTGCGCAGGCGGCTCTCTTTGCAAATCCGTATACGAAATATTGCGACCTTGAAAATCACGGTTACTGCGTGCTGGAAATTGCACCGGAATATATCCACTGCGACTGGATTTATACCCATAAGAAGGAAAATCCTGATTCAACAATGTATATTGCTAAGTCCTTCCGAACTGAACAAGGACGCGGCGTATTTCCAGCTGATAAATCATTGTAATTCTGATGAAAATAGTTTATTCTATAATCAGTTGAATCAAATTCCAGCCAGAAAGTGAGATTTTAATGGGACGCCGTGAAATTATTCAATACTACGATGATTTGGACTCCACCCCGCTAAGCCACGATGATTTGACCATTGTGCGTTTCAGCGTCAATGGGAGCGACTATATTCTCGAAGTATCCCCAGCAAATGCTGAAAAGTTCCACGAGGCAATTAAGCCTTTCGTGGCTGTCGCACACCGCGAGCCTAGTGTTCGTGCACGTCGACGCATGGGCGGCCAGGCACAGGATAAGGTACGCGCCAAGGTTGTTCGTGAATGGGCACAGTCCCAGGGCATCCCTGTAGCCCCACGTGGCAAGGTGCGCCAGAGCGTCTTTGACCGCTACTACGCAGCCCACCCTGGAGCATAGTTCCCACTTTCAGCTCTCACTCTCAGTCACAGCGCCCCAGCGGCTGTTTACTGGATAGACAAACGCCCAGACCATTATGATCTGGGCGTTATTTTTTGGCTTAAATGCTACTGGCTTTTAAAGCACACCCTGTTCGCGGGCTGCCGCCACAGCCGAGGTGCGGGAGCGCACACCCAACTTGTCATAGATATGCACCAGGTGGGATTTCACCGTGGCCTCGGAGAGGAAGAGAATCTGGCCAATTTCCCTATTAGAAGAGCCATTGGCCACAAGCATAAGCACTTCCAGTTCGCGTGGGGTCAGGGAATTACGTGGGGCACGGACGCGCTCCATGAGGCGATTAGCCACCATAGGGCTCAGGGTGGAGTCCCCCTCCGCAGCGGAGCGCACCGCTGCCAGAAGCTCGGATGGTGGGGCATCCTTGAGCAGATAGCCCACGGCACCAGCCTCAATGGCACCAAGAATATCGGCGTCGGTGTCATAGTTGGTGACCATGAGGACCTTAGGAGGATTCTCCTTTACAGTCTTCTTAATCTCGGCGGCGGCATCGGCACCGGTAGATACCAGGGTGCCTTCTGCACCGGGACCAAAGCGCAGGTCCATGAGGATCACATCAATACCGCCAGCCTGGGCGGCAGCAATGGCCCCGGCAGCAGTGGATACTTCACCCACAACTTCCATATCAGGGGCACTTTCCAGCACGGCACGCAGACCAATGCGAACAATCTCGTGGTCATCAGCCAAAAGCACGCGAATCATGGTTTCGATTCTACAGGTAGAGCAATGGAAATTGCACTACCCGCCCCGGGTTCAGATTCAACGACCAGAGTGCCACCCTGTTCCTTTGCACGCTCCCGCATGGCATCCAGGCCAATATGGCCCAAACCGCGAGGTCGTTCCGCCAAAGCCTCCGGGTCAAAACCAATGCCATTATCGACCACGTCGAGACGCACCTCATGCGGCTCCTGGGTAATGGTGACATGGCACTGGGTGGCCTGGGCATGCTTGGCCACATTACTCATAGCCCCCTGGGCCATGCGCAGCAAAGCCGCCTCCGTCTTCATGGGCAGCTGTTCGCCAGGGCACTCGCCCTCCAGGGCAATGTGGAATTCGGTGCCACAGGCACTAAAGCTCTGAGCCACACGCTCCAAGGCAGCTCCCAGGCTTGTTTTGCTGAGAGCCGCCGGCTGCAGTGCGGCAATCATGGCGCGGGCCTCGCTGAGATTATCGGCCGCAGTGTGGCGGGCAATCTCTAGCTTGCGCAGCGGGGCTTGGAGTTTATCGGGCTCAACACCAAGATTTTGGATTTCCTGCTCGGTGACATGCAACAGCATCTGAATACTCGAGAGGCCCTGGGCCAGGGTGTCGTGAATCTCATGGGCGATACGCTGACGCTCGGCAGCAATGCCGGCAGCCCTCTCAGTTTCTGCTAGCTGTGAGCGGGTCTCGAGGAGTTCCTCGATAAGCAACTGGCGTTGATGACTCACCCGCCACAGAGCACGGAAGGCATAAACAATACCCACAGTGACAAAGGCCGCGGTCAAAGGACCAATGACACCACCCGGGGTGATATTCGGATACTGGCTGAGAATGGAGAGCACCGTGGCCCCCACCACCGCCACAATGGCAGCCATATCGGGAAGAGCATCCAAATACAGAAAGTACAGGGTAAATACCAAATAAATAGCCACCAAGGATTGGGGCAGCATGGATACCCAAATCATGGTGAGCGCAATGACCCACAGGTATTGAACGTAGCGAGGCCAGGTGCGGCGCATGCCCTCACCAAAGAAGTACATGAATGTAAAGAGCAGCGTGGTGCCAATGGTCATGGCGGCATGCCCCACTGTGGAGCGAACCTCGGAACCAATGACCGCAATGACCAAAATAATTGTCAATGCGTGGGCCGCCATGCGAATACCATTCTCGCCATTATGGCGCAGGTGTTTTAGACTTAGATTCATGGGCCTTTCTTTCACTAATTCCGACACGAATGCCACAGAAGAATTCGGCGCGCGCCGCCTCAAGGGCACGGCGGGCCTCCTCATGGCTGGTCTCGCCAGCACCTTCCTGCTCACAGCTTGCTCCCAGGATAATGGGGCTGAGAGTGCCACCGAGCAGAGTGCTGCAACTGAAACCAATGTTTCCATTGATTCTAGTTTGCCAATTGATGCCATGCCGAACATTGCCAAGGCTAGTGTCACCAGCAATACCGACTGCCCCTATCTTGAAACCCAGTGGGTGGCCGATACCAATGGCCAGCGCATGACCGCCTGGACCATTGACACCCAGTTTGAAACCCCCGCCTGCGTCTTCTGGTCCTACCAGGATGACCCACAGGCCACCGTCATTGTGCGCCACATGAACACCGTTGAGGATGCCCGCGCAGTGGTGGACTGGGCAGCCCCCATTGACTACACCGACCCAGCCTCCGAGCCAGCCGGCTGGGAAGGCGGCCGCTACGGTGGCGATGGCCGCTCCCTCTACGCAGTAGCCAAGGATAATGTGGCCGTGGTGGTCTTCTCCAACCAGGAGCAGTCCGTCAAGCCAGCCGCAATTGCCAAGCAGGTTATTGCTAACCTAGGTCTCTAAACCCGGCCTCTAAACACCAAAGCCCGGCGCCCCGAAAAGACTAAAAACTAGTCATTTTTTCGGAGCGACCGGGCTTTTTATGAAAAAATCGGCGAATTCTGGCCCTTATTGGCCGTCCACGCTCACATCGGTATAAGGCATGAACTGGTCAACATAAGGGAAGACAACCTCCATCAGGAGGAAGAAAATACCAACCAGAACGGCAAGGAAAATCACCGTCTTGAGCCAGGCGGGACCAGGGATGGAACGCCACAGGAATCCGTACATTAGGAGGCCTCCAATTCAGCGGGCTTATCGTCACCGTTCTTAGGCATGGTGGATACCAGCATGCCGTGGATAATCATGCGCTGGGCATTAGAGAACTGTGGGTGACAGGTGGTCAAAGTAATCAGTGGCTCCAGGGAATCACTCAGAGCAGCATCAGTATCAGGCAGCGGCGAAATCACACCAATAGCATCAGGGTAAACAATGCTGCGGCCATCAACACTGGCATAGTCGCCGGAGCTAATGCGGCTTTGCTGTTCGGGGGTGAAGCAGCTTGGGGCGGCGCCGTCGATAGGCAAGACCTTGTAGGTATACCAGGCGGTTTGGGTTTCAATAATGATGGAATCACAGGTATTGAGATTGCCAAGGTCATTGAATGGCGCACCCTTACCCACGCGGTGACCGGCCACGGCAAAGTTGCCGGCCTCACCAGGCATCTGCGAGGTGGAATAGTGGCCAGGGCCCTTGAGCAGGTCGGCATCCGAGGTGCCCTCCACAATGGCGAAGTGGAAGTCGGTACCGAAGCTAGGGATGTAGATTCGGGCGAAGGCCTCACCAAGGGCAGGGTTGTGGATGGTTCGTGGGTTTGACCAGGTACTATCCAGGGCGCTATTGACTTCGTCCTGGGCCTTACCGGCCTCAATATTGGTCCAATATGCCTCATAGAAAGCAAAGAGGAAGAGGACCACGCCGATTGTGATCAGCACCTCACCAAAAACGGAGACTGGGGTTGCCCGACTCCGCCTCTTTTGCTTTTCATTGTTTTCTACGGCGTCACTCATGGGGACAATGATACTCGTTTTGCCTAAAGTCGACTAAACTTAGTGGAGTTATGGATATCTTGGTGTACCCAGTTTCCGGGATTATTAAGCTGTGGCACTATGTGATGCACAGCGTTCTTGGCCTGTCTGACGACTATGCGTGGGCCATTAGTGTCTTTGGTCTGATTATTACTGTTCGTGCCCTCATTGCGCCTTTGAGCTGGATTCAAATCCGCAATGTGCGCCGCTCTGTCAATATGCGCCCGCATATGAAGCAGCTGCAGGACCACTATGGCAAGCTGGTGACTAAAAATTACCAGGATGAACAGAAGGAAAAAGCCAAGGAGCTGCGCGAGGAGTATGGGTATAGGACGTCGGCAGGCTGCTTGCCGGCGCTCATCCAGGTTCCTTTCTTCATTGGCCTCTACCGCGTTTTGCGCGAAATGTCCCAGCCTGTCGACGGCCTCTCAACCCTGCACCATCGCTCCATTGGCCTGCTGTCGGGGGCCGATATTGATAGCTTTGTGGCCGCCCGTGTGCACGGCATTCCGCTGACCGCTCATGTGATGATGAGCAGCGAACAGTACGCTGAACTTGGCACTAGCCACCAGGCGGTTTTTGATTATGTGCTGCCTTTCTTCGTGGCTGCGGCGATTTTCACCACGGGCAATATGATTCACTCCATGTACCGCTCCTATACGCATTTGGATTATGCGGTGAAGCCTTCTGTGGTTTTCTATAAGTGGATGTGGGTGCTGGTGGCCTTTACGCCACTCTTCCCGATTTCTGGTGGTTTGTATGGTCCGCTGCCTGTGGCGGTGGCCTACTACTGGGTGGCCACGAACCTGTGGACTTTGGTCCAGATGGTCATTATTTATGTGGTTTTGGATAAAACTTTGCCAATTAGCCAGGAGTTTAAGGAATATCAGGCTGAGGTGAAGGCGGAGTATAAGGCGGAGCGCGCCAAGAAGCTCACTGTGCGCCGTAATCGCTGGCGCTACCTATTGACTCCGTGGAAGTTTGGGGCTTTGCGTGCGGAAAATAAGGCCATTAAGAAGGAGCGTGTCGACGCCCGCAAGGCTAAGCGCGATGAGGCTGAGCGCATTAAGAAGGAGCGCCAAAAGCATTCGGATGCTGCTACGAGCATGAAGATTGTTGAGTGGCAGTACCGCACCAGCATGAAGCTGTGGAATGCGGCACGTCAGCGTGGTCGGGAACCAAAGAAGCCTCGGGCCATTCATGAGCGGGAGGCGCGGGCGAGGCGCCGTGAGGCCCATGAACGGTACCACGAGGCTAAGAGGATTAAGCAGCGGGCACGGCTGGCTGCTGAAGAAGATTAGTTTTTAGATGGAGTAGTCGGCGGGTGGGGCGCCGAGACTCTGCTTGGCTAGTTCGCGGGCCAGCTCGAGGGGGGCGAGGTCGCGGCTGAGGCGGGCGCCGGTGAGGCCGCCGTCGAGGAAGAGGAGGAGCTCCTGGGCTTGGCCCATGCCTGGGTAGCCGTTCTTTTCGGAGAGGAGTTCGGCAATGGTGCGCAGGCACCAGCGGCGGTGCTCCATGGCGGCGGCAACAATGCCGCGCTCACCCTCATTTTCGGGGCGGGGGTATTCGCATACAGCATTTTGGAAGTGGGAGCCGCGATAGTCGGCGGCTGGTTGTTCCTCAATGGCTAGGTCGAAGAAGGCCAGGATTTTATCCTCGGGGCTGCGCATGGCTGCGGTGCGGCTGCGCCACTTCTCGCGCTCCTGCTCATCGAGGTTTTGCAGGTAGGCGATAACGAGGGCATCCTTGGAGCCGAAGAGGGAATAGAGGCTCGCCTTTGCCACATCGGCCTCGCGCAGAACACGGTCAATACCGATGACGCGAATGCCCTCAGTGGTAAAGAGGTTGGTTGCACTGGCCAGGAGACGCTCCCGTGGGCGTGGGCCATTGCGGCGAGACTTCATGTTACTTCCTTTATGAGCTCTGGATATAAAAAATACCGTCCTGTCTAGTATAGCGAGACAGGACGGTGGAAGCGGTATTACCCGCGAGTGTGTGTTACTTCTTCTTTGGGCGCACAACCATCATTGGGCATGGTGCGTCCTGAAGCAGTGCACGGGAGGTGGAGCCCAGGAGCATGCCGCGGAAGCCACCGCGACCGTGGGAACCAACAATGAGCAGCTGCGCATCGGCAGCGGCCTGGGAGAGGGCGGTTGCTGGACGCTCACGGGAAATGAGGGTCTCAACGGTGACCTCTGGGTACTTGGCCAGTGGAGCCTCGAGGCGGGAGAGCAGCAGGTCGCGCTCTTCCTGCTCGATATCGCGCCAGTGCTCCTCGGAGACTGGGAACTGAACATCAGCCCAGGTGTGAACTGCGAGGAGTTCAACACCGCGCTCCTTGGCCTCTTCGAAGGCGTGCTCGACGGCGCGGTCGGAAACCTCGGAGCCGTCAACACCAACAACAATTGGGCCGTCTGGAACGAAGCTGGCATCATCACGGATGACAACAACTGGGCAGTCAGCGTGGGATACGACAGCGGCAGAAACGGAGCCGAGCATTGCGCCCTTGAACTCGCCACGGCCACGGGTACCCATAACAATCATGGTTGCTTCCTTGGACATTTCCAGGAGCATGTCCACTGGATTGGACTCAACCACGGTTACCTCTGCTGCAACAATATCCTTGACGGACTCGGCGGCCTCAGCGGCAATCTTCTCTGCCTCATCATGGAGATCCTCGAAGAAGTTCTCTGGTGGAACCAGGCTGCCAGCATACAGGTAGCGAGGCGGCTCATAGCTGGAGGCCACACGGAGGGTGGCGCCACGCTTGGATGCCTCAACGGCACCCCACTTTACTGCGGCGAGGGATGCTGCGGAGCCGTCAACAGCGACAACAACTAGCTGCATAATGCACAACCTTTCATCGAAAAGTAATTATTAACTCTCTAATTGAGATATTACTCCTCAAACGTAAATTGTGTAGCTATGCAGTCGCTGCCGGCGAGTTGGCTGGCCAGATGAGGCTGTACACTACCTTTAGTAGGTTCACAAAGATGCTTCCGATACCAGTATTGAAGGCCTGAAAGATAGGAATAATAAGAGAATCAATGTCCATGTCTAATAGAATACCGCTTCCTATTCGCGATGGCCTAAATCCCTCCCGTATCATTGTGCCCCAAGAGTATGCAGGAAACACAGCCCACCAGGTGGTTTCCATTTTGATTGACACCCAGCGCTATAGGCATCCGCAGGATGATGAAGCCGCCATAGATGCGCGCTTTGCCCAGGGTGAAGTGGTGGGCGAATGGGGGGATCCCTATGCCCCCGAGGACATTCTCACAGAAGGCGACCACCTGTGGTTTTACCGCATGCCCGCCGAGGAAGAACCCGTCCCCTATGAGATCCAAAGGATCTATGAGGACGAGGATATTTTGGTCGTCGATAAGCCACCATTTTTGGCCACTTTTCCACGAGCAAGCCATATTACCGAAACACTTCTTGTACGAATGCGCAGGCAAACAGGAAATAATGACCTAGTTCCGGCGCATCGCCTCGACCGATTGACCTCCGGAATTTTGGTGATGGTTAAGACGCCAGCCCTGCGCGGCGCCTTTCAGCAATTATTTGCTGAGAGAAAAATCTCAAAACAATATGAGGCCATTGCGCATAAATCAGATACCGTGAAGCCGGGGGATTTGTGGGCGCACCGCCTGGAAAAAACCCATGGTGTTTTGCGCACCGAGGTTGTTGAAGGCGAGCCGAATTCTTTCACAAAAGTCCTGGATGTGCGCCCAGTGACCTACGAAAATGCGCCACTGAGCCTGCGTGCGGAAGCCGATGCGGGCCTGGTGAACCTGGATGATTTGGCGATCTATCGGCTCGGGCCCATTACGGGCAAAACCCACCAGCTGCGTGTACATATGATGCTGGCCGGGGTGCCGATTCTGGGGGACCCGATTTATCCTGTCATGCTGCCCAAAGAAGAGGAAGATTTCGCACACCCGATGTATCTCCACGCATCGCGTTTGTCCTTCATTGACCCACGCGATTCAACGCCACAGGAGTTTACAAGCTGGTACGATTGTGTGCATGACCTCAACGAATAATACCGAAAAGACGGTTGCCGCGCGTGCGGTTGACCTGGTGAAAGAATATGGCAATGGTGATACTCGCGTCACGGCCTTGAATAACGTGAACGTGGAATTCCGCCATGGTGAATTCACCGCCATTATGGGTCCTTCCGGCTCCGGCAAATCCACCCTCATGCACTGCATGGCTGGCCTGGACTCTGTCACCCGTGGCCAAACCTTCATTGGTGACACGGACCTCTCCACCCTGCGCGATAAGGCAATGACTAAGCTGCGCCGCGACCGCCTGGGCTTTGTTTTCCAGTCCTTCAACCTGGTGCCAACCCTGACCGCTGAGGAAAATATCACCCTTCCTTCCGACATTGCGGGCAAGAAGGTGGATAAGGCCTGGTTCGATGATGTGGTTCGTCGCCTTGGCCTGGACCAGCGTCTCAAGCACCGCCCAAGTGAGCTCTCCGGTGGTCAGCAGCAGCGTGTGGCTGTGGCCCGCGCCCTGATTTCTCGCCCTGAGATTATCTTCGGCGATGAGCCAACCGGTAACCTGGACTCCAATTCCTCTGCTGAGGTGCTCAATATTCTGCGCACCTCCGTGGATGAGCTGGGCCAGACCGTGGTTATTGTTACCCACGACCCTAAGGCCGCGTCCTATGCGGACCGCGTGATTTTCTTGGCTGACGGTCGCCTTGTGGAGGAACTGCAGAAGCCAACCACCGAGGCCATCCTCAATATCATGGGTAGGATTGAGGACCTGTAAACATGATGCGTACGATCTCACTGCGTAATATCGCAGCGCATAAGCTCCGACTGGCGCTCAGTATTTTCGCAGTTGTGCTTGGTACTGCCTTCATTTCCGGCTCAGCCATGTTCACCAATGTGCTGTCCGATACCTACAATAAGGCGGCGTCAAGCCAATTTGAAAATATTGACCTGGTGGCCACCGGTAAATCCTCCGGTGGTATTCTCTCCCTGATTGGTGGCGCGGGCGGTTCGACTGCCACCGGCACCATCAGTGAGTCCTCTATTGCCAGCCTGCGCATGAATGATGAAGTTGCGCAGGTCGTTGTGGCCAATGACCGCAGCTCCATTATCCTTGCGGGCACTGATGGCAAGGCCATCCGTGGCGGCTCGGTGGGTAGCGCCTATGTTGAAGGCCACCCAAGTTTGGACAAGGCCCCACTGGTTGAAGGCTCCTGGCCAACCGAGGCAGGTACTATTGCCATCGACCAAACCACCGCTGAGAACGGCAACCTGGGCATTGGTACCAGCACCACCATGGTGACTGAAAATGGCACTGAGAATGTGACCATTGTCGGTATCTTTAATGCCAAGAAGGCCAATATCAATGGTGTGGCTGTGGTCATGCCTGAGAGTGACTACTTCACCTATATTGCCCCTCGTGGTGTGGCCACCGCTTTGGTGACCCTCAAGGATGGGGTGACTGAGGAACAGGGTGCTAATGACCTGGCTGTGGCATTCCCACAGATGGCATTCACCAAGACCTCCTATATTGTGGAGCAGACTGCTTCCGCTATGGCTGATGCCCTGAAGTATGTGAAGTATGCGCTGTGGGCCTTTGCTGGTATTGGCCTGCTGGTTGGTACCTTCATTATTTCCAATACCTTCTCCATGATTGTCGCCCAGCGTAACCGTGAGTTCGCGCTGCTGCGCTCCATTGGTATCTCCACCAGCCAGGTGACCCGCTCTGTCCTCTTTGAGGCCATTGTTGTGGGCTTCATTGGTTCCGTGCTGGGTATCCTTGCGGGTCTGGGCCTCTCCCAGGGTATTTTCGCTGTCCTGGCTGCCCGTGGCATGGAAATCAAGGGTGGTGTTGGTTTGGATACCACGTCTGTGCTGGTGCCGCTGCTGGTTGGCGTGATTATTACCGCCATTAGTGCCTATGCCCCGGCCCGTGCCGCTGGCCGTATCCGCCCTGTTGAGGCGTTGAATGCTAACCCGGCTAAGGGTGTGAAGCTGCGCTCCTGGATTGGTGCGCCGATTCTTATTCTGGGTATTCTTTTCGCCATTGCTGGTGCCACCCGTAATTCTGACCAGTACCAGGCCTCCTTTGTTCTGGTTGGTTTGGCCGGTGTCTTCCTGGTCATTGGTTATTGGCTGGCTGGCCCTGCGATTTCTATCCCTATTGCTGCTGGCATTGGTCGTGTTATTGGTGCGCCATTTAAGACCCTGGGTCGCTTGGCTGCCACCAACTCCCGCCGTAACCCACGCCGCACTGCGGCCACCGCTTTCGCCCTGACCTTGGGTGTGATGCTGGTGTCGGGTGTGGGCATGCTGGGCAATACCATGTCCAAGACTCTGAGCGACCAGCTGCAGTCCAGCATTAATGCGGACTACATGGTTTCTAGTGCCTCTACTGCCTTTAATATTCCAAGCACCGTGCCTGATGACTTGCGCAAGGTTGATGGCGTGTCCAATGTGACTGCGGTTGGCTTGGCCCCTGTGACTGTGGCCGGCGAGTACCTCTATAGCTACTCCTCCACCAACTCCATCGTGGCTGATGGTGATTTAACCAAGTCCAATAAGATCGACGTTATTAGCGGTGATGCCAGTGCTTCTGGTGTCATTCTTGAAACCTCTTTTGCTCAGTCCCATAATCTGAAGCTTGGTGATGAGGTCTCCGTCGGTGGCAATGGTGCCACCACTGTTACCCACGTGGTCGCCCTGGTTCAGGCGGACTATATGTCCGGTCTTGGCGACGGCTGGATCACCAAGGACGTTGTGGACCAGCTTGGCTCCGCTGTATCTGTGACTCTCACCAATGTCTATGTCAATGCTGCATCGGGTGCGAATATGAGCACCGTGCAGGATCGCATTGAGGATGCGGTCTCCAACTACCTGGTTCTCCAGGTTCAGAGCAAGAATGAACTCACTGGCCTTGTGGGTCAGGTATTCAACACCATGCTTGCTGTGATTTACGCTCTGCTGGGTCTGTCTATCATTATTGCGGTCCTGGGTATTATCAATACCCTGGCGCTCTCCGTTGTTGAGCGTACCCGTGAGATTGGTATGCTCCGTGCGGTCGGTATGCAGCGCAAGCAGGTCCGTCTGACCATTTACCTTGAGTCCATTGTTATTGCGCTCTACGGCGCTATCATGGGCGCTGTGATGGGTCTCGGCTTGGGTTGGTGCTTCACCCGCCCATTCAGCGGTGAGCTGACTGTCTATGTCCCATGGGATCAGGTGGCCCTGATGATTGTCGCCTCCGCAGTGGTCGGTATTATTGCCGCCGTGCTGCCTGGCATCCGTGCTTCCCGCACGAACCCTCTTGAGGCCATTCACGAGTAAACACTCGCGGTACTCGTACCAAACCCCAGTCTTCGGACTGGGGTTTTCTTTTGCCCAAAACCGGCCCTGGATTTTGACATTCTCCTAGGAGGATGCAGGAATCGAGGGCAATATGACCGCAATAATACATTCCCTGATGCTGAGTCTGGATTCCTGTAATTACACGAACCACACAGAGTGGCAGGGATGATAAATACCCTTAGTTTCGGAGTCCTCCTGGGAAAAGATAGAAAAACTGAGCGCACCAGCCAGGAGACGAAGCCTAGCGAACGAGTCCCCAGCGAGCCCCACTAATTCTTGTAATTACACGACCCAAGGGCCACCAAAGCCCGAAAAAGTACCCTAATTTCAGAGTCGTCCTGGGAAAACGTGAAAAAATTGAGTGCCTTGTATTTTAAATCGGAGCAAGGAATGGGGTCAGTTTGCCTTCATGTAATTACACAAAGACGACAAAGAACTGACCTAACCCCAGCACCTATAGCAGAGAGTGAATGCCGCCCCGGGGACTTTCGTTGGACAGACGGGCTCAGAGTAGCCACCAGCACCGCTGGCCTATCTCGAGAGACTAAGAACCAGTCCGGCAGGGCCAAGTCCTCAGAGAGAAACCAAGGCGGCCTAGCGTAGATATAAAAATAACCCCAGCGGGGGTGCAGGGGTTGGTGTGGGTTACGTCCCTTGGGTGTTGGTATGTAGGGGTGTTAGTTTTTGGTGCTGCGGCGGTAATGGAACCAGCCGGTGATAGCGGACGCGATGAACGCCACGATGACAGCACGCCAGTAGGAGGCGTCGTGGTTTAGTAGGAATGTGAGGCCTAGAAGGCCGAAGAAGTAAGCGACCCAGTAGCCGATAAAGTTGGTGATTGTTCCCATGATAAACACCTTCTCCACAAGAGAAAAACATAATTGTTGTTGTTGCTATATATGTGTGATGGTACACCCCTACCACACAATGCTGCTAGGAAATAGTGGGGTTCTGTGAGGAAAAGATCACCAGCCTCGAATAGACGGGTGAGTATACAAAAATAACCCCAGCGGGATACTGGGGTTGGGTGAACCACGGGTTTAGGTGAACCTGGTTCGGGTACGACTAAACCCCCAACCGTGTGGTTGGGGGTTGTGTTGTGAAGTTTTATGTCGGCGGTGTCCTACTCTCCCACACACTCCCGTGTGCA
>JAUMTX010000010.1 GCA_030530985.1 Corynebacterium sp.
TCGCAGCTGGCTTTGCGGACTCAGCTGGGCTTGCTGGCTTTGGTGCAGGCTTAGCAGCAGGCGTCGCTGCCTCTGCTGGGCTCGCAGCAGGCTTAGCTGCTGGCTTTGCAGCTGGCTTAGCGGCAGGCTTCGCTGCCTCTGCTTCTGCTGGCTTTGCTGCAGCCTTGGTGGTCTTCTTTGCGGCTGGCTTCGCTGGCTTTTCAGCTGCGTTTTCTGCCTTTTCCGCTGGGGCATTGCCGCCAATCTTGGCGTAATGCTCTTCCATCTTCTTTACCACTGGGGATTCAATGGTGGAAGATGCGGTCTTAACAAACTCGCCCTGCTCCTTGAGAGTGGCAAGCAGTTCCTTACTGGTTACGCCGAGCTTCTTTGCAAGCTCATGGACACGTAGCTTTCCGGGCACTATTCTCCTAATTCCTGAAGCTCTGGGGCCAGAAATTGGTGTGGCCACAGGCTTCTATGTGATCGCGTTGACGTTCATCGCTGATGCTTCATCGTAGTGTGCTCATCAGTGGTCGGTCTTTCTCTTTTCTTCGATGTACTCACGTACTGCACTGGTATCAATGTTTCCATTGACGCGCAGCGCACGCCCAAAGGCGTTCTTCCTCGTGGCAATTGCATAGGACTCGGGGGTGGGTTCAATCCACGCGCCCCGGCCTGGCGCTTTCTTTTTAGCGTCAGGTACGGCATAGAAATCCCCGTCAATCTCCTGCGCAACTATGCGCAGTAGGCTGGTTACGGGAGCTTTCCGACGTGTGGCAATACACATCCGCTCAGGAATACGTTGCGTGTGCGTCACCAACACCCCTCAAAGTCCAGACAATACCGACTATTAATATTAGAGTATTGCCAGCTTTCATGCAATTATAGGCGCCTTCGCAGGCTCCTATTCGGCGTCAGAGTGAATATCAATCTTCCAGCCGGTGAGGCGAGCCGCCAGGCGGGCATTCTGTCCTTCACGGCCAATGGCCAAGGACAGCTGGTAGTCCGGAACAGTCACGCGGGCGCGCTGCTCTTCCAGGCTCAGGATTTCTACCTTGACTACACGGGATGGGGCAAGGGCATTGCCCACATACTTTGCTGGGTCCTCGTTATAGTCAATAATGTCAATCTTTTCGCCGCCCAGGTCACGGGAGATCGCATCAATGCGCTTGCCGCGTGGGCCAATGCAGGCACCCTTGGCATTCAAGCCACGGTCCTTGGCGCGCACAGCAATCTTGGTGCGGTGACCAGCTTCACGGGCGATGGACACAATTTCCACTCGCTCGGAGGCAACCTCAGGGATTTCCAGCTTGAACAAACCGGAGACCATTTCTGGGTGGGTGCGAGACAGGGTGATGTCCACAGCATTTGGGTGGCGGTGAACGCTGACCACATAGCACTTAATGCGCTGGCCATGGCGCAGTTCCTCACCTGGAATCTGCTCATTTGGCAGCAGGTAGCCTTCACAGAAGTCGCGCTCAGAACCGATGCGTACCTTCACAATGCCCTTGGCATTAGCAATGGCATCTGCTTCAACCACACCAGACACCACGCTGCGCTCCAGTGGCGCATACTGGTCGAAGGTGCGGTCCACATCGGAGCGCTTAATCACACTGGCCACAGTGTGGCGCACCACGCTAAAAGCATTAACCGCGAAGTTCCATGGGGTCACATCGCGCTCAGAGATAATGGTGCCATCCTCATCTTCCTTGAAGAGAATGACAGAGACCTCGCCTGTCTCCTGATCGATGTCGATTCGTACTTTTTCATTAGCACCCATTGGGGTGCCATATTCATGGTAGGTGTGAAGAAGCGCGCGCCCAATGCGCTGCTGCAGGTCTTCAAAACCAATTCCATGTTCTTCTTCGATAGCACGGAGAGCCGCAAGATCGATATTCACTTATACCCTTTCAGTTGTACGATTTAGTTGTGGATTATTCGGCGGTAATCTGCGCCTCTGCTTCTGCAAAGTCGAGTTCCACCAGTGCTCGCTGTTCCGCCGGGGCTTCCTTGAATTCCACTTCAACGACAGCGCCCGCCAGTTCGGCTAGCGACAACTTGTCCAGTTTAGCACTCTTTTTTGCAATTTCAACTGCAATAATATTCTCTTCGGCCTCATCCATCGCACCAATGCGATACTTCTTGCCTTCGTGGCTAATGAGGCGCCCACGGTTCTGACGGAAGTGACGTGGCTTGACCAATGGCCTATCCACACCAGGGGTGCCTACTTCGAGGTTATAGGCCTCGGGCAGTCGAATCTCCCCCTTTTCTTCAGCCAGGTCCAGCGCTTCACCACAGAGCCTGCCAAAATCTACGCAGGCATCCAGGTCTGGTCGTTCTTCTGCATCGATGAAGATTCGAATGACACTTTTCTTTCCCGCATTATTGAATGTGAGGTTATCAATGTCCAGGCCATTCTCGGCAGCCAGTGGTTCGAGAATTGCTAGGAGCGCAGACACGCGGTCGGTTTTATTTTCAGCCATGCCCCTAGCTTAGTAGACTATAAGCGTGCAACGCCTACAAATCCTGCCCCTCGCCCTTGTCCTTTCTGCATCTGTGCTGGTTGGTTGCTCTAGCCGCACGGAGCCTTCTCCTGATCCAACTTTGGTTCTTTTGGCTCTTTCTGCCCAGTCTGATGGTCGTGTGGAGCAATCCACCGAGCTTTTCGACGAAATCCAACGTCTCTGTGGTCATCTCCCCAATGATGAACGCCCAGCTTCCTGTACCGAGCAGACTATTCTTGAGTCCGCCTCTCTACCCCAGCCCCAGGATCTGAATGCGGCTGCCGCCCAGATTCGCCAGCTTGCCACCGCTGTTCCTGCAAGTTCGCGTGGTCTTATTGCCCGCCAGTATCAGCAGCTCATCCAGCTGGGTGCTGCTAATCCCCCAGCTGATTTGAGCCTCCAGGTGGCTTCTTCTACTAATACGCAGGATATTAATGCAATTAAGGAGGCTCTCAACTGGGAGTATTCCGTTATTGCCGGCCTGTCTATTGCTTCGGCCTATACCAGCGCTGATCTGAATTCTGTGATGAATATTCACCGCGATATTGCCCAGTATCTCACTCATCTTTTGGATTCTGCTGGTATTGAGGCCCCTGTTGCCAGCCCTGGCTATACCTTTAATGAGGTAACCCCGACTGATGCCGCCTCAGCTGATGCGTTCCTTGCCGAGGTCACCTCTCAGGCCCCTAATCTATGGCTCAATGCAGCCGAGAATGCCCAGTCTTCCCAGTGGTATTCCGCCATTCTCTGGGCCCTGGGCACCGTTTCTTAATCCCACTTAGATTGGCTGCCAGCCCGGCTTGTTATTGTAGGCAAAGGCATAGTATTCCACGAATTTCAGCTTAGATGCTGCCGCCTCATCCACAATAAAGGTGGCGTGATTATGCATCTGCAGGATGGAGGCTGGGCAGAAGGCAGCCACTGGCCCTTCCACTGCATTGGCCACTGCCTCTGCTTTGCCCGCACCGGTGGCTAGCAGCATGACATGCCGCGCCTCGGAGATTGTGCCCAGGCCTTGGGTGAGCACGTGGATTGGTACCTCTGCTTCGGATCCGAAGAAGCGCGCATTATCTTTAATGGTCTGCGGGTGCAGGGTTTTGAGCCTTGTGCGGGATCGCAGGCTGGATCCTGGTTCATTGAATCCAATATGCCCATCTGTACCAATGCCGAGTAGTTGAATGTCGATGCCCCCTACCCTGCGGATTTCATCATCATAGACTCGTCCGGCTGCGGTTGGGTTTGGGCTTGTCCCATCGGGGCTGAGCACCAGGGCATCATCTATATCCACATGGTTGGTAAATTCCCTGCGAATGGTGCTGTAATAGGACTGTTCGTGGTCCTTTGGCAGATCCACATATTCATCCAGTAGGAAGGCTCGCGCCTGGGCGAAGGATAGCCCTTCTTCCTTATGGCGGCGAATGAGTTCTTTATACATTCCCACCGGGGTGGATCCTGTTGCTAATCCAAGGGTGGTTCGCCCTTTTCGGATATAGGATTCGAATACATCAGCTGCCAGGCGGGCGACTTCCTGGGCATCGCGGCAAATAATAACTTCCATACATCCTATTATTGCATAATTTTAGTGGTAAAAACGAAAGCACAAACCTTCATAATCCCCGAAGTCAATCTCCAATTCGGGGTCGGTTTTCTCCCAGGTGGCATGCAATTCGGACTCTACAATTAAGTTCACTTCCACATTGAATTCTTGCTTGCCGGGCTTGGCAAATCTCAAGACTTCAGCCATGGCGTCGCTCTTGCCTCGATAATTCTCAAAGCGCACCATATTGATGCCTTGTTCATCGGAGGATTTAAAGCTATAGGGCCCACTGCCCACCGGCTGTGCCTCCCATGCCGCCCTGCGCATGGGGGTGTCCACCGCATGTTTGGGCACCAGTAGGCGTCCCAAGTCAAAAACCCCACTGCGTAGGCGCAGGGTTTCATCAGTCACTATGTCAATATCGGGACTGGCCACCGTGCCTGCCACGGTCCACGCCACATCTTCACTAATAATGCGGCTACCATCATGGAATCTTCCCGAGGGCCGTATGCGATAGGTGGTCCACCCATCATCGGTGGAGCCTTCAATGAGCACCTCCCCCACTGGCTCAAAGACATGCACTTGGACTGGTAGCGCCCGCCAGGCCTCCGGCATATCAATCGGGTAGCTCACGGTCACCACCGGCAGCCCCTTTTCCACTTCCCCTGGACTACCACAGGCAGCACAAAGCGCCGCCGATCCCAAGAGTACAAGGAATTGACGGCGCTTCACAGTCTTAACCTTTAGCGGCCAAGAAGAGCACGGATCTCCGCAACAGCATCCGCATATGCAACCTGACGAGGATTCTCCAAATCCTCGCGTACACGCAGCTCCACATTGCCATCGGCAAAGCTACGGCCCAGAACCACGGTATATGGCATACCAAGGAGCTCAGCATCCTTGAACTTCACACCAGGGCTCACCTTTGGTCGGTCATCAAAGAGAACATCAATGCCCAGAGCATCCAGCTCAGCAGCAATCTTCTCTGCAGCTTCCATTGCAGCCGCATCCTTATTAGCGCAGACCACATGCACAGCATATGGGGCCACGCTTACTGGCCAGTTCAGGCCCTTCTCGTCATAGCGCTGCTCCGCCAGAACAGCAATCAGACGGCTCACACCAATACCATAGGAACCCATGGTTGGGGTGACCTGCTTGCCATTCTCATCCAGGAAGCCCACACCGAAAGCCTCTGTGTACTTACGACCAAGCTGGAAGATGTGGCCAATCTCAATGCCACGCTCGAGCACCAGCGTGCCCTGGCCTTCTGGCGCTGGGTCACCTTCACGGATTTCAGCAACCTCAACAAAGCCATCAACCTCAAAGTCACGGCCAGCCACTGCACCAATCACATGGTGCTCGTGCTTATCAGCACCGGTCACCCATACAGTGCCATCCACTACGCGTGGGTCAGCATAGAGCTTCAGGCCCTGCTCACGAATCGCAACTGGACCAACATAGCCCTTGTGCAGGAAGGAATTCTTAGCAAAATCCTCTTCGCTGGCCAGTTCCACTGCGGCAGGCTCAAAAGAAGCCTCGAGGCGCTTTTCATCCACTTCACGGTCACCAGGCAATGCCACAACAGCAAGCTCTGGCTCCTGACCTGGCTGGGTCACCTTAACTACAATGCACTTGAGGGTATCAGCCGCGGTAATCTCATGGCCCAGACCATTGGCCCACTCAACCAGGGCATCAATGGTGGCACAGTCCTTGGATTCCAATACCTGGGCTGCTGGGGCATTACTGTAGTCCACTGCCTCAGGCACTGGGGTCACAACAGCCTCAACATTGGCCGCATAGTCGCCTTCGGTGGCGCGAACAAAGGTGTCTTCACCATTAGGGGAGATTGCCAGGAATTCCTCGGAGGCCGATCCACCCATTGCGCCGGACATTGCGTGGCAGATGGCGTATTCCACACCCAGGCGGTCAAAAATATTCTGGTATGCCTGACGGTGGCGCTGGTATGCAGCTTCCAAACCCTCATCGGTCATGTCGAAGGTATAGGAGTCCTTCATCACAAATTCACGGCCACGAAGGATACCCGCACGTGGGCGCTCCTCATCGCGGTACTTAATCTGGATTTGGTACAGGGTCAGTGGCAGGTCCTTATAGGAGGAGTACATGTCATTGACCAGCTGGGTGAACATTTCCTCATGGGTTGGGCCGAGCAGGTAGTCGGCACCCTTGCGGTCCTTGAGGCGGAAGAGTGCGTCACCGTATTCGGTCCAGCGGTTGGTCTGCTCATATGGCTCGCGTGGCAGCAAGCCTGGGATCAGAATCTCCTGTCCACCAATATTATTCATTTCCTCGCGAACAATATTCTCAATCTTGGAGAGAATTCGCAGGCCCAGCGGCAGCCAGGTGTACACACCTGGGGCTACGCGGCGAATATAGCCGGCGCGAACAAGTAGCTTATGACTTGGTACTTCAGCATCTGCTGGATCCTCGCGCAGGGTGCGCAGGAACATGGTGGACATTCGACTAATCATAAGACACTACTATACAGTAAAGCTCGCTATAATTGGGCTCATGCTCATCATCCTTCCTCCCTCTGAAACTAAGGCCTGGGGAACCATCGAATCCCCTATTAATTTCGATAGTCTCTCTTTCCCCAGCCTCAACCCGACTCGTGAGGAAGTTGCCCATGACCTGGTAAGTTTGTGCCAGGATCCCGAGCAGGCAGTTAATGTCCTCAAGTTGAGCGCCCGTATGCGCGATGAGGTCACGGCCAATACTCAATTGCTTTCGGCCGCAACCAGCCCTGCCATTTCTCTCTACACCGGCGTGCTTTACGACGCCCTCTCACCTACGTCCCTCTCCCCCAGCGCCCGTGATGCCCTTAAGTCGAAGGTCGCCATTGCCTCTGCTCTTTTTGGTTTGAGCATGGCGGAGGATCTTATTCCCCATTACCGTCTGGCTGCGGGTGCTAAGTTCAATCTGACTAAGCGCTGGCGCGGCAAGCTTACCGAGGCCCTCAATGAGGCCCAGTCTGGCTTGGTTATTGATATGCGTTCGAAGGCCTACCAGAAGCTTGATGATCTCAGTGGCTATGAGGGCGAGCTGTGCACTATCAAGGTGGTTAATGAGAAGACGGGTACGTCTATTTCTCATAGTTCCAAGAAGCACAAGGGCTTGTTGAGTCGCCGCATTATGGAGGATTGCCCGGGTGTTGACTCTATTGCCGATTTGCTTGCCGCTATCGACAATCTTGAGCAAAACCCGGAGGATCCTTCGGAGCTTCTCTACAAGGTTTAGGCCTCTTGCGAGGCTTTCTCAGCCTTCCTGCCTTCAGCCACATCTTCTGGTGTGAATCGCACACCAATGGCTGCAATGACCAAGACTACTGCTGCTAGTCCTGCACAGATGAGCAGACTATCCGGGTAAGCTTCACCGACCTTATATGCGTGGCTGCCGTCCAGGCTTGCCATCCTATTGGTGGTGTAGGCAGTTACCGCTGCGAGACCAATGGGGCCACCTAGGGTTTGGGAGACCAGGCTGGTGGCGGTCAGTGGGCCCACCTTATCGGATTGGACACCTGCCACTACCGATACTGTGAGTGGAATGAGCACCATGCCCAGGCCGATTCCGATCACCATAATGGCTGGGAAGAGATTGGCCCAGTAGGTGGCATCCTCATTGAGCGTGGATCCATAGACGAATCCCAGAATGAGCACGAGCGCGCCCGGCACCACAATCATGCGTGGCGCATATTTTTCCACCAGTTTGGATCCCAGTGCCGATCCTGTTCCCAGGGCAAAGGCAAATGGGATAAAGGCGCAGCCTGCGGTGAGCGGCTCATAGCCCAGGGCGTCTTGAACAAAGTACGCCACCTGCACGGTCATTGCCATGAGCAGTGCACCCACGAGCAGCAGGCAGATAAAGACGCAGGCCCTGGAGGCGTGGGTGAATAGACCCAGTGGCAGCACCGCATGAGGCCTCTTGCGCTGGCTAATAAAGAATGCCACCAGCACCACTGCACCAATACCCATAATCGGCAGGTTGGTTGCACTAATACCAAAGACCAGCAGTGTGGATCCGGCTGTTGCCAGCAGCGCGCCGCGCACATCCAGGCGCATATTGGCCCCATCGGCCAGGCCGCCGCTGCGCAGGGCAAAGAGTCCACCAATGAGAATCAGCGCACCGATTGGCACATTGATGAGGAAGATCCATCGCCAGGATGCCTGGGTGAGTGCGCCACCAATGACCAAGCCCAGCACCGATCCCACACCGGTCATCATGGCAAAGACACTAAAGGCCCTGTTTCTTTCCACACCGGCCCGGAAGGTCACCACAATCAGCGCCATGGCTGTTGGGCTTGCCACGGCCGCACCCATGCCTTGGGCCACGCGGGCTATGAGCAGCACCGCATCCCCATTGGATAGGCCGCACACCAATGAGGCCACCGTAAAGACCGCCACACCACTGAGGAAGGCTCTCTTTCGACCCCACACATCACCAATGCGGCCACCGAGCAGCAGCAGGCCACCATAGGCCAAGGCGTAGGCGGTAATCACCCAGGATCGGGCGCTATCGCTAAGCCCTAGTTCTTCCTGGATGCGGGCCAGCGCCAGATTGACCACGGTACCATCCAGCACCACCATGAGCTGGAGTGCCGAGATGACAATGAGGGCTAGAATTGGGAATTTTTTCACAGGCCAGCCACCTTGCCAATGACAATCACGGCTGGTGGTTTAATCCCATTGGCTTCCATGCACTGCCCCAGGCCGGCCAGGTCGGTGCGGAAGTGTCGTTGGGCTTCCGTGGTGCCTTCCTGAATCACAGCCACTGGGGTGGTGTCTTCCATTCCGTGGCTAATGAGTGCCTCAGCAATGGCGCCACTATTTTTCACGCCCATTATCACAACCAGGGTGCCACCGGTCTGCGCCAGTGCTTCCCAATTATTGAGGGATTGTGGGTGTCCTGGGGGCAGGTGTCCCGAGATGACGGTGAAGTTATGCACCATGCCGCGCACGGTCACAGGCACCCCGACTACCTCAGGCACGGAGATTGCACTGGTCACACCAGGAACCACATCCACTGTGAGTCCGGCTTCAACCAGGGCTTCCATTTCTTCAAAGCCGCGACCAAAGACATATGGGTCGCCACCTTTCAGACGCGCCACCGTCTTGCCCTCCATGGCCTTTTCAATCATGAGCTCATTAATTCGCTCCTGAGCCATTTGGCGCCCATAGGGCAGCTTTGATGCATCAATGAGTTCTTTGGACTCCAGGTCCATGTGCTGCGCCAGATACGCAGTAGGGCCAAGATGGTCGGCAATAATCACATCGGCTGAGCGTAGTCGCTCCAGGCCACGCAGGGTCAGTAGGTCCCATGCACCAGGGCCGCCACCGATGAGGCTGATTTGGTAGTTCACATAACCACGATACTAAAAACAGGCTGCTTTCGCCCGAGCCTCCTGCCTAAAACATAGAAATGCCCGGGATTGCTCCCGGGCACTGGTTACCGACACACACAACGGCAACCTAATGCAACCCCCGCAAGGGAGTTGCTATCAAAATCCTAGAAAAAAGATCCCGTTGATTCAAATCGCAAAGAAAATTTTTAGCCTAAGTTGGCTTTAAATTGCCGAATTATGCCGGGGACGCCAACTGGATGGATGTGTAAGTAACTGGCATAAATGCTGCCCTGAGCATAGCCTTCCATGCCTTCACGCATTCCCCACGCAAATTCAGGACATGCATATTCGATGGTGCTGTGATGAAATTCATGGGCCATGATACGCTGCCCTGCTTCGGCGATAAGACTGTCTTTGAGCGCAACTGCTTCCCGGTATCCCAAAGTCAACCCATGCATTTTACTTGTTGCATTTATAGCCCGAACCATGGGTTCTTTATCAATAGAATTCGACAACCATAAAAGCCCACCGCATTCCGCCCAGATGGGCATGCCTTCCGACGCCAGCTCCCGTACTTGCCGAGTCGCCGGCGCCGCACTCAATTCAGCCGCATATACTTCAGGAAATCCGCCGGGAATTATCAACCCATCTGCCGCCGGCACATCATCAACCAGCGGGTCAAAATATATACACTCCTCCCCCAGCATTTCAGGGGTTTCCGGATACAGGAAGCTAAAGGCAGGGCCAGCAGCAATGGCAACTTTCTTCCCTGTCGACTCCCCGCGCGAAACACCGCCTTCCCATGCATTGGCAGGCTCCCGCATTGCCGCACGAATGGCCCCAAGGTCCACATGCCGCGCAACCAAGGAGGCAATCTGCTCCAACACTTCTTCGGTCTGGTCATTCTCACCCGCGGTCACCAATCCCAGGTGCCTTGATGGCAGGTTCACCAACTCCTCCCGGGGTATCATCCCCAAGAGTTCCACACCCACAGTTTCCGCCGCCTGCCGGCATATCTCCTGGTGCCGTGCACCCCCAACAAAGTTAATAATCACCCCAGCAATGGGTGCCGGACAGTCCATAATATATCCACGCATGAGCGCAGCCAGCGACTGCCCAATCTTCCTGGCATCCACCACCAACACCACTGGCAACCCGAGAATCTTGGCCACATGCGCAGTCGAGCCCTCGGCAAGCCCAGCCCCACCAATGCGGCCATCATAGAGCCCCATCACTCCTTCAATAATGGCCACTTCTTCCCCACGGGTACCGTGCGCAAAAATATCGCGCACCCCATCTTCACCACAGAGCACCGCATCCAAATTTCGCGCCACTTTCCCCGTGGCTTTTGCCTGATAGGAGGGGTCAATAAAGTCCGGCCCCACCTTAAAAGGCGCAGCCTTGAGCAGCCGCATGAGCCCCAGGCTCACCGTGGTTTTTCCCACACCCGAATGGGTGCCGGCAATAACGAGCCCTGCTACCACTCGATGCCCTTCTGTCCCTTTCGCCCCTGGTCCATTGGGTGCTTAATCTTCTTCATCTCGGTAACCAGGTCGGCCACCTCAATCAGCTTCGGATCCGCATTGCGCCCCGTAATCACCACATGCTGTGTGCCAGGACGGTTCGCCAAAACTTCCGCCACTTCCTCAGCGGAAATCCAACCCCAGGTCACCGGATAGGTAAATTCATCCAAAATATAGAAGTCGTATTCCTCCGCAGCTAGTCGACGCTTCACCTCTTCCCAGCCTTCCTTGGCAGCCACCTCAGGCTCCGCCTCGTCCCCACGCTTAATCCAGGACCAGCCTTCACCCATCTTGTGCCATTCCATACCAAGTTCACGGTAGACAGCCTCTTCGCCCACCTTCCACTTTGGTGATTTCACAAACTGGAAAACAGCCACCTTCAAACCCGCATTATATGCACGCAGGCCCATACCAAAAGCCGCAGTCGACTTTCCCTTACCATCACCGGTATGCACCGCCGTAATTGGCAGCAGTCGTCGCTGGCGGGTGGTCAAACCATCATCTGGTACATTTGCCGGATCAACTTTTCCCTTTGGCATATTTTTCCTTACTCAGTTAGTCCCGGCCCGGTGGCGAGGAAGATAAATAATAGTTCAGCTTTGACCACAGGGTCACTCATATCAATATCGCATATTTGACTGATCAATTGCACACGGGTGCGCACCGTATGCCGATGCACCCCTAGTGTTTCCGCCACGTGTTGCAGCTGCCCATCGAGCCGAACATAGGCCTCCAAGGTGGGCCGCAGCTCCGTCCGATTCGCCTTATCGTAGTGCTCCAATAGGTCAAAGGTCTGTGCCCGGCGCAGCCGCATATCCCCTGCCACCACATCATTGCTCAGCCAGCTCGGCAAGCTACTTTCAGACACTGTGCCGCGTGCCGTACTTTTCGCCGCCACGGTCAGCCGATTGGTAAGCTCCTTGCTGATATCCTCCAAGCGTGTGGGCGCCCCAATGGCACATCGCAATTGGTATGTGTCCAAGGCCAGGTCCGCCCGAATCTCCCGGGGCTTTCGCGAACCCCTAAAGAATATCAGCGCCAAATCCTCCTCAAAGGGCAGCGCAAAGAGCGCACGCCCCCGCTCCTCACTGACTTTATCCACATGGGCCAGCGCCGCCTCAAGCATGCTCGGGTCGGGCGCCTCAATCACCGCAGGCCTAATACACCCTTCTGAGTCAATCACCTGCCGAAATACCCGATTTATCGCCCGGCTTTCCTCATGGGTTCCCCCAATGAGCAGCGCCATCGCCATCCTGTTAATCTCACTATGCGTGTGCCGCACCAATACCGGCTGTTGCAGCAGAATCTCCGCCAAACCCGACACATGTTTAAAGGCAGTGCGCATCCGCCCATCAAATTCCCCTATTCGCAGCCCCACCAGCAAATAGAATCGCTCACCGGCCCCACGCAGCCGCTGCACCAACCCGTGCTCCTCCCCTTCTTTTAGCGCACGACTCTGCCCTTGCCCGCGCGCAATCAAATCACGCCCAACCGCCACAGCCAACCCCGCCCCAGCCTCGGCCTGCACACGCCCATCATTGTCCACAATGGCCAGCGATAAACCCAACTTTTCCGCCGCAAATTCACAAAGACTATCCAATCCTCCCCTGCTTGCCGACGCATTACACCTCTCATGGAAATCCACCAACCATTCGGCATCCTCCCTGCTGCGTCGCACCAGCTCCGCTTGTACCGTCTGGATTATTGTCGCGAAAGCAACCGGCTTCGGCACCACAAAAAGCTCCAGCCCTAATTGCTCACAAGTCCACCGCACTTCCTCCGGCAGCTCATCAAAGGCGACCTCAATACCGAACCCAATCCCCACAGCCCCATGCGCATGCAGGTTGCGCACATAGCCACTGAGTTCCGCCACGCTTTTGACTTGCCGCCCCGCTGTCAGCACCACCGCGCCGGGCAGGATGAATTCACAGCTCACATCTTCATTGGTTTGTAGCGGGCCTAGTTCATCTCGAACTGTGTGTATTGGTTCCAGGTCTAGGCCCTTGTGATTGTAGAGCCATTGAAAGCTGAGCATGCCACCATCCTATTGTCCATCATGTCGAATCCCTCCCCCAATTTTATCCATTATGTCTACTTCCGAAAAATGCCCAAACACAGCATACTTTATCTAAGCAAACGCACCCGTAGCACTGAGCCTAGAAAGGTATCCCCATGCGCGATCTTGATTACCGTCTTGAGCAGTCCCGCTCTATCACCACTGACCTTCCTGGCCCTTTGTCCCAGGCCGCCGATGCTAAGCGCTCCGCTTTTGTTGCCCGTGCCCTTCAGCCGGGCCTGCCTGGCTATGTTGCCGAGGCCGATGGCGGTATTCTTCGTGATCTCGATGGCAATCAGTTCATTGATTTTGCTTCCGGTATTGCTGTGACCAGTGTGGGCGCCTCTAATGCCAAGGTGGCTGAGGCTGTTGCCGCCCAGGCCGCTGCCCTTACCCACACCTGCTTCATGGTTTCCCCATATGAGAGCTATGTTGCTGTTGCCAAGCAGCTCGCGGCTCTCACCCCGGGCGATTTCCCTAAGAAGTCTGTTTTGCTCAATTCTGGCGCCGAGGCTGTGGAGAATGCTGTCAAGATTGCCCGCGCTTATACCGGCAAGAATGGCGTTGTGGTTTTCGACCGTTCCTATCATGGCCGCACTAATCTCACTATGGCCATGACTGCTAAGCACAAGCCATATAAGACTGGCTTTGGCCCATTCGCCCCGGATGTGTATCGCATGCCTGCCTCCTACCCGCTGCGCGATAAGCTCTCTGGCCCTGAGGCCGCCGCTATTGCCATTACCCGCATGGAGCAGGAGGTTGGTGTTGATAACCTCGCCTGCATTGTTATCGAACCTATCCAGGGCGAGGGTGGCTTTATCGACTTCGCCCCTGGCTTCCTGCCTGCACTCTCCGAATGGTGCACCGCCAATGGTGTCGTCTTCGTCGCCGATGAAATCCAGGCTGGTTTCTGCCGTACTGGCGAGTGGTTCGCCGTCAACCATGAGGGTGTGGTTCCTGATCTCATCACCACCGCCAAGGGCATTGCCGGTGGCCTGCCGCTGTCCGCTGTCACTGGCCGCGCCGAGATTATGGATGCCCCTGTGGTTGGCGGCCTGGGCGGCACCTATGGTGGTAATCCTGTTGCCTGTGCTGCTGCCCTTGCCACCATCGACTATATGCGCGAGCATGATCTCAATGCCCGTGCCCGCGAGATGGAGTCCATTATCCGCGAGGAACTCAGCCCGCTTCTTTCTCTACCTGGGGTTTTGGAGTTGCGCGGCCGCGGCGCCATGATGGCCATCGAGCTTGCCGACGCCACCCCAGTACCCCAGATCATCGCCCGCGCCAAGGCCGAGGGCCTGCTTCTTTTGTCCTGTGGTCTTGATGGCACTGTGATTCGTCTTCTTCCTTCCCTTGTTATCCCTGAGGCTCTTTTGCGTGAGGGTCTCTCCCTTCTTCGTACTTTCACCCAGGAGGCTCTCAATGTCTAATGTTGATGTTCTTAATCCAGCCACTGAAGAGGTCATTGGCTCTGTTGCCGATATGAGTGTGGATACCGCCCTCGAATTCCTCAGCGCCGCAACCGAAGCAGGCGAGGCCTGGGCTTCCACATCTCCTCGCACCAAAGCCAGCCTGCTCTACGCCATTTTCGAGGCAGTCGCCGCCCAGGCCGAGGAGATTGCCCGCATTATGCATGAGGAGTCCGGTAAGACTGTCAAGGAGGCCCTTGGCGAGGTCGCCTATGGCAATGAGTATTTCCGCTGGTTTGCTGAGGAAGCCACCCGTATTCCTGGCCGTGTCAACCAGGCCCCTGCAGGCAATGGCACCATTCTTGTCACCCGCACCCCTGTTGGCCCTGTCCTTGCCATTACTCCGTGGAATTTTCCTCTGGCCATGGCTACCCGCAAGATTGCCCCAGCCCTTGCTGCTGGTTGCCCAATTCTTGTCAAGCCTGCCCGCGAGACGCCTTTCACCATGCTCAAGCTCGAGGAAATCATCCACGAGGTCATGCGCGCCCAGGGCATCAATACCGATCTTTTCCGCGTGATTACCTCCCGCAGTTCCGCCGCCATTTCCGAGGCCCTCATGAATGACCCCCGCCTGTGCAAGGTCACCTTCACCGGCTCCACCGCGGTGGGCAAGAAGCTCGTCCAGCAGTCTGCCAATGGTCTGCTTCGTATGAGCATGGAGCTGGGTGGCAATGCACCTTTTGTTATTGCTGCCGATGCCGATCTTGATGTGGTTCTGCCCCAGGCGATGGCCGCCAAGATGCGCAACTGGGGCCAGGCCTGCATTGCTGCTAACCGCTTTATTGTCGAGCAGCCTATCGCCCAGGCTTTCACCGATCGTCTTCTTGCCGAGTTCCAGGCCCTCGAGCCTCGCCCGCTGATTACTGATAAGCAGCGCGCCCAGGTCCATGAGCTTGTCCAGGACGCTGTCGACCGTGGCGCCACCCTTCTCTGCGGCGGCACGATCCCCGAGGGGCCGGGCTATTTTTACCCAGCCACTATCCTCACCGATATCCCTGCCGATGCCCGCATCCTTAGCGAGGAAATCTTCGGCCCCGTCGCCCCCATCATCACCGCCGACACCTTGGATGAAGCCATCACCCTCGCCAATGACACCGAGTTCGGCCTGGCCTCCTATGGTTTCTCCACTAACCACAACACCTGCCAGCGCTTTGCCCGTGAACTCCACGCCGGCATGGTCGGCATCAACCGCGGCGCCATCTCCGATCCCGCAGCCCCCTTCGGCGGCATCCTCCAATCCGGCTTCGGCCGCGAAGGCGGCACCGAAGGCATCGAAGAATACCTCGACACCAAGTACATTGCTATGACCTAGGAGGCCCCATGCAAAAAGTTGGAAAGCACCGCATTACAGCCCTTCAGGGCGTGGCGCTTATCTTCGGCACCAATATTGGCGCCGGCATTCTTTCACTTCCTTACGCCGGACGCAATGGCGGCTTCCTCGCCTTGCTCATTGCCCTGCTCATCGCCGGCGTATTGACCACAATTTCAATGCTCTATGTTGCCGAGGTTTCCCTTCGCACCGAGGAGCCCCTTCAGCTCTCCGGCCTGGCCGAACGCTACCTCGGCCAGTGGGGTCGTTGGCCTGTCTTTATCGCCATTGTTGCCAATGGTATTGGCGCACTCATCGCCTATGCTGATGGCTCCGGCCGTCTCCTCCACAATCTCCTGGGCATTTCGCCCACTGTCGGCACTCTGCTCTTTTTCGCCCTGGGTGCCTGGGTTATGTGGAAGGGCCTGCATGCCACTGGTATTGCCGAGGCCGCCATTACGACCGGCATGGCCATCATTATTGCCATTCTCTGCTCGTGGACGATTTTTGGCCCAGGCATTAGCGCCGATAACCTGCTGATTCTCCATCCGTTCTATATTGTGCCCATTATGAACCTTGCTGTGTTCACCTTCCTGGCACAGTATGTTGTCCCGGAGCTGGCCCGTGGCCTGGCGGATCACAACCCCACTGCCATCCCTAAGGCAATCATCGCCGGCATGGGCGCCACTGGTTTCACCCTCGCGGCTGTTCCTTTTGCGGCCCTTGGTCTCATGGGCACCAATGTCACCGAGGTTGTCACCATCGCCTGGGGCGAGGAATTGGGCACTGTCGCCTACTATTTGGCCAATATTTTCGCTCTGCTGGCCATGCTCACCAGCTTCCTCGCCATTGGTTTCACCACCATGCGTAATGTCCTCGATATTCTGCATTGGCCTCAGCACGGCGCCCATCGCACCATTGCGGTTGCCCTTACTGTGCTCGTACCGCTAAGCATCAGTTTGCTTGGTGTCACCAGCTTTGTCGACGCCCTCGGTTATGCCGGCGGCTTCTCCGGTGCCATTATGTCCATTATCCCCGTGCTTTTGCTCCATGCTTCTCGTAAGTCGGGCGATCTCACTCCTCCGTGGACCTGTGGCTGGTATGACCATAAGGCTATCCAAGGCATCATTATTGTGGTTTATGGTCTCGCCTTTATCTACTCCATCACAAGCATGCTAGGAATCCTCCCCGGCGGCTGGTAAAACCACTCCCCACCTGCGGTTTGTTCATCGAATATTTCCATCTGTGTAAAGATTTTTTTACTACGTAAATCTGACCCAGAAAGGAGGTATTCGATGAAGACCCGTTATCAACAGATCGACCTTCAGCTTCAGGAATTTGTCGTTGACTTGTGGCATGCCCACAAGAGCCATTCCAAGCAGTCGGTCGATTCTGTCGTTCATGACCTTGGCTGCTCCCGAGGAGATGCCGAAGGCATGTTGCTCGCCGGCGAACTTTTCGCCCACAAGGCCAGCGGCCCTGTCCTCAAGGAGGCAGGCTTGCCGGTGTGGGATGTCGCCAAGCTTGGTGCCGTCATGCAGGGCCTGAAGAATTGCCATAACCGCTTTACCGATCTCGCCAATTTCATCCGCGAAAGCCTCGCCAACGCCTTGGAAACCACGGTCGAAGGCATCATCACCTTTATTAACCGCAAGGTCCGCGACCGCAATGCCAAGGCCCGCCAGGCCGAGAAGGAAAAGCAGGAGGCCGAACGCCAAGCCCGGCGCGAAGCCATCCAAAACCAGGACCGCCAGCGCATGGAGCAGGAGCTCGCTAAGTCCGAGTCTTTCGCCCCACCGCAGCTCAATGAGCAGGAGGTTCGTGAGCGCACCGCGCTTCCTAATTTCCGCGCCCAACTGGGCACCCTGTTCCTGGATTTCATTATTCGTGAGGATCAGGACAATATGATTGTCATTTCGGGCCTCACTAATCTCGAAACCTTGCTTATCCGCAATAAGGTCCGCAGCCGCATTAATGAGCTTCCCCCGGAGATTTTGCGCCTCCCGGAGCGCGAGATGCTGGGCCACGCCGCCCGCCTGGCGCTTTTTAGCCCCACTGAGGATGCCCCGCATATCACCACTACTGTGGTGAGTTTCGCTGAGGATCTCCACAAGGATGGCGAGTTCACCTTCCGCACCGAAAATGGCATGGAGCTTAACCCGCTCGAGCTGCTCTCCGCGATTGGTGATGTGGGCTCCTCCCCAACCCATATTGTGGTTAATGAGCAGGGCCGCGTTATTAGCGAGTCCAATGCCCGCCTGGCCCCGGCCGCCTATCGCCGTTGGCATCAGGTCGAGGCGGACACCTGTCTGTGCTGCAACCGCCCGCTTCGCCTCACGGAGCACCACATGGTTCCTTGGGAGCACTGCCAATCCACCGAATATGGCAATATGATTCCACTGTGCGTGGCCTGCCATCCCGCGGTGGAGGCCAACCCCCAGAACCTCGCCATCTACTATGACTTGGGCTTTAGTGTTTTCAAGCGTGCCGACGGCCGCATCACTACCTCCCTATTGTCCAAGCCTTTTGCCGCTATTTCCCGAGCCATTGCCCGCAAACATGGCCTGCGCGAGGACGACTGGGTGCACTATAGTGCCCTGCGTCAGGGACTTCGCCGCATGGCCCTCGACCGGTACGCCAAGGAGCACCCATGATTCACACCCAGTGCCACGCCACCTGCTATTGCAATAACACCGCCCCACCACAGTGGCATCCCAGTTATTTCCACAAGGCACAGAACTGCAAAAAGCATGGACTTATTTGTCAGTCCCAGTACAATTGCAGCCCCGGTGGCCACGAAAAGAATAAAGAGTTCCTGCTCACGTGGGATTATTCCTAGTGCCAGGAGCCCAAAGAAGATGCTGGATCCCAGGGCCGCACCGGTGGAGGCGGCCGGCATTAAGAGTCCGCCGGCCATTCCTGCCCGCAAGCTTATCGACGTCAACACCGGTTTCACCACCAATAACCCCACGCTAATGATGAATCCGGCAGCCACCGCCACTCGCGGTTCTTGCATATCAAAGAGTAGGGTTGCCGCCCCATTACCCAGTGCTTGCGGAAGCCCCAACCCAATGACACCAGTGAGGAGACCAACCCCCATCATCGCCACATAAGGATTTGCAGCAACTGTGCTCACCCGGCAGAGTTTTTCAAAAATTCGCGCCACGACCAGGGCACATGGAATGATCACCAGCACCCACCATGCCGATGCCATATAGGAGCTATCCACTTCACCGATAAACAGTACTGGCCGATGGCCCACAAAGAACCACGCCACTTCCGCGGCGATCCATGACACGAGCCCGGAGGTGATGACCCCAGCAATAGTCCATTGCCCATAGATGGTGGACAGTGCAAAGGGGATGCCTGCCCATGGTGCCCCATAGACACTGGCCAGGGCTGCTGCTGCCCCGCAGCTCAGTACGAGCCGCCGTATTTCTGCTTTCTCTTTGCCTAGTAGAAGGTCAATGCAGGCTGCCGACATTTGTCGCGGCGCCCCTTCGCGTCCAATGGAGAATCCAGAGCCCACGGCAATGAGCTGTGTTAGAGCGTCGCTCATGGTGCCAATGAATGGCAGTCGTGCGCCTTCTGTTGCTGCTTCTACGCTCACGAGGCGATTTCGCCTGCGTATGATTGTCCACAGGCAGGCCACAATGAGCCCGCCTACTACTGGGACAAGCACCATGCGTAGCGGGTGAACATGGTCATGTGCCTGCAGGAAATTTGTCGAGTATGTTCCATACATTGCCCACCGCACGAAGGAGAGGAAGTGTATTTCACATACGCCGACAAGTCCCGCAATCACCCCCGCTACAGGTATCCAGAAAGCGAGGCGTCGCATTATGGCTTCTTTGCCGCCTTGGAGGAATTACGTATTGCACCAAAGACCACAACAATGACCAGCGCGATGGCCACATAGTTGGCGATTCGCCCATAGGCGCGCAGTACATCCACTGCTGGTTCACCAATCCAGTAGCCGAAGGCCACATAGCCCAGGCGCCAAATAAAGGCCGAAATATAGTCAATGATGAGGAATTTCTTCAGGTCCATCTGGCGGGCACCCGCCAATACATAGACCACCAATCCAATGGGCAGCGGGATTGGCACATAGGCAATAAAGATGCCGAACCAGCCGAGCTTCTTTGCCCACCGTTCCGCACTATCAAAGCGCTTCTTGGCTCGCTTGGAGTTGCTGGACCACACATCAATCATGCCGCGCCCCCAGAGTTTGCCGGCCCACCAGTAGAGCCAGTCAAACTTAATCAGGGAGAGCGCACCTAGCAACAACGGCCACAGAATAGGCGGGTTTTCACCCACAGCTTTCAGAGCACCCAATCCGGTGGCACCAATATATGAGCCCAGCAGGGCCACCAACCATGGCAGCCTATCCGGGTCGCCCAGCAACCATGCACGCAGTGGCATGACCGCAAAACCATAGAGCGCTACCACGCTAAAGAGCGACAAGCACCAAATTTCTTTCTTGCTTGGCTTCTTTGTCCAGGGCATGCCTGGGGCTTCCCACCATTGGGGCTCTCGTGAATCCATAGGAACCAGCTTAGCAGCCTTAGCGCGCGATGATCCTCTGCACCCCACTGCGCAATTCATCCAATGTCACATAGGTTGCATCCAGGGCGCGGGCCAGCTCGCCTGCTAGTCCTAGGCGTACTCGTCCTGCCTTTTCCGAGTCCACTACCACACTGTGTACTCGGTTCAGGTAGGCCGCCGCATCCGCGGTTTTCCCATCGGTGGCGCGCCCATCAGTCACTATCACCACAATGGGGTTGACTGCAGGGTCTTTGAGTTCAGCCCGGCGCGCCATGGCTGCTGCTTCCCGCATGCCCGCCACCAATGGTGTCTTTCCACCTGTCCTCGCTTGCCGAAGCGCCCCCACAGCCCTATCCACACTACCCGTTGGTTCCAGCACAATCTCCGGGGCCGCACCACGCACACTTATCACCGCAACCTGGTCGCGCTTCTTATAGGCCTCATCAAGCAGGCTCACAACAGCCCCGGTGACTGTTGCCAACCTATCCCTGGCCGCCATGGATCCCGAGGCATCCACAAGAAAAATAATCAGGTTCTTCTGACCATAGACTCGCTTTTGGCCCTGGAGGTCTTCCGGCTGCAGCTCTACTCGCCCATCGCGAATCCGCGCCCCACGCTGCGCTGCAGCAGCAATGGTGCCCATGAGGTGCACGCCCGGCTCGGTTCCTGGGCCAACGACACGTCCCCGGCTGGATTCCACTTGCACTGTGGCCCTAGCCCCGGTGCTGCGCTTTTTCTGCCGGCTGCTCTCAATTTTTGGCGCCTGGAAATCGGGCGCCCATCTGGGCTACCCCCTCAGGTGCCTGGCCACTAGCCTCTTCCGAGCTGTCATTGTCCCCAGCATCTTCACCAGCATTCTCACCCAGTGCCTGGTCAAGTGCCTCATTAATCTTGCTTTCGGTCTCTTCCGGCTGGTCCAGCGGGTTTCGATGCGCCCTATGTGGCAGCGCCAAACTCGCAGCCACACGGATATCCTCTTCTTCTACCTGCCCGCGCCCACACCAGGCAGCATGAGCCACAGCCGCACGCGCAATCACTAAATCGGCACGCATACCATCCACATCCATTGCCGCACATAGCTGCGCAATCTGCAGAATCGCGTCCTCGCTAAGCTCCACATCCCCCACTACCGCGGTGGCCGCCGCAATGCGCTGCGCCAAGTCCTTCTCAGCCTGGGCGTACTGCGACACAAAGCCCTCAGCATCCTCCTCAAAGGCCAGGCGTGTACGAATAATCACCGCACGTTCCTGCGGGTCCTTGCTCGCCGCCACATCCACACTCAAACCACAACGGTCCAAAAGCTGGGGGCGCAGCTCCCCTTCTTCCGGGTTCATTGTGCCCACAAGCACAAATCGGCTGGGGCTTTCATAGCTAATGCCGTCACGCTCAATGCGTGTGCGCCCCGTGGCCGAGGCATCTAGCAGCGAATCCACCAGGTGGTCTGCCAGCAGGTTAATCTCATCCACATAGAGCACACCCCCATCGGCCGCCGCCAATAATCCTGGCTTATATGTGGCCTTACCTGTGGTCAGAATAGTTTCCATATCAATGGAGCCCACAACCCTGTCCTCTGTAGCCCCCAGTGGCAGGTTGACCAGTGGCCCCGAAATAATCTCAGCAAAGGCTCGAACCGTGGTGGTTTTTGCCGTGCCTTTCTCTCCACGCACCAAAACGCCACCAATCCGTGGATTGATGGCGCTGAGGATGAGTGCAAGCTTGAGCTTGTCTTGGCCGATGATTGCGCTGAATGGAAAATTCATGCCTCCATCGTAGCCTACTTAGCCAAGCTGAAGCTCCTTCTGGGTGTAATCCCACATTTCCTGGAAGAGCTCTGGCTCGCCGGAGAGCTTGTGGCCATAGCTTGGCAGGATTTCCTTAATCTTGGCTGCCCACTCAACCATGTGCTCGCCGAAGCAACGCTCCAGCACTTCAACCATGGCCGCTGGTGCAATACTTGCGCCTGGCGACGCACCCAAAAGACCCGCAATAGTGCCTTCCGCATTATTGATCAAGGTGGTACCAAACTCCAGGGAACCCATGGCAGGACCAGCCTTAGGCTTAATCACCTGTACACGCTGACCCGCGGTGACCAGCTCCCAGTCCTCTGCACGTGCACTTGGCATGTATTCGCGCAGGGCCTCAATACGGGCCTGCTCATCCTTGAGCAGCTCAGTCACCAGGTACTTGGTCAGTGGCATCTCAGTCAGACCCACACCAATCATGGATGGCAGGTTATTGATACGCAGGCTCTTTGGCAGATCCAACCAGGAACCACGCTTGAGGAACTTCGGAGTCCAACCCGCATATGGACCAAAGAGCAAACCCTTCTTACCATCAATCACACGGGTATCCAGGTGAGGCACACTCATTGGTGGTGCGCCCACACTCGCCTTGCCATATACCTTGGCGGCGTGCTGCTCAATGAGCTCCTCATTGGTGCAGCGCAGCCACTCACCGGATACTGGGAAGCCACCGTAGCCACGAATCTCACGGATACCGGACTTCTGCAGCAGTGGCAGGGCCATACCGCCGGCACCAACAAAGACGAACTTTGCACGTACCACGGAGGTATCACCGGTGTGAACATTGCGGGTGATGACCTTCCAGCCCTTGCCATCAGCCTTAATATCCTTGACTTCATTGCCGTAGCGAATCTCAGTGCCACGCTCCACAGCAGCCTTCAGGTACTGCTTAGTCAAGGCGCCATAGTTGATGTCGGTGCCCGCCTCAGTCCAGGAGATAGCCACTGGAGTGGAGAAATCACGGCCCTTAGCCATCAATGGCAGCTTCTCCGCAAATACAGCCGTATCATCGGTGTACTGCATATTAGGGAAGAGACCATTATTAGCCAGCACATCATAGCGCTTCTTCAGGTACTCAACCTGGTCTGCACCCTGGGCAAAAGATACGTGTGGCACAGGGTTAATAAACTCACGTGGGTCACCAAGCTTGCCTGCAGCAACCTGGTGTGCCCAGAACTGGCGGGAAAGCTGGAATTTTTCATTAACTGCGACAGCCTTAGCAATCTGAATCTTGCCATCAACCATTGGGGTGTAGTTGAGCTCGCAGAGGGCGGAGTGGCCGGTACCAGCATTATTCCATGGGGAGCTGGATTCAAGAGCGGGGCCGTCGAGACGCTCAACAATGAGCTGCGACCAGCCTGGCTCCAGTTCGCCTAGCAGAGCGCCGAGGGTGGCGCTCATAATGCCGGCACCGATCAATACAACATCGACCTGATCCTTAGACATTTTTCTCTTTCCACTAGTGGGTTGCGTCAGATCTATTCTACATTGTTTCTCGCTTATTGTTTGCATTCTGTATGCTGTTAGCATGACCTGGAATACTGATATTCTCGGCCCCGACTTCGAGGCCTACACCATTGACCTGGGATTAGACCCCGTTTCTGAGGGTTCCGAGGGCAATATTCTCGCAACCTTGGTCCGCCATAAAAATACCGATTCCAAGCACGCTATCTATTATGTTCACGGCATGAGTGACTATTTCTTCCAGAAACACGTTGCCGAGTTCTTTGTTGAGCATGGTTTCGCCTTCTACGGTATCGACTTGCGTAAGTGTGGCCGCTCCCACCGCCCAGGACAGCGCCCGCACCATATTACGGACATGGCTCTCTATGATGAGGAGCTTAATGCGGGTCTCGATATTATTGCCGCCCAGCATGAAAAAGTCACGGTCATGGGCCATTCCACTGGTGGTTTGATTGTCCCTATGTGGCTTTCGCGCAATGCGAATCCTGCCGTGGTGGATGTGGTTCTCAATTCCCCGTGGTTCGATCTTCCTGTGGAAGGTAAGGTTCGCAATCTTGCCCGCCCTGCCCTCAAGGCTTTGAAGCGCTTTGTGCCGGAGAAAATCTACCCTGAGGCCAAGCATTCCAAGTATGCCCAAAGCCTGCTGCAGGAGTGGGATTTTGACACTACCTGGAAGCCAATTATTAACCACAAGAAGGCGTTTATTTGGTTGGCTGCGGTCGCCGAGGCCCAGGCAACTTTGCACAAGGGTTTGGGTTTGAGCATGCCAATTCTTGTTATGCGTTCTGATAAGTCGGCGCTTAATTCTTCTGCAACCAATGCCGATACTGTTTTGCTTGTCGACGACATGCAATACTGGGCCCCTCGCCTAGGCAATCATGTCGCCGTTGAGGTCATTGCCAATGGCATGCACGATCTTTTCTTGAGCCCTGAGCCGGTGCGCAGCCAGGCTTTGGATGTGGCATTGCAGTTTATCAAGGGGAATGAATCATGAAGCACTACGATCTTGTAATTATTGGTACGGGTTCGGGCAATTCCCTTCCAGGCCCTGATTTGCTGGAGAAGTATCCACGCATTGCCATGGTGGAGGAATCCACCTTTGGTGGCACCTGCCTCAATGTGGGTTGTATCCCAACCAAGATGTTTGTTCATGCCGCTGAGGTTGCCCACACGGCCCGTGATTCTCACCGTTTTGGTGTGCACGCCCATGTGGATTATGTGGATTGGCCGGAGATTCGTAACCGTGTCTTTGGCCGTATTGATCCTATTGCGCAGGGCGGTAAGGATTATCGCCTCAATGACCCTGATATTGATGTGTACCTGGGCCACGGTACTTTTACTAGCCCCACAACAATGAAGGTTGATGAGCAGGAGTTTAGTTTTGATAATGCGGTGATTGCTGCCGGTGCCCGCCCTCATATTCCTGATGAGGTCGCTCATCTGCGCTACTACACCAACCAGGATATTATGCGCCTGGATCAGTTGCCTCGTTCCATGGTGATTCTTGGTGGCGGTTTTGTTGCCTGCGAGTTTGCCCATGTCTTTTCTTCTTTGGGTGTGGAGGTTCATCAGATCAACCGCTCCCCTCGCCTGCTGCGCCGCCTGGATGATGCTGTTTCCGAGCGTTTCACCGAGTCTGTCTCCTGGCATACCCATCTTGGACGCACTATTGACCGCACTTTTGAGGACAGCAATGGGGTCGCACTCCAGCTTGATGATGGCTCCACTGTTGTTGGTGAGGTCCTTCTTGTCGCCACCGGACGCATCCCTAATGGCGATACTTTGGGCTGCGAGGCCGCAGGTATTGTCCTTGATGGTACCCGCGTTGTGGTGGATGAATTTGGTCGCACCCATGCCCCTGGTATTTGGGCTTTGGGCGATATTAGTTCGCCTTTCCAGCTCAAGCATGTGGCTAATGCGGAGATGCGCGCTGTGCGCCATAATCTGCTCAACCCGGAGGATTTGCAGCCTATGCCACATGAGCATGTGCCGGCCGCTGTCTTTACCCACCCACAGATTGCCTGGGTTGGTTTAACGGAGCAGGAGGCACGGGCGCAGGGCTATGAGGTGGCCGTCGCCACGCAGAATTATGGGGATATTGCCTATGGGTGGGCCATGGAGGATACCACCGGTTTTGCCAAGCTCATTGCCGATAAAAATTCGGGTGTGCTCCTTGGCGCCCATATTATTGGACCCCAGGCCTCTACTGTGATTCAGCCGCTCATTACTGCTATGAGTCACGGCATTTCTATGCGTGATTTTGCCCGCAGCCAGTATTGGATTCATCCTGCTATGCCGGAGCTCATTGAGAACGCCGTGCTGCAATTGGGTTTGAGTTAGAATGAGTTAATGACTATCCGTACCGCTGCACCAGCCATTGCCCTCTTTGTGGCTTTCTTCATGGCTGTCATCGGTTCGAATTTCACGCACCGCTCCCCCGTCTATTCTGTTCTTGGCGGGGTGAGCGTTACTGTATGTGCCGGCCTTTGTGTGGCTTTCTTCCGTGTTTCTAAGCGCTCTTTTCTTGGGGCGCTGTGCGGTGTGGCCACTTTATGTGTCGGTTTTGTGGGTCTTGGGGCCCATTGGGCAAGTATTCGCCGTGCCGACCAGATTGCCCAGGTCATTACCTACCGTTTCTTGCCGATTGTTGCTGTTATTGCCTTAGTTATTGGGCTTATTCAATTGCCGTGGCGTGCCGCTATTCACGTGGCTGTGCTGTGCGTGGGTCCGCTGTTTGCGGGTTTGAGTTCCATGACTCCTAATATTGCCCACGTGCAGCTGGCTGCGACTGTGACGCTCATTGCCGGTGCTAGTGCCTTGTTGAATTTGGCTCTTGGCCCACATATTCCGCGTCGCTCTTTGGTGCTTTTTAGCATTTCCCTTGGCATTATTCTCATTGTCATGTGCTACGCCATTGCGGTTTCTGTGGGCTATGACCACTACTGGCCTTCTACTCTTCTTGCGTGGAGCTATATCCTTGCCGCTTTTTGTGCTTTTATTGCTGCCCTGATTTTTGATGGGCTGCCACAAGGTAGTGCGCCAGTTTCTCCACATGATGGGCCAGCAGTTCCACCTGCTGCTCCCGTGCCTCCACAAAGCTAGCCTCTGCGGCCTCGAAGCCTAGCATTGCCAGGTATTCGCGGCGGCGTTCATCATCCTCAAACCAGCCGTGCCTATGGGTTCCCCACACAGGACCATAGGGTGGTTCTTCCCCGTGGACGCGACCGTGGTGGATTTCATAGGATCCGTCCTCATAGTGGGCGAGCACTTTATCTTGCTCAAAGACTATCTCGCAGTCGAAGATTCCCAGGCCTTCCACCTCATCGTGGCATTCAACTGGGTCAGTGATCCTGCGGCACATCATTTGGAAGCCACCACAAATCCCAAGAATGGGTCCTTGGCGCTCTTGGAGGGCTTGGGCGATTCCACGTTCCCGCAACCAGGACAAGTCATCTACTGTGGCCTTGGAGCCTGGCAGAATGACCAGGTCCGCATCTCTTACTGATTGTGGGTCATCAACCCAGCGCACAGCAATATCTGGGTGGGCGGCAAATGCTTCCACATCGGTGGCATTGGATATGCGCGGCAGGCGCACCGCCGCAATACTAAATCCCGTCCTAGCTTTCGGAGGCCCCACCAATTGCCCCACCTGGCTCTGCAATGAATCCTCGGCATCTATCCACAGGCCATCAATCCATGGCAGCACAGCAATGGTCGGAACCCCGGTACGTTCCTCAAGTTCCCCCAGGCCCGGCGCGAGGATGCTTTCATCCCCACGGAATTTATTGATAATAAAGCCCTTGATGCGCGCTTGGTCTTCAGCCCCAAGTATTTGGTGGGTGCCAAAGAGGTGCGCCAATACCCCGCCCCTGTCAATATCACCAACAATATAGACGGGCACCTCAGGGATACCCAGATTCGCAATATCTGTGGCCCTCAGGTTGATTTCGGCGGGGCTTCCCGCCCCTTCTATCACTACCCAGTCATAGGTCGCCTCAAGGGCTGCTAGGGATTCTGCCACAATCTCGCGCAGGTATGCCCTGTGTTGGATATAGTCCTTGGCCCCCACGGTGTTTTGTGCTTTTCCGCGCACCACCAATTGGGATCGCCTATCCGATCCTGGTTTGAGCAGAATCGGGTTAAAGTCCACGGAGGGCTCCAAACCAGCCGCATAGGCCTGCAGGGCTTGTGCCCGCCCAATTTCCCCGTCTTTACACACGGCAGAGTTATTGGACATATTTTGTGCTTTAAAGGGGGCCACACTGTGCCCCATCTTCTTCAATGCACGACAAAGGCCGGCAACCACGAGGGATTTGCCGGCATCTGAAGAGGTTCCTGCTATGAGGATGGTGGGCATGTCAGAATCTCATTACCGTCTTCGGTAATCACAATGGTGTGCTCGAACTGTGCAGACCACTTGTGGTCATTATTCTGCACGGTCCAGCCATCATCGAGAATGGTATATGGCAGTTCACCAATATTAATCATTGGCTCAATGGTCAAGGTCATGCCTGGCACCAGCAGGTCCGTATAGCGGTCGGAGTCATAGTGCAGCACTACAAGACCATTGTGGAAGGTTGGGCCCACACCGTGGCCGGTAAAGTCACGAACCACGTTGTAGCCAAAGCGCTTGGCATAGGACTCAATGACGCGACCAATCACATTGATTTCGCGGCCTGGCTTTGCGGCCCTAATGCCACGCATGGTGGCCTCATAGGTGCGCTCCACCAGCAGGCGGTGTTCTTCAGAAACATTGCCGGCAAGGAAGGTCCAGTTGGTATCACCGTGGACACCATTCTTATAGGCGGTCACGTCAATATTGACAATATCGCCGTCCTGGATGATTTCCTTGGGGTCTGGGATACCGTGGCACACAATCTCATTGCGCGATACGCAGCAGGACTTAGGGAATCCCATGTAGCCCAAGGTGGATGGGTATGCCCCGTGGTCGCACATATACTCGTGGGCAATGCGGTCGAGCTCATCGGTGGATACGCCTGGTGCTACTGCCTTGCCGGCCTCGTGCAAGGCGCCGGCAGCAATGGCGGATGCTTCACGCATTTTCTCAATGGTTTCAGCATCCTGCACATATGGCTCACCATAGGCTTCGTGGGCCTTGGACTTGCCTACATATTCGGGGCGTTCAATGGACTCTGGTACTGCACGGTATGAACACATGCTTTAGAGTTTATCACTGGCCTGCGCGCAGCGCGTCGAGACGCTGGAAGAACCTGTCGGTAATCGCAACGGAGGTTTCCGAGCCACCACCCAAAACAACCAGGGTGGCAAAGGCAATATCATCATCACGGAAGCCTGCGAACCAGGCGTGCGAACCGCCCGAGATTTCGGCCTCACCGGTCTTGCCATAAATGGTGCCACCGGCCCTCATGCCGCGTGCGGTACCACTGGTCACCACGGCACGCATCATATCGCGCAGGTTGCTTGCCACGACAGGGTCCAAGGCAACACCAGGATTTTTGACCACGGTCTCGTGGCCGGAGATCAGGGTTGGTACTGGGGTCACACCGGTGGCGGCCGTGGCTGCAACCAGGGCCATGCCGAATGGGCTTGCAAGGTCGAGGCCCTGACCGAAGCCGGCTTCTGCCTTTTCGGTAATGTCATCACCATTTGGTACGGAGCCGGTGATGGTGGTCAGGCCTGGAATGTCGTAGTCGGTTCCCAAACCGAAGTTGCGTGCCATATCGGCCAGCTGGCCTGGTTCCAACCTGGAGGAGATATCAGCAAAGCTGGTATTGCAGGATTGTGCGAATGCGCGGGTCATTGGCACATTGCCGAGGCTGAAGCCATTGTAGTTGGTCACGATTCGTGGGCCGATTTCCATGGTGCCTGGGCATGGGACGGTGCTGCCTGGGGTCATGCCTTCATAGACCATGCCTGCGGTGGAGGTGATGATCTTGAAGGTGGAGCCTGGTGGGTACTGGCCGTTGAGGGCCACGTCGCCGTCTTCGTCGGCTGGCTTGGTTTGTGCTACCGCCAAGATTTCGCCTGTCGACGGCCTAATAACTACCATCATCGCCTTGGAATTGGCGCGCAGGGACAGAGCCTCCTGGGCGGCCTGCTGCACATTGTGTTCCAGGGAGACGCGTACTGCCGGGCTTGGGGTTGGGGCCACGGAGTCCAGGGTTTCAATCTGGGCACCATTGGAGTTGGCAATCACTACTGCCCAGCCATTATTGCCATCGAGTTCGTCTTCAACAATGCTGGAGACGCGGGCCATAATATCGGGGGCGAAGGTTGGGTCCACATTAATGAGGGTATTTTCCGCATTAACGCTCACACCCTCTAGGTCTGCCAGTTCGGAGGCCACAATTGGGCCTTGGGTGGCATTAATGGTGGCAACGGAATAGTTGCCTTCAAAGTCTGCCAGGGTGCGTGCCAGTTCGGTGGCGTTGATGGTTGGGACGGATCCGTCACGACCATTGGCATTTTGCAGGGCCTGGGCGATGCGTGTGGAGGCACCCGCCACATTGGCTACCTTTTGTGGGTTAATAACCACTCGGTAGAGGTAGCCCGGGCTGAGTACTTCTTGGCCATCGGCACTCACGACTCCGGCACGGTCTGCTTGGAGGGCGCGGAGTTCGAGGTGCTGGTTGGCGCCCATGGATGGGTGCACTGCTGTTGGCTGCCAGCGCACGGTCCAGCGGCCATTATTCTTGCTCAGCTGGACGGTGGACTGGTAGCTAAAGTGGCGGTCACGCGGCAGGTTCCAGGTCATAGTGTACTTGGCCTGCGCATTGGTGCCGGTGGTATCTGTCAGCTCTACTTCATCAAGGTTGGTGCTGATAGATTCTGCCTGGAGACCTTGATAGGAGGCCTCCAGTGCACTTTGGGCTGTGCTGGATGAGTCAGTGTATCCGCCTGCTTTAGCAAAGTCAGCGTTGCTGATTGCTTGCAGGAAGTCCTTGACAGTTGGGTCCGGGGCTTCCGGCTTTGGGGTACATGCGGTTACGGCCACCAAGAGGATGGTGGCGAGCAGTGCTCCAACTGACTTCATCGTTCTGCCCTTCTACTATGGGGTGATTACCTCTGGGGAGCCCTTTTCTTCCATTGTTTCTGCTATCTTCATTGCTTCTTCAATGAGGGTTTCCACAATTTGGGATTCAGGAACAGTCCTGACTACTTCGCCCTTAACGAAAATCTGGCCCTTGCCATTACCGGAGGCAACACCAAGGTCAGCGTCACGAGCCTCACCAGGTCCATTAACCACGCAGCCCATGACGGCAACACGCAGCGGCACGTCCATGCCTTCAAGACCAGCGGTGACTTCTTCGGCCAGGGTGTACACATCAACCTGTGCACGGCCGCAGGATGGGCAGGATACAATCTCAAGCTTACGAGGACGCAAGTTCAAAGACTGCAGAATCTGGTCACCAACCTTGATTTCTTCCACTGGGTCTGCGGAGAGGGAGACACGGATGGTGTCGCCAATGCCTTCTGCCAGCAGTGCACCAAAGGCCACGGAGGACTTAATGGTGCCCTGGAATGCAGGACCCGCCTCGGTCACACCGAGGTGCAGTGGATAGTCAGTCTGGGCTGCCAGCTGACGGTAGGCCTCAACCATAATGACTGGGTCATTGTGCTTCACGGAGATGGCAATATCACCAAAGCCGCATTCCTCAAAGAGGCCGGCTTCCCACACGGCGGACTCAACGAGTGCCTCTGGGGTTGCCTTGCCATACTTTTCCATAATGCGCTTATCCAAGGAACCAGCATTAACACCGATTCGAATTGGAATGCCGGCGTCGCCAGCAGCCTTGGCTACTTCCTTGACGCGGCCGTCGAATTCCTTAATATTGCCAGGGTTCACACGCACCGCAGCACAGCCAGCATCGATGGCTGCAAAGATGTACTTTGGCTGGAAGTGAATATCAGCCACCACTGGGATTGGGGACTTCTTGGCGATAATTGGCAACGCCTCAGCGTCCACCGTCTTTGGGCAGGCCACGCGCACAATATCACAACCAGTAGCAGTCAACTGCGCAATCTGCTGCAGGGTTGCGTTAATGTCGTGGGTCTTGGTGGTGGTCATGGACTGCACGGAGATTGGGTAGTCACTACCCATACCCACATTGCCGACCATAATCTGCCGGGTCTTCCTACGGGGAGCTAGTGTCCTTACTGGCTCCTCGGGCATACCCAAATTAATCACTATGTGCTCCTTTCAAAACTTCCCCCATTTTAGCCCAGGCGTATGGGGTTAACCACATCGGCGGCAATTGTGATGAGACCGATGAGTAGCAAAAGTCCACTAACTACCCAAATAATTGGCATTACCTTGGCATAATCCACTGGCCCCATATCGCGCCCGCGAATGAGATTACGTATCTTTTCATACAAAACAATGGCGATATGTCCACCGTCGAGAGGCGGCACTGGCAGCAAATTGAACAAAGCAAGGAAGAAGTTCAGCGATGCCAGTAGGTAGAGCATGAACACCCAGTTGCCTTGGCCACCGATGCGGGTGGCGCCCACAACACTCATGGGGCCTTCCTGGTCACGCTCCTTGCCCACCACGGATTCCGCTACGCCCGGCAGCTTCTCCGGGAAGCTCATGAGGCCTTGGACTGCGCCCTTAATCATTACGCCGGAGAATTGTGCGGTTGCCGGAATGGCTTCCACTACCCCGTACTGTTTCATCGCATCCACTGGTGCACTCACCACACCAATGGCTGCATCCTCACCCACGGTGATTGGCAGGTCAATGGTGGCACCCTCGCGTTCAATGGTCAGGGTGATGGTCTCATTGGGGTGCTGCTGGATTTCCTGGCGTACCGACGCAAAGCTCTCGGTCTCTACCCCGTCCACGGCACGAATCACATCACCCGGCTCCAGGCCTGCCGTTGCGGCTGGTCGGCCGGCTACTACTTCACCAATGCGTGGCGAGTAATCCGCATTTGGGTTTGGAAGCCCCGCACCAACAGCAACCACGTAGAGCAGAATAAAGCCCAAAATAAAGTTGACTATAACACCACCGCTGAGAACAAAGACACGCTGCCACCATGGCTTTTTCACCATGGCATCTGGCTCATCCGCATCCGTATCCAGGTTAGTCATGCCCGCAATATCGCAGAAACCACCAAAGGGGAAAATCTTCAAACCATATTCGGTTTGCCCGCGCTTGAAGGAAAAGAGGCTAGGGCCAAAGCCAATAAAGAATCGGCGCACCCTCATGCCACAGGCCCGGGCAGCCGACATATGGCCCGCTTCGTGGAAGCCAATGGTCAGAATAATGCCCAGGGCAAATAGTACGTATCCCACTAGGAAACACCCTTCGCACGCATCTTTTCATGGGCACGCGCACGCGCCCATTCTTCGGTGGCCAGCACGTCCTCATAGTCGCGTGGTGCTGCCCCATCGGCCTCAGCCATGACTTCAGCAATAATGTCGGTAATGAGTGGGAAGGCAAGCTTGCGCTGCAGGAAGGCCTCCGCTGCTTCTTCATTGGCCGCATTATAAACAGCCGGGAAGCTGCCCTTCTTATCCACTGCAGCCGCCGCCAAATCCACTGCCGGGAAGTTTTCCCTATCCACCGGCTCAAAGTCCCAGCGCATGATCTCGCTAAAGTCCAGGGCTGGCTGTGCCTGTGGCACTCGGTGTGGCCAGTCCAGGGCCAAAGAAATTGGCAGTTTCATGGATGGAGGGCTGGCCTGCGCGATGGTCGCACCATCAACGAAGGTCGCCATGGAGTGAATAATGCTCTGTGGGTGCACCACCACGTCGATACGCGAGGATGGCAGACCAAAGAGCAAACTAGCCTCAATCAACTCAAGGCCCTTATTGACCAGGGTCGCCGAGTTCAGGGTATTCATCTGACCCATGGACCAGGTTGGGTGCTGCGCCGCCTGCTCGGGGGTCACTTCCATCATCTGTTCACGGGTCCACCCGCGGAATGGCCCGCCCGATGCGGTAAGCACCAACCTATCCAGCTCCTCATGGGTACCAGAGTGCAGGCACTGCGCCATTGCGGAGTGCTCAGAATCCACCGGCACCAATTGCCCGGGCGCAGCCTTCTTGAGCACCAAATCGCCACCAGCAACCAGGGATTCCTTATTTGCCAGGGCCAAGGTCGATCCAACCTCCAGGCTAGCCAGGGTCGCCCCCAGGCCCATGGATCCGACCAGCGCATTGAGCACCGTATCAGAATCAACCCTTCGTACTAATTCTTCTGCAGCTTTTGGTCCATGGATGACCGGCACCCCAAGGGCCGCAGATACCGTGGAGGCCGCCTCCTCATTGGCAACAGCCACCTCTGTAACCCCAAATTCTTTGGCCTGCTCAATGAGCAAGGAGGCATTATGCCCCGCCGCAGCGAGACCTACTACCTCGAATTTATCGGGATTTTCACGGATTACCTCTAGGGCCTGGGTTCCAATGGACCCAGTCGAACCAAGAATCAGAATCTTTTTTGACACATATCCATTATTACCTGTTTTCCTCTTCCCTGTTTAATAGCAGCTCTTTTATGCATTAACTGTTTTATGCGAAAGTATGGCAGAATAGGTTCTAGAAACTCACCTCGATTTCAAAAGGAGTACATCGTGTCTGGACATAATGCCCCAGCTCCTGAGATTTATAACGGTGTGTCCACCCTGGATGAGCCATCTGCAGCATGGGGTTGGCACAATATCGGTATCCGTGCCGTTCAGATCTCTGGCTGGATTTCCGTTATTTTCCTCTTGGCTATGCTGATCGGTAATCACCACGGCCGCGTTGAGGATATCTACCTCGTTGTTATTGCAGCAGTTATTGCTCTTGGTCTTGTTTTGCAGCTCCTGCTCCCAGGCCTGCACCTCAAGGACCGCACCACTGTTACTGCTCGTAATAAGGCCCCAGGCCACGTAGAGCCTAATTGGACTGAGGATCAGAAGAACCTCACCGGTGCGTATGCAAATCTCACCGACTCCCAGCTTCGTTCTTTGAATATCGATCCAGCATCGGTTAAGTAAGAATCTAAGCCAATACCCCCAGTATCCATCACGGATCTGGGGGTATTTTTTGCTTTCCGACGCCCAAGGACGCCCACCGGGCGTCCGCGGGAGCCTATCTCCTTTAGTCCCTATTTTCTGCTGCTAGCTGGCCGCAGGCTGCAGCAATCTCTTGGCCGCGTGTGTCGCGGACGGTGCATGGCACGCCCTGTGCAATAACACGGCGCACGAATTCATTTTGGCGCTCAATTGGGCTGGCATCCCATTTGGAGCCTGGGGTTGGGTTGAGTGGAATGAGGTTGACGTGGACACGTGAGCCCAGAGCCTTGTGGAGCTTCTTGCCCAGCATATCGGCACGCCAGTCATGGTCATTAATATCGCGGATGAGTGCATATTCGATGGATACGCGGCGGCCGGTCTGGTCGGCATAGTAGCGCGCCGCATCTAGTACTTCTTGCACGGACCAACGGTTATTTGCTGGCACCAGGGTGTCGCGCAGTTCATCATCCGGGGTGTGGAGGGAAACAGCCAGGGTGCAAGACAGGCCTTCATCAGCAAGCCTGCGGATGGCTGGGGCCAGGCCCACGGTGGACACGGTCACATTGCGCTGGGAGATGCCGAAGCCATCTGGGTTTGGCTGGGTAATTTGGCGCACGGCGCTTACTACGCGCTTGTAGTTGGCCAGTGGCTCACCCATGCCCATAAATACAATATTGGAGAGGCGACCGCCCTGCTCTTGCATATAGGCGGCTGCTGCGCGCACCTGGTCGACAATTTCGCCGCAGGAGAGGTTGCGGTCCAATCCGTGCTGGCCTGTGGCGCAGAATGGGCAGGCCATGCCACAACCCGCCTGGGAGGAGATACATAGGGTGGCGCGGTCTGGGTAGCGCATGAGCACGGATTCCAGCAGGGTGCCATCGTGGAGGCGCCATAGGGTCTTGGTGGTTTCCCCATCATCGCAGGAGATCTGCTTCATTGGGGTCATGAGGGTTGGGAATAGCGCGTCCTTGACTGCCTGGCGCTTATCGGCTGGCAGGTCTGACATGGTCAGTGGGTCTGCTTCAAGGCGTCCATAGTAGTGGCGCGCCAGCTGGTTGGCACGGAACTTTGGTAGGCCAAGTTCCTTCAAAGCATCGACGCGTTCCTCTTGGCTGAGGTCGGCAAAGTGCTTTGGTGGCATGGCTTTGCGGGCTGCATTAAAGACAAGCTGCATGCGGGGTTATCCGTTCCTTATAAGAATATGAATGGGCGATACTATATGATGTCTGTATGGATAAAAAAATCAAGGGCTCACTTGCTGGCGCCACATGGGCGTCTCTCGTGGCCGGCATTCTTCTGCTTATTCTGTTGATTATTTTCATCGTCCAGAATCCAGACCCAGTTGAGGTCCGTTACTTCAACTGGAATTTTACCCTACAAACTGGCGTAACCGTACTTTTGGCCGCCATCGTGGGTGCTGCGGTAATGGCTTTGGTCGGCATGGTGCGTATGTACCAGCTGCGCCGCCAGGTGAAGAAGCGCACGAAGGTTGCTACACAGGCCATGAAGGAAGCTGAAAGCACCAATGAGGATTTGGTTGCGCTTCAGGAGCAGCAGGCCCTTGCCCAGGCTGAGGCCGAGGCAGTCACCGACTCCCAGACTGCTCTTCCAGAGTCCGAGTCCAAGTAATACCAAAAGGGACAGTTACTTTCACAGTAACTGTCCCTGTTCTTTATCTCAAACTAAAACTTAGTTGACGATAAAACTCATGACCAGCCAGGCTGCCATGGAGGCCGCGAGGAAGGAATCCATACGGTCCATAATGCCACCGTGGCCTGGCAGCAGGTTGCTCATGTCCTTGATGCCAATTTCGCGCTTGAATTGGGATTCAATCAAGTCACCGAAGGTGGCACAAACAACAATGCCGGCACCGAGCGCTACACCCACCAAAACATGGGCGTGAAGCAGGAAGTGTGCACAGAGCATGCCGTTGATGATGCCAAAGACCATGGAGCCTGCCATGCCCTCCCAGGACTTCTTTGGAGAGATGCGTGGCGCCATTGGGTGGCTACCAAAGAGCACGCCGGCCACATATCCACCCACATCATTACACACCACGCCCAGGGCGAGGGTGAGAACAAAGTAGGCACCTGGTGCATCATCGCGGGTCATGGTCGCAATATCAGCACAGGCCACACCTGCCAGGCCAATCCACAGCAAGAGGAAGCAGCTGGTTGCTAGTTCCTTGAGGAATTCGCCGTGTTCTGCGCGCAGCAGGTGGTAGATGCACAGCACCAGGAAGGCCAGCATGAGTGCGCCCAGCACGAAGGTGGAGCTAAAGAGCTGCTGGGCCCACACCATGGCGAGGGCAAAGACTATCAGCACATAGCCTGGGGTCTTGTACCCTTTTTCATTGAGCCTTGTGGATGTCTCCCACAGGCCACCGGCTACGGCGACCGATACGAGCGCCTGCCAGCCCCATGGGATGACAAAGATACAAAGAATGGCGACCGCACCGAGCAGCACACCAACGGTGATGGCTGCCGGAAGATTGCGGCCAGCACCATTCTTTGGTTTTGGAAAAGTATGATGCGAGGTCATATTAAACCTCCATCAGCTCCTTTTCCTTCTTGGCAACAACATCATCAACGCTAGATACATACTTAGCGGTGATCTTGTCCAATTCCTTCTCAGCTGCCTGTACTTCGTCTTCGCCGGCCTCGCCATCCTTCTGGATGCGCTTGAGCTCTTCCATGCCCTTACGGCGAATATTACGAATGGCAATCTTGGCGTCTTCGCCCTTGGACTTAGCCATCTTCACCAGGTCCTTACGGCGTTCCTCAGTGAGCTGTGGAACGGTCACGCGCAGTACCTGACCATCATTGGTTGGGTTAACACCGAGGTCGGAGTTACGGATGGCGGTCTCGATTGGGCCCATGCTGCTCTGCTCATAAGGCTTAATGATGAGCATGCGTGGCTCTGGCACGCTGATGGTTGCCATCTGGGTGATTGGGGTTGGGGTACCGTAGTATTCCGCAACAATGCCATTGAACATGGCTGGGTTGGCGCGACCGGTACGAATGGTCTGAAGTTCTTCGCGGGCGTGCTCTACGGACAGGCCCATGCGCTCCTCAGATTCGAGAAGGGTGTCGTCAATCATGTTTTTCCTTTACAAATACTAGCGAACCAGGGTGCCGATCTTTTCGCCAGCTACTGCGCGGGCGATATTGCCATCAACCAGCAGGTTGAAGACCAGGATTGGCATTTGGTTATCCATGCAGAGACTGAAGGCGGTAGCATCGGCTACCTTGAGGCCACGGTCAATGCATTCACGGGGTGAGATCTCGGTGAAGAGTTCTGCATCTGGGTTGGTGCGTGGGTCATCACTGTATACGCCGTCCACAGCCTTGGCCATGAGCAGCACATCGCAGTCAATCTCAAGCGCACGCTGTGCAGCCGTGGTGTCGGTGGAGAAATATGGCATACCCATGCCGGCACCGAAGATGACGACACGGCCCTTTTCCAGGTGGCGCTTGGCGCGCAGTGGAAGATAAGGTTCGGCTACCTGAGCCATATTGATGGCGGTCTGCACACGGCAGTCCACACCACGCTGTACAAGGAAGTCCTGCAGGGCTAGGCAGTTCATTACGGTGCCAAGCATGCCCATGTAGTCGGAGCGGGCACGGTCCATGCCCCTCTGCTGTAGCTGTGCACCACGGAAGAAGTTTCCGCCGCCAATAACGACGCTCACCTCCGTGCCGGCCTTTGCTACTTCGGCAATCTGACGTGCAACATTGTCCACGACATCAGGGTCGACGCCAACATTGCCACCACCAAACATTTCGCCGCCTAGCTTGAGCATTACGCGCTTAAACCCTTGACGTTTTTCCATGGCTCACTTTCTTTTAACCAACGACTGACACATACGCCTATTAAGTTTACTAAATACGAAGAAACCCCGCACCTTTTGTAAGGTGCGGGGCACAGACTAGAGGCTTATGAGCCGGAAGTCTTACTTCTGGCCAACCTCGAAGCGTACGAAGCCGGTGAGGGTGACGCCAGCGTCAGCCATAACCTGCTTCACGGTCTTCTTGGAGTCGGAAACGGAAGCCTGCTCGTTCAAGCAAACATCCTTGAAGAAGCCGTTGAGACGACCCTCAACGATCTTTGGCAGAGCAGCCTCTGGCTTGCCTTCCTCACGGGAGGTAGCTTCAGCGATCTCGCGCTCCTTCTCAACAACCTCAGCTGGAACATCTTCACGGTTGAGGTACTGAGCCTTCATAGCAGCAACCTGGAGTGCAGCAGCGTGTGCAGCCTCAGCGTTGTCACCTTCGTAAGCAATGAGAACACCAACAGCTGGTGGCAGGTCAGCGGAGCGACGGTGCAGGTAAACTGCAACCTGGCCCTCGAGGGTAGCTGCACGACGGAGTTCGAGCTTCTCACCGATCTTTGCGGAGAGCTCAAGTACGAACTCGGAAGCTGGCTTACCTTCAACCTCAACAGCGTGAAGCTCTTCTACGGTGTTTGCCTTAGCAGCAGCAGCTGCAGCAGCAATCTTCTCGCAGGCTTCGATGAACTGTGCGTTCTTAGCCACGAAGTCGGTCTCGCAGTTAACTTCGACCATGGTGGAGCCGGATACAACGATCAGGCCCTCAGCAGCGTCGCGCTCAGCACGCTTGCCCACGTCCTTAGCACCCTTGATGCGAAGGAGTTCGATAGCCTTGTCAAAGTCACCCTCGGACTCGGTGAGGGCCTTCTTGCAGTCAACCATGCCGGAGCCGGTGATTTCACGCAGCTTCTTAACATCGGCAGCGGTAAAGTTCGCCATGGGGCGATCCTCCTGAATTGTAGTTAGTGGTTATTACTCTGCAGCTTCTTCAGCCTTGGCCTCGGCAGGTGCCTCGGCCTTAGCCTCAGACTCGCCAGCTGCTTCCTTAGCAGCCTTGAGCTCGCGCTCAGCCTTAGCCTTCTTGCCCTCTTCCACAGCGGTGGAGATTACGCGGGAGAGAAGACCGGTGGAGCGGATAGCGTCGTCGTTACCAGGAATTGGGTACTGGACAACATCAGGATCGCAGTTGGTGTCAAGGATAGCTACAACTGGGATGTTGAGCTTGTGTGCCTCAGCAACAGCGATGTGCTCCTTGTTGGTATCAACAATCCAGAGAGCGGAAGGAATCTTGTGCATGTTAGCAATACCACCGAGAACGCGCTCAAGCTTGGTGCGCTCGCGGGTCAGCATGAGAACTTCCTTCTTGGTGCGGCCCTTGTAGCCGTCCTCAGCTGCATCCATAGCCTGCAGTTCCTTCATGCGGGAAAGACGCTTGGAAACAGTCTGGAAGTTGGTGAGCATACCACCGAGCCAACGGTGGTTAACGTATGGCATACCGCAACGCTCAGCCTCAGTCTTCACTGCTTCCTGAGCCTGCTTCTTGGTACCAACGAAGAGGATGGTGCCACCGTGAGCAACGGTCTCCTTAACGAACTCGAATGCTGCGTCGATGTAGGTTACGGTCTCACGCAGGTCGATGATGTAGATGCCGTTACGGTCGGTCAAGATGAAACGCTTCATCTTTGGGTTCCAACGACGGGTCTGGTGACCAAAGTGAACACCAGCGTCGAGGAGCTCGCGCATAGTTACAACTGCCACGAGAATTCTCTCTTTCAATAGTTCGGTTAATGACATGATGCGGCTCTCCCGCATCCCTAGCAATCCGGCCCAGTACACCCCGAAGGGACCATGCACTGTGACTCTTAGTGGACTGCGCGTATTTTTATGCCTCATCCGAAGATGACGCACCGAACTATCATAGTGCATTTCTCCACATAAAAACAAGTTCACTACCCTGTTCATTCATCTTCTCACGGTGGGCGAAAATATTCTTATGACTACCATCCTTCTTTTGCTGGCTTTCTTCTTCCCTACCGCCGGCTTATCGACACCCCCACCTTCCCCGCCGATTAGCCCCGCTGCCAGCATTCTTTCTGATCCTTATTCCCCGCCGCTGTACGGCCCACTGAAGGTTACGAAGCCTTTTGCCAAGCCGGAGAAGAATTGGCTTCCTGGCCATCGTGGTGTGGATTTGGCTGCTCTGCCTGGCAGTGCCATCTATGCCCCAGCTTCTGGGGTTATTCATTATTCGGGTGTGATTAATGGCGTGGCCACGGTCTCCATTATGCATTTTGATGGGATTCGCACCACCTATCAGGCGGTGAGCACTACCCTGTCTAAGGGCGATCCTGTTGTGCGGGGTGTGCCTTTTGGTGTGCTTGTGGCTGGCGATCTTAACTGGGGTGCTATTTATGCCGGGGAATATATTGACCCGATGAGTTTGCTCAAGCCACCAAAGATTAGGCTCAAGCCGCTGTAATGAATTTTAATGCGATGAGCATTAAGCCCGTGGGTGCGCGTTTTTAAATTCCTTGACCAGGCGCGCTGCCGAAACATGGGTGTAGATCTGTGTGGTGGAGATATTTTCATGGCCAAGCATGAGCTGCACGCTGCGAATATCGGCACCATTATCCACCATGTGGGTTGCTGCACTGTGGCGCAGTGCGTGGGGCCCGAGCCCTTGGGTGGCCATATTGACCACGGTGCGCACCGCACGGGCATTAATACGTCCACCCCTGCGTCCAATAAAGAGCGGATCATTGGGGCCAGCATCCCCACGCAGTTCTTTCCACTGTTTGACTGCCTTGCGGGCATTCTTGCCTAGCGGCACAAAGCGCTCTTTGCTGCCCTTACCCATCACGCGGGCTTGGCGCTCATTGACGGAGCTCATATTAAGGCCACAGAGTTCTGATACGCGCATTCCGGAGCTATAGAGCACTTCCAGCATGGCAATATTTCGGCGGTATTCCCACTCGTCCTTGGCTTGAACATTGCCGAGGACTTTTTCAAACCCTCCGGCCGCCATAATGCTTGGCAGGTGCTTCTTGGTTTTTGGCCTTGTAAGTTTAGCTGCCGGGTCACCAAGAATGAGGCCTTGGCGTGTGGCCCAATGGGAGAATCCGCGTGCCGAGGCAATACGCCGCGCAATAGTGGCAGAGCTGTGGCCGTTCTGCACATCTTCTGCTAGGCGGTTTCGCAGTTCTAGGAGTTGAAAGTCTGCCATAACCCCCATATTGGCGCAGAGATATTCCAAATCGGAGAGGTAGGCCTTGACTGTGGCTGGGCTTCGGCCCTCCACTAGGCGTAGATATTCCCCATACTGATGACGGGCTACCTCAATCTCACTCATGCTGCGTATTCTACCTCATCCCCACACATCCCAGGCAAAGAAAAACCGCCTGAGCAGCGCAGTTTCTGCCCAGGCGGTGACTCACCCATTCAAGTGCATAACCTTAATGTAAAAAGAGGAACCAGCCCGAACCTCTTTTTATTAACTTAGGCTTGCCTCTCATACTTTAGTATGTACTAAGCAATTCCGCAACCTCCATTTCTGAGCCATCCTCCACTGCTTCTCATCACATATCCACGTTCATGCAGGTCAACTAGGATACTGACGGTCAAACCCATACTGAGACCAGCCTCCTGAGACAGGGATTTTGTGTCTAACGCCACATTTGAGAGGGCATCATAGACCCTCAATTCATTCCTCGAGAGCTGCTGAACCGCACTTGGACCAAAGAGACTTTCCTGCTTTCCGCTCTCATCCAAAAGCGCATTACCCACCAATTGGCGAATATCCTCCGCACTGGTCACCAACTGCGCATCACCCGACTGAATCTTGACATGGGCACCCAAAAAGGCCTGGTTACCCAAAGGGCCCGGCGCGGCCATGCCCACACAACCCAGGGTATTTCCCCAGGCCAAGGTGGATAGTGCCCCACTGCGATAGGCTGCTTCCACAACCACAACCCCATCGGAGAGGGCTGCCACCAGGCGGTTGCGAGTCAGGAAGCGGTGACGTGCAGGAGTGGTTCCCGGTGGATATTCACTCACCAAACACCCATGCTCACTAATCTTTTCAAATAGCACCCAATTGGCAGCAGGATAATGCCTATCCAAACCACAAGACATCACAGCCACCGTATTACCCCCATGTTCCAGGGCGGTACGATGCGCCGCAGTATCCACACCCAGGGCACCACCAGAAACAATGGTCCAATTATGATTAACCAAGCCCGGCACCAAGGCATTAACCGCCTGCACCCCAAATTGGCTAATCGCACGAGTACCCACCACAGCCACAGACTGGGATACCAAGGTATTGAGATTGCCACCCTTAACCCACAAAGCATGGGGCGCGAAGGCATCACTACTACTCGGGCGCGCATAGGCATTATTCGGATTCCTAGCAAAGGAAAAGGCGCGCTCAAAGCGCTCACGCGGCCACTCCTCATCAAGAGGAGTCACCAACCTGGCACCAATCTTTTCGGCCTCATCCAAATCTTCCTGGGGCCGATACACATCATGGCGACTATCCGTCGCACGCAGCAATGTGTCACCAATCCAGGCCTCACGGTAATAGATGGCATGCGCAATCTCACAAGGGTCACGCATATCAAGCAAAACACCCATAGCAGGGTGCGGCCCCTCCACCACACGGCTCAAATAGGCCCATGCGTGGCGAGGATTATCAAAAGTCGGATGCATTATAGTCCTCGGCTTTCAGTAGATGATCTAGGGTAGGGATTGCTGCCGCCTCCATATCGGCCAAAGTCCAGGCCAGGCGCAGCAACTTATCGGCACGACGATGCGAAATCTTGCCCTTGCGCAATACATCATCGAGATACAACATGGCTTCTTCCTCAGCAGGATGATTACGCCGCAAATCAGGACCCGACACATGGGTACCCCACCGCGCAAGCCTGCGCGCCCGGGCCTCAGCAACCACACCTGCCAATTCCTCTGTGCTTCGCACACTGCCAATATGGTCAATATTTCCCCGCCGCTCAGTGGTGGTGAAAATATCAATACGGTCACGAATCGGCCCCGAAATATTCGAGAGATAATTGCGCCTATCCGCCCCAGTGCACACACAGGTCTCCTGGGAACAGCGACACGGATTGGCCGCCATCACCAACTGAAAATCCGCAGGAAAAGCAATCGGCCGATGCTTCCGAATCAACTTAATCTCACGGTGCTCCAAAGGAAGACGCAAAGAATCAAGGATGGGCGCTGGAATCTCACTAACCTCATCCAAAAACAGCACCCCTTTATGCGCAAGACTAATCGCGCCGGGCCGTGCCTTTCCGCTTCCCCCACCCAACAGTGCCGAGCGACTAATGGAGTGGTGCGGGCTGATAAATGGCGGGTAGAAGACAATCCCCTGCGGGTTATCCGAAACGGAGTTAATTGCTGTGCATTCCACGCGCTCTTGGGCGGTCAGGGCTGGCAGCAGGCCTTGGATGCGCTGGGCAATCATAGTTTTACCGGTACCTGGCGGCCCCATAATAAACATGTGGTGTCCACCGGCTGCTGCCACGGTGGCTGCTTCCAAGGCTTGGTGCTGCCCCACCACATCGCGCACATCCGGGTATTCCCGTGGAGGCACTTGGGGCAGCCCACTGGCCTCATCCAAAGCCCTGCGACCGGTCACAAAATTGTGCACATCAATGAGATTGTGGGCTAGGAATATGCGCATGCCTTCAAAGAGTGAGGCTTCGGCCGCATTGGCTGCTGGCACCACGGCTCGGGTAATCCCGGCCTCTTTGGCGGCCTGCAGGCTTGGCAGCAAGCCACTAACTGCACGCAGGCTGCCATCCAAACCCAATTCCCCAAGAAAGAGGGTGTCGCGCAGCAAACTGCCCTGTTGCATTCCTGCCCCGGCCAGCACGGCCAGAACCATGGCAATATCAAAGCAGGCACCATTCTTGCGCACCCCTGCAGGCGAGAGGCTAATGGTCACTTTGGTGCGTGGCCACTGCAGGCCACTGACATGGGTGGCGGCTTTCATGCGCTCACGGGATTCATTGATGGCCGCATCGGCCAGGCCAATAATATGAATGCCGGGAATGCCTGGGGCCGTGTAGGATTCCACCTTTACTACGGTGGCGCTGGCCCCGTCCACAGTGGCGGAATAGCAGGAGGCGCAGGTATCGCGACTCATGAGTCCACCCCTTGGACCAGGGTGATATCTGCCCGGTGGCGGCCCACAATGACCTCAGCCAGGTCGAAACGCATTGGGGCACCGAGTACTTTGCGCCGTGCCATCCACCCCAGGGCGGCGCGCTGCATGTGGCGCAGTTTCTTTGGTGTGACTGCTTCAAGCCCACCAAAGTCCCGACTGCGACGGGTTTTGACCTCAATGAAGACATATTCCATGTCTTGGCTTAGGGCAACAATGTCTATCTCATAGCGGCCTTCGCGCGCATTGAGATCCAAAATTCGGTAGCCAGCCTCATCATAGTGCTGCACCGCAATATACTCCCCCAAGGCACCAAGTAGCTGGTTAGGGGTACATTCCTCCTGTGCTGGGCGTGGATTCTTCCCCGGAGGAAGGGAAGGATCAAAGCCCTTAGAAATACTCATAACCTCATTTTTGACTATGGAAAAAAGCCAAAAATGAGGTTTGGGGTCAACCTGTGGATAAAGCTAGTTATCCACAGGCTTATCGAGCTCTTCGATGTTTACATCTTTGTAGGTAATGACGCGAACATAGCGCACAAAACGGGCCGAACGGTAGAGGTCCCATACCCACGCATCCGACATGCGCACCTCATAATACACATCCCCACCAGCGTTTTTAGGGATGAGCTCTACGGCATTACAGAGGTAGAATCGGCGCTCGGTTTCAACCACATAGGAGAACTGGCTAATCACATCACGGTACTCACGGTAGAGTCCGAGTTCGGCATCAGCCATATAACTCTGTAGATCCTCAGCAGCGCTCATTCTTCCTCCACTTCTTGAAATTCTTTGTGGGCTCGGGCCACATTAGAATAACTATATCTGTGCTCCGGGCAGCCACCATTCTGGCACACCGCAGTCATGTGTTTTTTGGTGCCATATCCTTTGTGGCCTGCAAATCCGTAAGCCGGATAGAGGGCATCTAGTTCGCCCATAATCACATCCCGATGATGTTTGGCCAAAATACTTGCCGCGCTAATCGACGCCGCCGCCGCATCCCCACCAATAATCGGCAAGTGCGGGCACGGCAATCCATCCACATAGAGCGCATCAGTCAGCACATAGCCTGGGGTGAGGGAGAGCTGATACACAGCCCGCCGCATGCCCGTAATATTGGCCCACTGAATACCAAATTCATCAATCTCAGCGGCACTAATATCCACAATGGACCACGCCAAAGCATGCTTTTGAATAGCACCAAATAGTTGCTCGCGTTTACGTGCTGTGAGCTTTTTCGAATCGGTGAGGCCTTCGAGATCCTCAATAGGCTCGGGTGGCAGAATGCAGGCGGCAATGGTGATAGGACCAGCACAGGCCCCACGGCCGGCTTCATCAACACCGGCTATGGGGCCTAGGCCGCGAGCCACCAAGCTCGCTTCAATATCAGAGGTGGGCATAAATTTTCTGAATTAGTTATATGGGTTGCCCACGGTGTGCCAGCGGCTGCTTGGCCACACAACAGCATTGACCTTGCCAACAATATTGTCCACTGGAACGGTGCCCTGGTTTTCATCATCCAGGTGGTAGCGGGAATCGGCACTATTGGTGCGGTTATCGCCCATCACAAAGACATGGTCCTCAGGAACGGTGATTGGGCCAAAGTAGGCGCCACCGCAGGCCTCGGAACCGGTCAGTGGGTCAATTGGGTACTGGGTTGGCTGCAAAGTATAGGAGTCATCCAGCACTTCCCCATCCACAGTGATGCCGGCATCGCCTGGCAGGCAGCGAATGGTCTGGCCACCGGTGGCCATAATGCGCTTGACCAGATCCTTCTCGTCTGGGGCAACTAGGCCAATAAAGGAACCAACATTCTGCAGGCCACGCACTACAGGATTTTCGGAGCGAATGCTCTGGTAGTCGGACTCCCAGGCATCTGGGTCACGGAAGACCACCACATCACCGGTCTTTGGATCGGTGAAGTGATAGCTCATCTTATTGACAAAGATTCGGTCGCCCTCACAGCCGGTGCAGCCGTGCAGGGTTGGCTCCATGGATGCACTAGGGATCACATAGACGCGGCCGATAAAGTTCTGCACCACAAAGACCAGGACAAGGGCCATAACAACGACCGATAGCACCTCAAGGTACCATGGGCGTGACTTATTGGCCTTCTCTGGCTTTTCGTTATTATTTGTTGGTTCATTGGTTGCTTCCACGGTTACAGAATACTATATGTTTCTTAAAGCTTGCGCTGGCTTGGTCAATGTGGAATAATTATTTAGTCCATGTCTCGGATATGAACCGGTTGAGTTTCATGCCGCCAGGTTCCTCTTTCCCTCAGATCACAAAGGAAATGTTTAAGTGAACATTCTTGACAAGATTGATGCAGCTAGCCTGCGCTCCGATATTCCAGACTTCCGCCCAGGCGATACCCTTGACGTTCACGTGAAGGTTATCGAGGGTTCCAAGAGCCGTATCCAGCTGTTCCGTGGCGTTGTTATCCGCCGTCAGAACAGTGGCATCCGTGAGACCTTCACCGTACGTAAGGTATCCTTCGGTATCGGTGTTGAGCGTACTTTCCCAGTACACTCCCCTAACATCGAGAAGATCGAAGTTGTTACCCGCGGTAAGGTACGTCGCGCAAAGCTCTACTACCTTCGCGAACTGCGCGGCAAGGCTGCAAAGATCAAGGAGAAGCGCTAATCTCCTGGCCTTCGGGCCCAAGCGCAATCACAGCGGCCCCTTCGGGGGCCGCTTTTTTGTGCTTATAAAAGGCTAGCCGAGTTGAACTAGCCCAGTTTCTGTAGGCGCGCTTCCACCAGGCCTTCGAAGTTCTCTTCGGGCTTGGTGGTGTGGGCGCTGATGACCCAGGTGTTGTTAGTGACCGTGACGTGGATGTCCACGGTGGTCTTTGGGTCAAAGCGGCGCAGGACCTTCTGTGCCATGGCGATGAGGGTAGCCGTGTCCTTGTCCTGGTGTTTGGCGGGGATTGGGTAGCGGTGGGTGAGGCGCCGACCGTGGATGGCAATCTCATCCTTGGAGGAATAGGGGCCGGCGTTAGCGAGAAGATCGGGGCGGACACGGGCGGTGCGGATGAGGGACTGTTCGCGACGCCAGGCAGCAATCTTTTCGTGATTACCGGTGGTCAGCACATCGGGCACACTATAGCCATTCCACACGCGGGGGCGGGTATAGCAGGGGGCTTCCAAGAGGCCATCGCTAAAGGAGTCGTCCTCATAAGATTCGGCATTGCCAAGCACACCGGGAATAAAGCGGGCAAGGGCCTCAACCATGACCATGGTGGCTACTTCCCCACCGATAAGCACATAGTCGCCGATGGAGACTTCTTCGACTTCGTAGTTATCAGAGGCCCAGTCGATCACGCGCTGATCGATACCCTCATAACGCCCACAGGCAAAAATGAGCTGCTCAGCCTGGGAGAGTTCCTTGGCTAGCTCCTGGGTGAAAGGGCGGCCAGCCGGGGTGGGCACAATGATTTTGGCCTTGGGGGAGGTGGCGGTGGCACTGATGGCTTCCGCCCACACCTGGGGCAGCATAACCATGCCGGGCCCGCCACCAAAAGGTGTGTCATCCACCTTGTGGTGCACATCGTGCGTCCAATCGCGCAGGTTGTAGACGCCGACGTCGACAAGCCCATTGTCAATGGCCTTGCCGAGCAGGGCGGCGCGCAGGGGCTCAAGGTATTCGGGGAAGATAGTGAGGACGTCGATACGCATTAAAGATCAAGCAACCCTTCTGGTGGGGTGATGAGCACCCAGCCTTCCTCAACATTGACCTCAGGGACGATTTCCTCGCGGAATGGGATGAGGACCTCCTTGTCACTATCCAAAGCGACCTGCAGAATCTCACCGGCAGGCAGGTGCATCACACCCTCAACAATGCCAATGACCTCATCATTCTCACGAACCTCAAGGCCCTCAAGTTCATGATCGTAGAAGCCATCCTCCTCATAGATAGGCTCCGCCCAAAACTTCATGCCGCGCAAAGACTCGGCGGCGGTACGGTCCGGAATCTCCTCAAAAGTGAGCAAGAAACGGCCCTTGTGCACGCGCAAAGTCTTAATAGTGATCTCACGCTCCTTGCCGGTTTGGCGGCCACGGAGCACCGCACCAATATAAAAGCGCTCCTCCGGGGTGTCGGTGGTGGATTCCACAGCCAGCTCACCGCGAATACCATGGGGCTTAACTACACGCCCGATCATAACTTCATCATTCATCTCCTCTATTTTAGGCTAAAATCGGGTGTGTTGAATCTCCTGTGTTGAAAGGGTAACCATGCCTAAAGAAGACGCCGGCCACTGGGTGCTGGCAAGCCTTGGTAAGACTGTTCTTCGCCCTGGTGGTCGCGCCACCACGCATTGGCTGCTTGATAGCGCCGATATTCCAGTGAAAGCCGTGGTGGAATTCGCCCCGGGTTTGGGTGTGACCGCCCAGGAGATTTTGAGCCGCCACCCACTTTCCTATGTGGGCATTGATGAAACCGTGCAGCACCCCTATGGCCGTGTCATTAAGGGCCAGGCGCAGGACACTGGTTTGCCATCCGAATCCGCCGATGTGGTGATCGGTGAGGCCATGCTCTCCATGCAGTCGGAGCGAGTAAAGAAAGAAATCATGACTGAGGCGGCACGCTTGCTGCGCCCCGGTGGTTTGTACCTCATCCATGAACTTTTGCTTCTCGACGCCTCCGTTGAAGAACAAGTCCGTAAGGATTTGGCCCGCGTGATTAAGGTCAATGCCCGCCCATCCACCTTGGAAGAGTGGACTGCTATTGCGGAGGAGGCCGGTTTTGAGCGCCTGACCTACCGCCCTGCCCCAATGGGTTTGCTTGACCCGAAGCAGATGTTTGTGGATGAGGGTCCTTTGGGTATGGCCCGTATTGCTTTTAATGCGGCGCGTAAGCCGGAGGCTCGTAAGCGCATGCTGGAAATGCGTGCGACTTTTGCCAAGCACAAGAAAGATTTGGGCGCTATTGGCATTGTCTTTAGGAAAAAGGCATAGGGCTGACTGTGTCTCAGATTAAGGCTCAGGTTAATGATTTGGCGGCGGATTTTCCGCCCATTGATGAGGCTTCGGCACGCCCAGCGGTCAAGCGCCTCTCCCCTGGCGTGGTGCTTTTTAGCTTTGGTCCCGGCCAGAGTTTGAATGACCACAAGGCGGTGCACCCCATTTCGGTGCAGGTGCTTGATGGGGCCATTGATTTTGGTGTGGGCGAAGAGGTCTACCACCTGACTGCGGGCTCTTTGCTGCAGTTGGATAAACTTGTCATTCACCGTGTGGATAATCATGGCACGGAGCCAGCCCACATGGTGCTGAGCATGCTGTGCCCGCCAAAGTAGCTTCATGATTCTCCTGATTGATAATTACGACTCCTTTAGCTATAACCTCTACCACCAGGTTTTTCGGGTCACGGGGCGCGAACCGGTGCTCATTCATAATGATGAGCCGGTGGAGCCCTATCTTGGCCCCGAGCTGGAGGCTGTCATTATTTCCCCGGGCCCGGGTAATCCCATGACCCCACGGGATATGGGCTGCAGTACTGTGGCCATTGACTATGCGGTGCGCAATGCGGTGCCGTTATTGGGGATTTGTTTGGGCCATCAGGCCATTGCCCACTATTTTGGTGGTGAGGTGGGCCGGGTGCACCCCACCCATGGGATTATGGAGGAGATTTCCTACCGTGGCCGACCCATGCAGATTATGCGCTACCACTCTTTGGGGGTCACGCGCCTGCCCGCCCCATTGCGGCCTATCGCCTGGGCTGCCGATGGGACTTTGATGGGTTTGGAGCACCCAACGCTGCCCATTCTTGGTGTGCAATTTCACCCCGAGTCGGTGGGAAGCCCCACCGGTGACGAGATTATGCGCGAATTCCTGGGCTATCCGCTGCGCCATGAGGTGCCGGCGGTTTCGCCCCTGGATGTGATTGCCACTATGCGTGGGCGCGGGCAGGAAGAATTCTTTTGGCTACGCGATGGGGAAAAGTCCATTATTGCTTTTCCTTCCACACGCCCTGCACCCGCCATTGTGCCGGGTGCGGGTTTTAGTGGCACTGGCTGGGTGGGTACCTGCACCTATGAGGGGGAGGCCACATGGTTGCCTGTGCGCAATTCTGTGATTATTCATGGGGATACCATGACCTTGGTGTCCTGCGATAGGGATTTCTTCCCCGAGGCATTTTCGCGGGCTGCGTGCTCGGTGCCTGCTGCCCTGCGTGCGGAGCTTGCCGCCATGGAGCTGCGCGATGACCATGATTCCTATATTGAGAAGATTGCCCAGTGCCAGGAAAAGATTGCTGCCGGGGAATCCTATGAGGTGTGCTTGACCACCGCCTGGGAGGGAGAGGCTAGTTCCTGGGATGTGCTTGAGCTTGCTGCCCTCTTTAATGAGGTCGCCCCAACCCCTTATGGTGCCTGTGTGCATGCCGGTGGGCGCACTGCCCTGTCTTTCTCCCCGGAGGAATTTATTCGCATCCAGGATGGGGTGGCCCGCTCCCGGCCGATTAAGGGCACAGCACCTGCTGAGGACTCCACTGATTTTGTGGGCACCAAGGAAATTGCCGAAAATCTTATGATTGTGGATTTGGTGCGCCATGACCTGGGCCGTGTATCGGTGCCGGATGGGGTTGTGGCGGATCCGCTCTTGGTGGTGGAAACCCATGGTCATGTGCACCAGTTGATTTCCACCATTAGTGCGCAGCTGCGGGAGGATGTGAGCCCCCAGGAGGTGCTGGATGCGGCCTTCCCACCGGGATCCATGACGGGTGCCCCAAAGAAACGCACCATGGAAATCATTGAAGAACTCGAAAAGGCACCCCGTGGCCTCTACTCGGGCTATATTGGCTATATTTCTGCCGATACGGCAACCAGCGTGGTTATTCGCACCCTGGTTATGGAAAATAACCGCTGGCACTATGGGGTGGGTGGGGCCATTACTGCCCTATCGGACCCGGAGGCCGAGTGGCAGGAAATCCTGCACAAGAGCCGTATTCTGAAACACCTGGGTGGTCAATGATGATTGTGGTAGATTCTTTCCGCGTGCAGGATGGCCGCATGGAAGGCCGGGACCTACATGAGCAGCGAACCCGTAAGGCCGCCGAACAGTTGGGCTTTGTTCTGCCGGATAGTGGGCTGTGGGATGAGGCACTTAGCCAGGACGGCTTTCCGCGCATTAGTGTAAGTGCAGAGCGCGCCTGGGTGGATTTTCGACCCCTGCCCCAACTGCACGACACCATTCGCCTACACCCGGAGCCTGTGGAGGATCCCCGCACCCACCCCCACATTAAAGGCCCCGATATTCCAGTGCTGGGTGAATTGCGAGCGGCTGCCATGAAGGATGGCTATGATGATGTGATTCTCACCAAGGACGGCTATGTCCTGGAGACCGCCCACGGCAATATTCTGTGGTTTGAGGGGGACACCCTCATGGCTGTGGACCCGCAGCTGCCCGTCTTCCAAGGGGTCACCCAGCAGCTACTTTTGCAATCACGGCCCCATGCTTTTGGGCGGATTCGCCCAGAGGAGCTGCTCGCCCGCCCATTTTGGGTGGTTAATTCCCTGCACGGCATTAGGCGGGCATAAAAAAAGAGGCCCGAAGGCCTCTTTCGCACATAAGAATGTGTAATTATTCTGCAGCGTCCTCGGTGGACTCTTCTGCAGCAGCTTCCTCAGCAGCCTCTGCTGCCTCTTCAGCCTCAGCCTCAGCAGCTGCTTCTTCAGCAGCCTTCTTCTTGGCTTCTTCCTTAGCCTTGCGGCGGGTCTCGGTGATGGCCTCAGCGGTTGGGCCATTAGCAGCTTCCTGGAGAGCAGCGTTGAAGAGATCCAGCTTGGATGGCTTAGGCTCTGCAACCTTGAGGGTACCCTCTGCACCTGGGAGACCCTTGAACTTCTGCCAGTCACCGGTGACCTTGAGCAGAGCAAGAACAGGCTCGGTTGGCTGTGCGCCAACGCCCAGCCAGTACTGAACGCGCTCGGAATCAACCTGGATTACGGATGGGTCATTCTTTGGGTGGTAGATACCGAGGTTCTCGATAGCCTTACCGGAACGACGGGTACGGGCGTCGGCAACGACGATACGGTACTCAGGGGTACGGATCTTACCCATACGCTGAAGCTTAATCTTAACAGCCACGATGGCTCCTTTTCTTGTTGGTCACTGGGCAGTACAGACAATCACACCTTCTGTGTGATCCGGTTCAACCCTTCGATGTTTAACCTGCGTGTGACCACCGGTCGTCCGTAGGCGATGACGGTGTTACGCAGCATTCAACCCCAACCACATTACAGTAGTTGGGGTTGAGAATCAAATCCTACTTGCCCTTACCCAGCTGCTTGGAAATCTGGTTAAAGTCAATATTTTCCATGCCCTTTGGCATTGGCATGCCATTCATCCCCGGCATCCCTGGGATGCCCGCGCCGCCCTGCTGTGCCATCTGCTGCATCTGCTTCTGCATTTCACGCATCTGGCGCATCTGGCTCATGCCACCGCCCTTGCGGCCCTTCTTGCCCTTGCGGCCACCCTTTTGCTTCTTGGTGGCGCTACGGCCTGGCATGCCAAACTGGCCGGCCATCTTGCCCATCATCTTCTTGGCTTCATTGAAGCGGTTAATAAGCTGGTTGACATCCTGCACGCTCACACCGGAACCGGCAGCAATGCGCTTACGGCGCGAGGCATTAAGAATCTTTGGATTCTCACGCTCGGCTGGGGTCATACCGCGAATAATGGCCTGGATGCGGTCAAGCTGCTTTTCATCCACCATATCGGCCATTTGGCTCATCTGCTTTCCACCAGGCAGCATCTTCAAAATATTGCCAATTGGGCCCATGCGGCGCACCATGAGCATCTGGTCCAGGAAGTCATTGAGGGTGAGCTCACCGGTGAGCATGCGCTCAGCGGAGTTGGCGGCAGTCTCCTGGTCCATGACCTGCTCGGCCTGCTCAATGAGGGAGAGCACGTCACCCATGCCGAGGATTCGGCTAGCCATACGCTCAGGGTGGAAGACATCAAAGTTATCCAGCTTTTCACCTGTGGAGGCGAAAAGAATTGGCTTACCGGTAACTTCACGGATGGACAGTGCCGCGCCACCACGGGCGTCACCATCAAGCTTGGTCAGAACCACGCCAGTAAAGTCCACACCATCACGGAAGGCCTCAGCGGTGGTGACCGCATCCTGACCGATCATGGCGTCAATAACGAAGAGAACCTCATCCGGGTTTGTGGCCTCACGGATATTACGAGCCTGGGTCATCAGCTCCTGGTCAATACCAAGACGACCGGCAGTATCGACAATGACCACATCGTACTTATCATGCTTGGCTTTGGCCACACCTTCACGGGCAACCTGAACAGGATCAGTAGTGCCCTCGGTTGGACCATAGAAGGCAACCTCAGCCTTGCCAGCCACAATTTCAAGCTGCTGGACAGCACCTGGGCGCTGAAGGTCGCAGGCAACCAGAAGTGGGGTGTGGCCCTGCTTGCGCAGGTGCAGGGCGAGCTTACCGGCCAGGGTGGTCTTACCGGCACCCTGAAGACCAGCAAGCATAATGACTGTTGGTGGGTTCTTGGCCAGATTGATGCGGCGGGTTTCGCCACCAAGAATCTGGACGAGCTCCTCATTAACAATCTTGACTACCTGCTGGGCAGGATTGAGGGCCTCGGAGACCTCCTGGCCCACAGCGCGTTCTTTAATGCGCTTAATAAACTCGCGAACTACGGGCAGAGAGACGTCCGCCTCCAAAAGAGCAAGCCTAATCTCACGAGCGGTGGCATTAATATCGGCCTCGCTCAGCTTACCTTTACCGCGCAGACCTGAGAGTGCCCCGGTCAAGCGGTCAGATAGGGATTCGAACATCTCTCTCCTTTAGTTTCTAATTTGGCGCCAGTGCAGTCATTACTGCCTTTTCCACAGCGGCACGATCCACGCCTCCATGGAAAGCGAACTGCCCTACCATGGTATCACCAGGATTATACACACGTGCCCAATCAAGCTCCGGAAGGACCTTGAGTAGGGCCGCTATGGCACCGCGCCTATCCACTGTGCGGATCTCAATAATAGTATCGCTAAACCAGTAGGTTGCGGTATTAGCGGCACCCGCAGCTGGTGGTTCCTTATACACACCCGACTTGAAACTTTGAATAAAATTCTGCTCATCAAAACGGGTATGCATGGTGGCGCGCACATCAAATTGGGCATTCATGTCCGCATCCACGGTCAGACCAATGACCTTCCATTCCTTGGCGGCCATAACGGCAAGCATGCGCGACATGGCGGCACGGCCGGTACCGGCCCAACGGATGGTGGCGGTGTCCTCACCTGTGGTTTCAATGCTCAGATCCCCATCGAAGTGCAGGTGTGGCGCCTCTGGTGCGGTACGGATGAGCCGTGCTCGCACATTGGCTGCCAGGCGCTTGACTGCGGTGGCAATATTGGTGGTCCACACACCCGGCCCTGTGGCCAGGGAATCATGCTCGGTGAGGACCTCCAAAAGGTCGAGGGTGAGCACATCATAGTGGATGGCATTGAGAACCTGCTCTGTGGCTTCTTCCAGGTCGTGGTAGGCCAGGCGCGGCAAAATAGTGTGGTGTCGCACCAGCGTTTCGACGATCAAGGAATCGCGCACACCCAACCCCATACGGCCTGCCATCTCAGCCACCAATTCAGCGCCTACCTCAGCATGGGGGCGACCATAGTTTTTACCCATATCGTGGTAGAGGGCGGCAAGGAGCAGCAAATCGGGGCGGGCAACCTTGACAGAGTCCCCAGCACAACCAACCACAGTATTAATGGTGTGAATATCAATGGTGTTGATATGGGAGGGTTCGCGTGGAAGCAGCTCACGAATATGTGGCCACTCGGGAACAATACGCTCCCATAGACCAAAGCGATCCATATCCTCAATGACCTGGGCGGTATTCTCAGGGCTGGCAAGAATAGCAAAGAAATCTGCCTGCACATTGCGAGGCCATGGCTCCAAAAGCGGAGGCAGAGTGCCAAGGCGCTTCCAGGTGGAATCTGGCACACGCAGACCCGTTCGCACGGCAGCAGCTGCTACGCGCAACAACAAACCAGGATCAGCGAAATTGGCATTGCGGCTAAAGGTGATTTCACCAATATTTTCCACCACATCCACATCCAGTGGGCGGCGCGAATTGCGATTAAAAAGACGCGGGCGCTGGGTCATGGCGCGTGCCTGCTGCATGGCCTGGGTTAGTGCCCTATCAATATCGCGGGCAGCACCCGCGATGGCGCGGGAGAGCTGGTAGCGATCCTCATAGCCCATATCCAAAGCAATGGCTGCAGCAAATTCTGGGTCCAGCACATCACGGGCGCGACGCGACTGCTCGTGGAGCCTATACCTCACCTCCAACAGGAGATCCCGTTCCTTGGATAGATCCGGCTCATCGGCCACATGGGCCAAGGCCAGGGCGTGGAGCAACTCATGGTCACGCAGACCACCACGACCATGCTTAATATTGGGGTGGGTCATGGCCACCAGCGAACCCGAGCGGCGCCAACGGCTAATGGCAATATCGGCAATCTCGTTGTACTTCTTGGGCACAATGGTGCGCCAAGCCTGAAAAACCATGGAGCGGGTTTTATCCACCAATGCCTCATCGCCCGCAATAAACTTCAAATCCAGCATGGCCAGGGAGGCACTAATATCCTCACCCAACATGTCCACACACTCCTTAGGGGTGCGGATTGCATAATCAAGGCGCTTCTTGGCATCCCAAATGGGATACCAGAGTTGGCTGATAGCGGAGTCGTCGATAGGCTGCTCATGAAGGAGCAAGAGATCATAATCGGAATATGGGGTTAATTCCCCGCGCGCAAAACTTCCGGTTGCGGCAAGGGCCGCACCCTCAGGAATCTCTAGGGATTCAAGAAGAGTGCGGCCCTCGCTCAGGAGCTGCGCCGACAGACTAGACGGCATCGACACCGCGTTCTCCTGTTCGTACTCGAATAAGGTCAACGACCTCGGTCACCCAGACCTTACCGTCACCGATCTTGCCGGTGCGGGCGGTCTCAACCAGTGCCTGAAGAACCTCCTCCAGGCTGTCATCTGCAACAACAACCTCAAGCTTTACCTTTGGAACAAAGTCAACTGCGTACTCTGCACCACGGTAAACCTCAGTGTGGCCGCGCTGCTGGCCAAAACCCTGGGTTTCGGTAACGGTCATGCCGTGTACACCAACCTGCTCAAGGGCATCCTTGATATCTGCAAGAACGAATGGCTTCACAATGGCTGTTACGAGCTTCATTTTATAACTCCCTCTCCATTACCTAATATCTGGACCAATGCTATCATATGCGGACTCACCGTGGATCTTGGTGTCAATACCGGTGATCTCCACCTCGTCGCTGACACGCCAGCCCATGATGGCCTTAAGTGCAAGTGCAATGATAGCAGTCACGACGCCGGCGAATACAACTGCAACGAGGGCGATAACAATCTGGACAACGACCAGCTTGAAGCCATCGGCACCGCCACCGGTTAAGACACCCTGGCCATCAGCGAAGAAGCCGATACCGATGGTGCCCCACAGGGCTGCGCAGAGGTGGACGCCAACAACGTCGAGAGAATCATCGAAGTTGAAGCGGTACTTGAGACCAACAGCGAAGGCACCAACAATGCCGCCGATGAAACCAAGAATGATGGAAGTCAGTGGGGTTGCAGCGCCAGCTGCAGGGGTGATGGTCACGAGACCTGCGACGATACCGGATGCGGCACCGAGGCTAGTTGCGTGGCCGTCGCGAAGGCGCTCAATGAGCAGCCAGCCGAGCATAGCAGCGGCGGTGGCAACAGTGGTGTTGAGCCATGCCAGGCCTGCGCCACCATCAGCGGCGAAAGCGGAACCGGCATTGAAACCAAACCAGCCGAACCACAGGAGTGCGGCACCGAGCATAACCAGTGGAAGGTTATGTGGACGCTGTGGGTAGAGCTTGAAGGTCTTGCGTGGACCAACCATCAGGGCAAGCACGAGGGCTGCAGTACCAGCGGAAATGTGAACTACGGTACCACCGGCGAAGTCAATTGGCTCGATGAGAGCGGTGCCCTCCTCGGAGAGACCAAAGAGCTTGGCTGCAAGACCGGTCTCAGCGCCGGAGAGCAGGCCGCCACCCCAGACCATGTGGGCCAGTGGGGCGTAAACGAAGGTTGCCCACAGGCCGCTGAATGCCAACCAGGTGGAGAACTTCACGCGCTCTGCCAGTGCACCGGAAATCAGTGCGGTGGAAATTACTGCGAAGGTAAGCTGGAATCCAACATCGATGATATTTGGATAACCACCGGCGCCGGCAATGTAATTGCCTTCTGCGTCAGTGATGGAGTCCTTCAAACCAAAAAACTCGAATGGGTTGGCGAAAAGGCCAGCCACATCCTGGGTGCCATAAGAAATGGACCAGCCCCAGAGAATATAAATGATGCTTACAACACCCAAGGTGCCAAAGCTCATCATCATCATATTAAGAACGGACTTTTGGCGGCTCATACCGCCGTAGAACAGCGCAAGCGCTGGGGTCATCAGAAGCACCAGGGATGCGGACATGAGCATCCACGCGGCGTTTCCGGATTGTGTCAGAAGTTCTTCAGGTGTCACTTCAGGGCCTCCTTTTCGATCATTACCTGACATAAACTATAGACCAATAGATTCAAATTCAATAATCCGACAGGTAGATGGCAGGAGGCAATAAAAAAATGTCTGCGCCCTTAGCAGGGCGCAAACATTGTTAAAGATTGCTATATTTTTCTTTCAATCTTTGATGGGTATGGGCTGAAAATCTAGCCAAGAAGGGCGTCGATGAAGGCTTCAACCTCAAATGGTGCAAGGTCGTCTGGGCCCTCACCCAAACCAACCAGCTTCACTGGCACACCAAGCTCTTCCTGCACCTGGAAGACAATACCGCCCTTGGCGCTACCGTCAAGCTTGGTCAAGGCTACACCCGTGATGTCAACAACATCACTGAAGGTGCGGGCCTGCATGAGGCCATTCTGGCCAATGGTGGCATCAAGCACCAGGATGACTTCATCCACCTGGGTGCGCTTCTCCACCACGCGCTTGACCTTACCCAACTGGTCCATGAGGTCCACGGATGTGTGAAGACGACCAGCGGTATCAATCAGCACCACATCGGCATCGGCTTCAATGCCTGCGGTAACTGCGTCAAAGGCCACTGCGGCTGGGTCTGCGCCCTCTGGGCCACGAACGGTGGTGGCCCCTACCCTATCGCCCCACATTTGCAACTGGTCGGCTGCTGCGGCACGGAAGGTATCTGCTGCGCCAAGAACCACACTGTGGCCCATGGATACAAGCACGCGGGCGAGTTTGCCTGTGGTTGTGGTCTTACCGGTGCCATTAACACCGACAACGAGAACCACACCTGGGTCACCGGATACGTTGATGGCACGGTCGGCCTCTGGGGCACAGTTGGCCATGAGAACTCTCTTGAGCATGGCGCGCGCCTGGGCTTCATTCTGAACGCCTTCGGCTGCGACCTTCTCGCGCAGGTCCTCAACAATCTTCATGGTCTGCTTGGTACCAAGGTCTGCCATGAGGAGAGTATCTTCAATTTCCTCCCACGCATCCTCATCAAGGTCGCCGGCGCTCAGCACGCCCAGCAGGCCCTGGCTAAAGGCATTGGAGGAACGGGAAAGACGACCACGCAGGCGACCTAGTCGACCGACGGCCGACTCGGGTGCCTCAGTTAGGCTTTTGGGTCTTCCTTCGCCTCCTCGTAGCTTTCCTTGTAGCTTGCCTCGGCGGTATCTGCAAGCTCCTCAGCCTTATCAGCCACATTGTCAGCGGTCTCTTCAACCGCATCCTTAGCAGCCTCAATCTTCTCACCGGCAGCATCAACAGCAGCGTCGATGTTCTCCTCGGCCTTAGCCTCAGACTCACCGGTAACAGAAGCAACAGCACCGGCAACGGCATCCTTAGCGCGGTCGAGCAGGGACTGTGCGTCCTCGCCCTCAACAGCATCCTTGGCTTCTTCAGCCTTGTCCTCTGCAGCGTCCTTCAGATCAGCGGCAGCATCCTTGGCGTCATCGAGCTTGTCCTCAGCAGCATCCTTGACCTCTTCAGCCTTGTCCTCTGCAGCGTCCTTCAAGTCAGCAGCCTTATCGGCAGCATCGTCCTTGAGGTCCTCGGCCTTGTCCTTAACCTCTTCGGCCTTATCGGCAGCAGCGTCAACAGCATCGTCGATGTGCTCCTCGGCCTTAGCCTCGGACTCACCGGTCACGGAAGCGACAGCACCAGCAACGGCACCCTTAGCGCGATCGAGCAGGGAGCCAGCGTCCTCGCCCTCCACAGCATCCTTGGCTTCTTCAGCCTTGTCCTCTGCAGCGTCCTTCAGGTCAGCAGCAGCATCCTTGGCGTCATCGAGCTTATCCTCAGCAGCATCCTTGACCTCTTCGGCCTTATCAGCAGCAGCATCAACAGCATCGTCAATGTTCTCTTCAGCCTTAGCCTCAGACTCACCGGTAACAGAAGCAACAGCACCGGCAACGGCACCCTTAGCGCGGTCGAGCAGAGAGCCAGCGTCCTCGCCCTCAACAGCATCCTTAGCTTCCTCAGCCTTGTCCTCTGCTGCGTCCTTGAGGTCCTCGGCCTTGTCCTTGGCGTCATCGAGCTTATCCTCAGCAGCATCCTTAACCTCTTCGGCCTTATCAGCAGCAGCATCAACAGCATCATCGATGTTCTCTTCAGCCTTAGCCTCAGACTCACCGGTAACAGAAGCAACAGCACCAGCAACCGCACCCTTAGCGCGATCGAGCAGGGACTCAGCATCCTCACCCTCAACCTTGTCAGCAGCCTCGTCCTTGAGGTCTTCAGCCTTATCCTTAGCTTCCTCAGCCTTGTCCTCAGCAGCGTCCTTGAGGTCCTCAGCCTTGTCCTTGGCGTCATCGAGCTTGTCCTGAGCGGCGTCCTTGAGATCCTCGGCCTTATCGGCAGCATCGTCCTTGAGATCAGCGGCCTTGTCCTTGGCGTCCTCGGCGCCGCCCTTGATGTTGTCAACAGCATCGGAGACGACGTCCTTGGCGCGGTCGAGGAGGGACTCGTTATCGCCCTTGAGCTCTTCGGCCTTGTTGGCGACGAAGGCAGCGGCGGTGCCGGCAGCAGCGGCAGCGGCGCCGGTGGCCTTGGTGGCGAGGTCCTGACCATCGCGAACCTGTGGTTCCTTCTTCTTCGGGGTGCCGAAGTTGAAGTTGGCCGCACCCATCTGGGAGGAAGCCTGGTAGTTGCCAGACTTATCAATGGCCTTGGTTTCTTCCTTAGGCTCAGTGAAGGAGACCTTCTTATTCTTGCCGCGCTGGCTCAGTGCAATGACAAGAGCAATCAGCGCCACAATGATACAAACGACAATAATAATTGTGACAGTAGAATTCATACCTAAGAGTCTACATGTTGAAGGCGCTGCGTGAGCGTTCGGGAAACGCCATCACGCATGGTTATGCCATAAAGCACATTTGCAACCTCCATTGTGAGCTTCTGGTGAGTAATCACAATAAGTTGACTTGAATCACGCAATTGTTCAAAAAGAGTAATAAGTCTACGCAGGTTAGCCTCATCAAGGGCGGCCTCAACCTCGTCCATTACATAGAAAGGACTTGGGCGTGCCATAAAGATGGCAACCAGCATGGCCAGCGCAGTTAGGGACTTTTCACCACCAGAGAGCAGGCTCAGGCGCTTGACCTTCTTCCCCGGTGGGCGGGCCTCAACCTCAATGCCGGTGGCCAACATATCATCAGGGTCGGTAAGCACCAGGCGGCCAGCACCACCCGGGAAAAGCACCTGGAAAATATCGGGGAAGATTTTTTCCACATCATGCCAGGCATCGGTGAACAACTGCAGGATGCGCTTATCCACATCCTTAATCACAGTGTGAAGATCCTGGCGGGCCTTTTCCACATCATTGATTTGTTCCTCAAGGAAGTCATGGCGCTGCTGCAAGGCCTTAAACTCCTCCAAAGCCAAAGGGTTCACCTTACCCAGGGAAGCCAAGGACTTTTCCTTCTTGGCCAGGCGGGTGCGCCACTCCTCAATATCAAAATCGGGGGCCTCAACAATAGTTTGAAACTCTGGTTCAAGCTCACCAAACTTGGCTTCCTGCACACGCACATGAGCAGAGTTCAGCGCAATCTCCGCCTTATGCTTCGCGGCAGTAGCCAGATCCAGGCGCTCCGAGGCCTGCTTGGCCGAATTCTTGGCCGACTGGTGCTTAGCCTTGAGTTCCTGCTGCAGCGCGGCCAAACGGTCGCGCTCCGCCTTGGCGCGATCCACTGCAATGGCCACGCGGGAAGCCAGGGTTTGGGCATAGTGGAGTACTTGCTCGGCGGTGGCACGACGGGCGCGTCGCTTAGCCATCTCTGCCTGGTGGCGCTCAAAGTTTTGCTGCTCACGGGCAGCCTGGCGGCGCAGATTATCCTCCTTGCCGCGATGCTCATTGGCCTGATCCTGGGCTTGGCGCAGATTCATACGCGCCTCCACCTCTTTATTACGAGCAGCCTCCAGGCGGGCACGCAGTTTATCGCGGGTCTCCGGATTCGCCTCGGTATCAATGAGGGAATCATCCACCTTCTTGGTGGCAAGTTCAATATGGATCTCAAGCTCACGCTCCTTGGCCTGCAAAGAAACAAGCTGTGTGGCATGACGATCCTTGGCCTGCTGGGCGCGCTCCACCTGGCTGGTGGCATTGCGCTTCTTCTGCTCCTGCTCACGAATCTGGGCAAGAGTAGTGGCACTAGCAATGCGCGCCTCCTGGGCGGCCTCCACTGCCCCACTCACCTGGGCCTGAATGGCCGCCAACTGCTCCTGGTCTGCGGCCAATTGCTCCTTCAAAGCACGAATATCATGGGCCAGGTGCACACTGGACTTTTCCTGACCAAGGCTAAGCCAGCCATCACCCACAAGCACACCCTGCGGGGTCACGGCACGAAGGCGCGGCTCCTGGGCGCAGATACTGCGCGCCTGCTCCACAGAATCGGCCACAACCACATCCACCAGAAGGCGATTAATCACAGGATGGGGATTCTCAATATGATCCACCAACCAAGAGCCAGAAGGCAGCTCAATATCCAAATGCCAGCAGGCCTCGGAGGGTCGGTCCTGCTGGGCATCCAACAGGGAAATACGACCCATGGTTTCAGGGTTCAAGGCATCCACCACAGTGGAAATGTCGCCGGCAATGGCCTCAGTGAAATCCCCCAAGGCGGCCTCCACGGCATGCTCCAAACCAGGGGTGATGCGCAATATATCAGCCAGTGGGGTGAACTGCGCCAAGGCAGGAACCTCCTCCACCGCGGAGAGCTTTGGCTTTTGCTCCTCCAAAACCTCAATGCGGGAGGCCACAGCACTAGTGGTGCGCTCCAATTCGCGCTCCTGCTGGCGCAAATCCTTCAGGCGCTGCTCGGCCGCCTGCTCCTCCGCCTTAACCTGGGAATCATCGATCGTTGCGGCATCAATATCCTTCACAGCCTCACGGGCCTGGGCCAACTCGGCCTCCAAGCGGCTGGCCTCCGCGCGGGCACGCTCCAACTCGGCGGCCAAACTATCACGCTGGGCATGCAAAGACTCCAGGCGCACCTTGCCCTCACGCTGGGCGGCAATGGCTTTAACATGGGCCTCATATTCGGCCTCCGCGCTCATGGCCTCCTTTTCAATGGTGGCCAGTTCCGCACGGACTTCCTCTCGTGCCTTCTTTGCCTTGTCGACGCCCCCATCAAGCACCACCTGACGCTCATGGGCCTGGTCGGCGCGCTGCAAAAGATCGGTGGGGTTCAAACCCTGGAAAGGCACATTCGGGTTAATGGACTGAACACGCTCACGGGCAATGCGTTCAGTGGCAGCCAGCTTCTCCTTCAATGTTGAGAGCTGGAAGAAAAGTTCTTGGGCGGCGCCCACTCCCAGATCATTGAGCTCCTGCTCAATAAGGGCTAGGGCCTGATCGGCCTGGTTTTTAAGGGACGTCGATAAGCTCAATTCTGAGACTGCGGCCTCAAGGGCGGCCTCAGCGAGCTTCTGCTGATGGGCAAGATCGAGGGCCTGGTAGGTGTCAATAACCTTCTTGGCCTCACGGACCTCTGCCTGCAAAACCTGGGCCTTGCCGGCCGCCTCAGCCTGGCGGGACAAGGGCTTCAACCGGCGCTTAAGCTCACCAATAATATCGTAGAGGCGATCCAAATTAGCCTGCATATTGACTAGCTTGCGCTGCGCCTTTTCCTTACGGCGCTTATGCTTGAGCACACCGGCAGCCTCCTCAATAAAGGCGCGGCGATCCTCAGGTTTGGATTGAAGAATCTCCGACAAACGGCCCTGGCCAACAATGACATGCATCTCGCGGCCAATACCGGAATCGGATAGAAGCTCCTGGATATCCATCAAACGGGCTTTAGTGCCATTAATCTCATATTCACTAGCCCCATCACGAAACATGCGGCGAGTAATGGATACCTCAGTAAAGTCAATGGGAAGCGTCCCATCGGTATTATCAAAAGTAAGAGTGACCTCCGCACGGCCAAGAGCAGTACGCTCACCGGCACCAGCGAAGATCACATCCTCCATGGTGGACCCGCGAAGGGTCTTAGCACCCTGTTCGCCCATAACCCAGGCAAGAGCATCAACAATATTGGACTTGCCTGAGCCATTAGGACCAACCACTGCACAAATGCCGGGTTCAAACTTGAGGGTTGTCGCGGAGGCGAAGGATTTGAACCCTTTCAGTGTGAGTGATTTAAGGTGCATTACTTATCCCAGCACTCCATGCCTTCCCAACCGCGGGTGGTCTGTGGAATATCTTCACGGTAGAACCGTGGATCCTTGCCCAGGTGGCGCTGCTCATCATAATTCTTAAGAAGAGCAATGGCCACGCCGCCCAGAGGGATAAGGGCAATGAGGTTCACGGTGGCCATCAGGCCAGAGAAGACATCGGCCAAGGACCAAACCAGTGGAATGGTGCCCATAGCGCCAAGGAAGACGCAGACAACCACAAGGAAGCGGAAGATTGGCATAACAGACTTATTAGTAGTCAGGAACTGAATATTGGCCTCACCATAGTAGTAGTTACCAATAACGGAAGAATAGGCCAGGAAGACAATCAGCACAGTGAGGAAGTGAATGCCCCACTCGCCAACAGAATTAGCAAGAGCGTGCTGGGTCAGGGCCATACCACCCTCAGCGGCACCAAGATCATCAGTACCAAGAAGAACAATAAAGGCGGTGATGGTACAGACCAGCATGGTGTCAAAGTACACACCCAAGGTCTGGGAGAGACCCTGCTTAACTGGGTGGGAGACAGTGGCGGTCGCAGCAGCATTAGGAACAGAACCCATACCGGCCTCATTGGAGAAGAGACCACGGCGGACACCCTGCATAATCACCATGCCCAGGGTGGCACCGGCAAACTGGCGGATACCAAAAGCGCCCTCGAAAATGGCAACAAACATTTCAGGGACACGGTCCACATTGAGAATAATCACCACAATGCCCACAACCACATAGGCCATAGCCATGATTGGGACAATCACCTGGGTGACACTAGCAATACGGTGCACACCACCGAAAATAACCAGGGCGGTCACCAGGGCCATAATCAAACCAACAATGAGCTTGATGGTCTGGTCGTGGCCGTCGACAGAGTTCACCATGGCGGCAGCAATGGAATTGGACTGCACAGCATTGAAAACAAAACCGTAGGTTACAGTAATGAGAACTGCGAAGAGGGCTGCCATCCACTTCCAGCCCAGGGCCTTGGTGATGTAGTAGGCAGGGCCGCCACGGAAAGCATCGCCATTGCGAGTCTTATAGGCCTGGGCCAGGGTGGACTCCACGAAAGAAGTGGCGCCACCAATCAGGGCGAGCATCCACATCCAGAAGACGGCACCAGGGCCACCAAGGGAAATCGCGAGGGCCACACCGGCCACATTGCCCGTACCCACACGGGAAGCAGCGGAAATGGTGAAAGCCTTGAAGGCAGAGATTGGCTTTTCGCCATCAATCTCATCAGGCTTTTCCGTGACCGCCTTGAACATATCTGGGATATAGCGGATTTGGACAAAGAGGGTGCGTAGACCGAACCACACACCGGCGATAACGAGCAAAGCAATAACAAAGTACCAATACTTATTATTGAATGCATCAATGAGCTCTACGGTTTTTTCCATACAGGAATTGTATCAAATGACAGGTAGTTATTAGGTATTTGGATTCTCAGCGCGCAGCTTCTGGATAGCAGTCAGGGCTGCTTCCTGCTCCGCAGTCTTCTTATTAGGGCCGTGACCAACACCATAATCCACACCATTAATCAGAACAGTGGCGGTGAAAGTTGGGTCATGCACAGGCCCCTCAGACGTGGAGGTATAAACAGCCATGGGCAGCTTCAAGGAGGCAAGAAGCTCCTGAAGAGTGGTCTTGGAGTCAATGGTCATGGCTTGATCCGTGACCTGTTCCACCTTGGAACCAAAGTGGCGCAGAACCAAATCATTGGCCACCTCCCAGCCGTGCTGGATATAGACGGCACCAATCAGGGCCTCAAAAGTATCGGCAAGAATGCTGTTCTTATCATTACCGCCGGAGAGAAGCTCACCGCGGCCAAGAAGAATATAGCGGCCAAGATCGAAAGTACGGGCAACCTGGGCCAGGGAATAACCACTAACCACGGCAGCCTTCATCTTGGACAGTCCCGACTCAGGGACATTAGGGTGCAAAGCAAAAAGCTTGGTGGCGATAGACAGGCCAAAGACCGAATCGCCCATGAACTCCAAGCGTTCATTATTAGGCAGCATGCCATTTTCATTGGCAAAGCTGCGGTGCGTGAGGGCCAGGCGCAGCAAATCCTCACGGATCTCCACGCCCAAAGCCTCACAGAGTGCAGGGGTGTCAAGAGAGGCGAAAGCCTGAGCCAGGGCAGGTTCCCCGGTTAGGCGCTGCTTCTTGCTCATAGGAACTTCTCCAATCCGGCCCAACGTGGGTCCGGGGCGTCGACTTCTTCCTTAACCTGTGGCTCACAACCGCAATGGGGCGCGAAAGGCAAAGTGGTGCCCATCTCATCAACCACAGACTGGGTGAGATCAATGAAATCATCGGAAGAAATAGCAGGAAGATCCTCCTCCTCAAATTCCTCTCCCCCACCATTAGGGTCGGTGAGAACAAACTGGTTGAGGTTCAAGGTGTAATCCTGCTTAAAGTCCTCACCGCACTGGGCGCAGACCGCACTCAAGGTAGAGTCCATGGTGAGGTTCACATTGACCACGACACCCTGGTGGCTAATATCGGCGTGGACCTTAAGGTCAGTGCCCTCAGGGATTTTAATAACACGCAGGCCAAGATCAATAGGGGCTGGCCCCTCCTGGTCGACACTGCGGAAATCACCCTCGTGGAGGGCGGAAACATCAAAAACTAGTGGGTTCATGCGCGACCTGCCGCACCGCGACCGCGACGAAGGGCGGCACGATCATTGCCCACCGCACGCAGGGTCTTATTCAGGCTATCCTCAAACTCGGCCAGGGTCTTATCCACATAGGTATCGCATTCGGTGCGCAGCTTGGTGGAATCCGCATGGGCAGCATCCATAATGCGTGCGGCCTCATCATTGGCGCGGCGCACGACCTCAGCCTCACTGACCAGGCGCTTCTGCTCATCCATGCCCTCCTGGACGCGGCGGTCATAGTAGGCCTGGGCTTCACGCTCAACACGGGCGGCTTCGGTTTCGGCGGCGTCGACAAGCCTATCGGCGTGGGCGCGCGCATCATCCTCGGTACGACGGGCACGCTCCTCCGCATCCTCAATGGTTGCATTGGCGCGCTGCTCAGCATTGTGGACCATGGTGTCAGCCTCCTGGCGGGCGCGCTCGGTGACCTCATCGGCCTCGGCGGTTGCGTCCTCTACCAGGGCGGTTGCATGGTTCTGCGCGGTTTGGACAATCTCATCGGCGCGATCATTGACATCCTGGGCGTCATCGAGCTCCGTTGGCAGAGCGTCACGCAACTCATCGATGAGACGCTGCAGCTCAGGGCGTGGAACCACACACTGGGTGGTCATAGGCACGCCACGAGCCTCATCAATAATCTTGACCATTTCATCTAGACATTCAAACACGCGATACATACAAGCCATATTACCCGCTTTACAGTAATGTTGACGGTATGGCTCTCGTCCCTGTGAAAATTCCTTCTATTAATTTTTTTGGTGCCCCAGTGGAGGCCACCTATTTTCGCTCCACCTCGACGGGGCGCGCCGTCATCTACCTGGATGATTTCGCCACTGCACCTGCGGATGCTGACCAGTTGGTCCGTGCCACCAGCTACGGTCTTGGCGTCTTGCTTGCCGACGCCCATGCCCAAGAGGCCACCAGCCTTCACCTGGGCTTGCGCGACCCTGCGGCCAGGCCATTTCTCCCCCTAGACCTGGGCCTTGGCATTGGTGTAGCCCTGGGTGTGGACCCTGGCACGCATTTTGAAGGGCTGGCTGCATTGTCCTCGGTGCAGGATTTGGATTTGGCGCGATTGAATTTTGGGGCGGCGCAGATGACAGTGACCTGGGATGACTTCCCTGTTGAGGTGCCGGCTGAGGCCCTGGGGATTCAGCAGGACTATTGCGCTAGGCTTGGTATTGAGCGCTGCCCATCCCTGGGTGGCCTTCCCACGATTTTTAGGCAGGTGCAACTGTGAGTATCAGCGAATTTCTCAATACATATTATTCCTCCGGGGCTTTGGACTGGCAGGAGGAGTTCTACCAGTGGATGCACGCGAATCCTGAGCTTTCCGGCTATGAGGAGGAAACTGCGGCGGCCATTGCTCGCAAGCTTGCGGGCTTTGATTGTGCGGTGACCACCGGTATTGGCGGCCACGGCATGGTCGCTGTTTTTAGCAATGGCCCTGGGCCTGCGGTTTTGATGCGCGCCGATTTTGATGGTCTGCCTGTCAAGGAAACCACCGGGGTGCCTTTTGCCTCTGTGAAGGTGCAGAACGGCAAACCCACCATGCACGCCTGTGGCCACGATATGCACACCACCAGCCTTTTGGGGGCCTGTGCAATTCTGGATGCGAACCGTGATCAGTGGTCCGGCACCTTTATTGCTCTTTTCCAGCCTGCTGAGGAAACCACCGCGGGCGCCCTGGCCATGGTTGAGGATGACCTGGCTGGTGTGATTCCGCGCCCCGATTATTGCTTTGGTCAGCATATTGTTCCTGGCCCTGCCGGTGCTGTCATGTCCATGCCGGGGGCTGCTTTGGCGGCCTGCGATACCATCACCATTACCTTGCACGGTAAGAGCGCCCATGGTTCTATGCCCCATAAGTCCATTGACCCGACCTATTTGGCGGCCATGATTGTTGTGCGCCTTCAGGGCATTGTTGGCCGTGAGGTGGACCCATTCAATTTTGCTGTGGTGACCGTGGGTACCCTGCAAAGTGGTGATACGAATAATACTGTGCCATCCACTGCGAAACTGGTGCTCAATTGCCGTTTCTATGATGATGAGGTCAAGGCCTCTGTCTATGAGGCCATTGAGCGTGTGGTTCGTGCTGAATGCCTGGCCAGCAACTGCCCCAAGGAGCCTGAGTTTGTTTACTCTGCCCATGGTGAGTTGACTGATAATGACGGGGATGTGTTCAATACTGTGCGCCCTGTCTTTGATTCGGTCTTTGGCGCTGATTCTATCGACGCCTCCCCATGGACCGCCTCTGAGGATTTCCCTACTATCCCTAACCACTTTGGCGCGCCCTACCTCTTCTGGACGGTCGGCATTACCCCACGTGACCAGTGGGATTCTGGTGAGGAAGTGCCGGGTAACCATATGGGCACCTTCCTTCCTGATTATGCCCCAACCATGCGCGCCTGCACCTTGGCGGGTGCGGCTGCTGTTCTGACTTACTTGGGCAAGTAATACCGCCGTAAATACACACGGGCCATGACCCCTAGCTAGCAAAAGTGCTGGCTAGGGGTCTTTTTTGGGGTATAGGCCACGACTGTGTTGATGCGTAGCTAGTCAAAAGTAAAGGCGCGATTGTGCATAGTATGC
>JAUMTX010000053.1 GCA_030530985.1 Corynebacterium sp.
CCTGGGAGCCAATGTGGGTAATCCACTGGTTGAGACGGTCGGATTCATCCAGGCGCTGCTGGATTGGGGTGAATTGCTCATCGGGGTCCTGCTGGAAGCAGATAAAGATGAGGCCCGAGTTGGCTGTTTGACCAGTTGGGTCGCCAGGGATTGGTGGCAGGTCGTAGCTATAGGCGCGGCGGCGAATCTTCTGGTATGGCTTATCGGCCGGGTTGGTGGCACGCGCCATATGGGAGGCCGGGTCAATGATTGGCAGACCATAGGAGTCGGTCTTGCTATAGTCCGGGTCGTCGAATTCATCGGTGCCGGTTAGTGGGGCGCCGCTATCCACCTTGCGGCCAAAGACGACTTCGCGGGAGTCGCGGTCGAGCATCTCCCAGGTGTCCATATTGAATGCTATGCGACGCACCACCATCGCAGAGCCCCCATCCAACCAGGCAGCATTATCGCGAATCCAAACAATATTCTCATAGTCTTCCTCAGTGTTTGGATTGACGGTGCCATCCTTAAAGCCAAAGAGGTTACGGGCGGTAGTGCCAGGGGCTTCGGTGCCATTGGCATTGAGGAAGCCCTGCTGCATCCACAGATAGTCGGTATAGTCCACGCCGGCACGAATCATATGGCGGGTGGCGTGGGAGAGGGTTGTTGGGTCATCGCAGCACAGCTGGAGGACAATATCGGTCTGTGGCCAGTGCTGCTCATCCAACTGGTCAAGCTTCATAGCTGGAATTGGGTGCAACCATGCTGGCTTCTGTGCAGCCAGTCCTGCTTTATCAAAGAAACTGGCGCCCAGGCCCACGGTGATTGTGAGGTTGGCTGGGCTTTCCACAACTTCGGGTTCCAGGTCGCCCAGGGGCGCAATACCAGCGCAGAGGCGACGTGCGTCCTCAGTCCACAGGCGCATAAGGAAGCCCATTTCGCGCTTGGTCATACCGGCTTTCATATTGAAACCAATGAGATTAGCGTGGGCCTGCGGTGGGGTGTGGATACCTGCCTGGTGGGGGCCGTCGAAAGGCACGGTGGAGCCACCAAAAGTAATAGGGACAGCCGGCAAGGCTTCAGGATCGGTGCTGCTGCAGCTAACAAGGGTGGTTCCTGCTGCAACAACGCCCAGGGAGGCAAGGAAACCGCGGCGACTGAGGGAACTCGAAGACATAATTATGACCAGTGTGTGAAGGGGTGTTCTGAAAAAAGGAGGCGGCCGAAGCCGCGCCCAGGACCTGTATTAGTGCGCTGCTGCACTGGTGGAGGTCATGCCACCGTGGCTCTCAAGGTTGCCATCTTCGCTGTAGCTCTCGCCACCGGAAGCGGTGGTGCGAACTGCCAGGCTGTCAATGGTGACATCCTCATTCTCGAAGTGGAGGGTGAGGTCGATGGTATCGCCGGCCTCAATGGCGCGGGAGATATTCATAACCATGAGGTGATCGGCACCTGGCTTGAGGCTGAAGGTGGAGTGGGCTGGAATCTCAAAGCCACCCTCATGCTCCTGCATTACACCGTCAACAACCTCGTGGAGCTCATAGGTCACATTGCCCAGAGCCTTGGAGGAGAAGCTCTCCAGTACCACTGGCTGGTCGGTGTTATTAACAATGTCACCGAAGATAGCGGTCATGGAGGAGTCGGTGCCCTTAGCGCGGATATAGGCGTTTTCGAATGCTACACCTTCAGCAACAGCAGCGGTGCTGCTTGCCTCGTGGCTAGCGGAGGTGGTTGCGGTTGCAACTGCTACACCAGTGGCGGTGTCGACCTGCTTGTCGGAATCCTTCTGGGAATTGGAGCAGCCGGCGAGGCCAAGAGCCGCAACAGCCAGGGTTGCAACAGCAATGGAGGCTACGGAACGAGAAGACATAAATTTACTCACTTTCGCTTACGGAGTGCAAAGATAACTAGACCAATCAGCACAAGGGCAATAATCACAATCCACACCAGTGGGCTCATACCGGAGCTTTCGGCGGAATTTCCTTCCTCAGCAGCCCCTGAATTCTCCCCTGCGTTGTCCGCTGCATTCTCCCCTGTGGCTGCTGTGCTGCTTTCTTCAGCACTGTCAACCACAAAGTCGAATCGGCCGCGCACTGCGTGACCATCCGAGGAGGTGATTTGGTAGCCCACCGTATAGTTGCCATCAATGGCCTCTACGGTATCTGGAAGGCTAAAGGTGACCAGGTTGCCCTCAACCTGTGGCGTAGTCGAATAGATGATATCGCCGGTGTCCGTATTGGAAAGTGCCACTGTATTGAACTGATCTTGTGAATTACCAGAGAAGGTCATTTCAAAATCGCGAGGCATTTCGCTGAGTACAGACCCTTGGGCAGGATTTGAGCTAAGCAGTGCATCATGTGCATATGCATGAGAGCTCAGCCCGAGAATTGTAAGAAGTGCACCCACAATTGCGAGTGCCACCTGGGAAGCCAGGGTGCTCTTTTTCATCACTTACTTTCTGTGTCTTGCTTTCAGGATACCGGGGGTATCACTGACTACACTATAGTAGTCGGCAGCCGCAATTGAAAAGTTCCCATAGCCTAATAAAAAAACGAATTTGCGCTTAAATTAGCCTTGGAACTTCACACGATACATTAGGTCAACTGGGTACATCCAGACAATATGACCGAAGAACTCGGAAAGGTGCTCCTCAATAGGCTGGTCCGCAGGACCAGGCACGATACGAGCGGCCGGCATGAGAATAACATGTGAGAATAGCCACACCAGGATTCCAAAGATTGCACCACGGCCGGCGCGCACCGATGGGAAGATACCTGCCAGGACCATGTAGAGCACGCTAAAGACAATGGAGAATGCAAAGTGGATAACAAAGGAAACCCACGGTAGCTTATTGCCCAAGATGGTGTAGGTGGAGTGGGTAATCTCCTTTGGCACCCCCATATTTTGCAGCATCTGCTGTGGCGGATTGGTTTCATTGCGCTCTGGGCTGCGTGGTGGGAATGGCACCTCCCAACCAAATTTCACAATGCCGGATAGAATACCGGCCACGATACCTACTGTGATGCGGGAGCGAAGGCTCGGACGACGAGCAAACATGGATTATCCTCTTCTTCCTGAAAATAAAGTTTTGGAATAAACACGTGGAATTTCCACTATGTCCAGGATAGCGAAAGCTCCCCGCGGCCGAGGTTGTCCTCCAGTCGCAGGGAACATTTTTAGCTTATCGACGCCCCGTCTTAGCGGGCGTATTCAGCATCCGGTTCGTGGGTAATGCGGTTACGAATATCGCGGCGCACTACTTCGATGGCCCACAGCCACACAATATGGCCGAAGAATTCGGAGAGGTGTTCAGCCAGTGGCTGATCCCATGGTGCTGGCACAGTGCCCCACAATGGCATGAGAACCACGTGGAAGGCAATGTAGACCAGGATACCGAAGGCGGCACCGCCCCACAGCTTAATGATTGGGAAGCGCTCTGCAATGAGGCAGTAGATGAGCGCAAAGACAATGGAGAAGCCAAAGTGCACAATAAAGGAGACCCATGGCATATCATTGCCCAGAATGGTGTAGGTCTGGTGGGTGAACTCTGGGGAGAGGCCCAGCTGCTGGAGCAGTTCCTGTGGTGGGTTGGTGGCATTGCGCTCAGGGCTACGTGGAGGGAATGGCACTTCCCAACCGAACTTCACAATTGCCGAGAGGATACCGCCGAGGATACCTGCCCAGAAAGCCGCCATATAGCGGCGATTAGCTGGCTCTGTTTCTTGCAGGCCAGCAAAACCCTTCCTCGTGTCACGAGTGAGAGTGATAGTCATTATGTCTCCTTTTAGTTTGACTATGCGCTAGGTCAATGTGCCTTTAACTTGTGCACTGCCTACGCAATATTAGGAGCATAAAAACAGATAAGCAAGACATAAAACACTAAAATAGCAAACCTAATACACAAGTGGCATGTATTTCCGCAGGAGACTTGTTATTACAGCAAACACAGATACCGAAGCAAAGTGCGCTATCTCACACTAAAGAAAGTCCTACCCGGGGACCAACCTATGCCCCGCTCAACGCCCCGCCCAAAGACCCCCGACACCCCACTGCACCCGTACCCGGACATGCAAAAAACCCGGCCGAGGCCGGGTTTTTCGTTGGAGCGGATGACGAGACTCGAACTCGCGACCCTCACCTTGGCAAGGTGATGC
>JAUMTX010000011.1 GCA_030530985.1 Corynebacterium sp.
GCCTTTACTTTTGACTAGCTACGCATCAACACAGTCATTGCCTATACCCCAAAAAATTAAAGCATTTGCGCCCAATGGAAGTAGAAAGGATTGGCAATGTAGACCGTATTTAAAAAAAAAGGAGGCCCTCCAAATCAGGAGAGCCTCCAAAGTACCAGTAGGTGAACTACTGAATCTGAGTATCAGTGGTCTCAATTGGGGCTGGAAGCGCGGTCTCACCCATGAGGTCACGGTCCACAGCGGCGGCGCAAGAGCGGCCCTCGGCAATAGCCCACACAATGAGGGACTGGCCGCGGGCATTATCGCCAACAGCATAGACACGTGGCTTGAAGTTAGGGAAGAGAGGCTTGATGGTGGCACGGAAGTCCTCATCACGGGTGATGCGGCCGCGGCCATCGAAGGCCACACCCAACTCGTGGATAATGCCGGAGCGCTCAGCGCCAGCAAAACCCATAGCCAGGAGAACCAGGTCGGCATCGAGCTCGAAGGAGTTCTCTGGGGTGGCTGGGGTGCCAATGCCATCAGTGAGCTTATGGCCACGGAGCTTGGTCACACGACCATTCTCACCAACGAGCTCATCGGTGGACATGGACCAGGCGCGCTCACCAAGAGTATCGCCTGGGGCGCGGTGGGCAAGGCCCAGGGCCACAATCTCATCAGCAGACTCATTGCCGGTCACCACATACTCGCCCTCTTCATGGGCGGTAGCAACACGGTGAATACGAGGCCAGGTTGGCCAAGGGTTATTAGCACCACGAGTCTGTGGGAGCTGAGGATAGAGGTCGAACTGGGCAACGCTCTTAGCACCCTGACGCAAAGCAGTACCGAAGCAGTCAGTACCAGTATCGCCACCACCAATGATGATGACATTCTTGTCCTTGGCATTAATAGCGCTGATTTCCTCATCGCCCTCGCAGACGCGGTTCTGGAGTGGAAGATACTCCATGGCGAAGTGAACGCCATCCAGGTCGCGGCCAGGAACATCAAGGTCACGGGCAATAGGGGTACCGGTGGCAAGAATCACCGCATCAAAACCGGCAAGGTCAGCAGCGGTTGGGCTCACGCCGGTGCGGAACTCGGTGCCCTCAGCAGCCATCTGCTCCAGGCGACGATCAATCCACTTCTTCTCCATCTTGAACTCAGGCACACCGTAGCGCATGAGACCACCGAGGCGATCATCACGCTCAAAAACAGTGACCTTGTGGCCCGCGCGGGTGAGCTGCTGGGCGGCAGCAAGACCGGCAGGACCGGAGCCAACAACAGCGACCTGCTGGCCGGTGTCGAAGGAAGGCTTGATTGGCTTAACCCAACCCTCACGCCACGCGTGCTCAACAATCTCGAGCTCAACAGCCTTAATGCTCACTGGATCCTGGGAGATACCCAGAACGCAGGCGCCCTCACAAGGGGCTGGGCACAGGCGGCCGGTGAACTCAGGGAAGTTATTGGTGGCGTGGAGGCGGTCGAAAGCTTCCTTCCAACGCTCCTGGCGCACCAGGTCATTCCACTCAGGAATGATATTGCCCAGTGGGCAGCCCTGGTGGCAGAAAGGAACACCACAGTCCATACAACGAGTGGCCTGGATTTGAAGCTGACCCTCAGGGGCATCCTCATAGACCTCGCGGTAGTCCAATAGACGAAGCGGGACTGGGCGGTGGGCGCGCTCTTCACGAGCGTACTTTTGAAAACCGTGTGGATCAGCCATTAGTTCACTGCCTCCATGATAGCCTCGGCAACATCTCGGCCCTCGGCCTCAGCTGCCTTAATTACGTTCATTACCTTCTTGTAGTCGCGTGGCATGATCTTGACCAGGTCAGAAGCACGGAGACGGGTCAAGGAACCGGTGCGGGCGATGTGTTCATCAATAAGCTCATTGAGCCACTCGGCTTCCTCTGCGCTTGGCTCTTCAATCTCAACCAAACCAGGGTTAATGCGGGACTCAAGATCATCAGTGCGCTTGAGGTAGGCAATACCACCAGACATACCGGCACCGAAGTTCTCGCCAACCTCACCGAGGATGACAACACGGCCACCAGTCATGTACTCACAACCATGGTTACCCACACCCTCAACAACAGCGGTGGCGCCGGAGTTACGAACGCAGAAGCGCTCACCGACAACGCCGCGGATAAACATAGAACCGCTGGTTGCGCCGTAGCCAATGACGTTACCGGCAATAATATCCGGATTGCCACCAAGCTGGGCAGGGGCATTGGAATCAGGGCGGATAATAATACGGCCACCGGAGAGACCCTTACCCACGAAGTCATTGGCATCACCAATGAGATCCAAGGTCACACCAGCCGGGACGAAAGCACCGAAGCTATTGCCGGCGCTGCCGCGGAAGGTGAGGTTAATGGTGCCATCAGGCAGACCATGGGCGCCGGAAGCGCGGGTCACGCGGGAACCAACCATGGTGCCAACGGAACGGTTCACATTGCTAATTGGGTACTCGAGGCTGATGGTTGGGTTCTCACCCTGAGCCATCCAAGCAGGAGCATTAGCAGAGAACTTCGCAGCCGCAGCATCAATGGTGAGCTGGGTGTCCTCAATAATCTTCACATCCAGAGCAGACTCGAGACCATGCTCCTGCTCGCGGGTGCAGCGAGGATTCTGGTTACGGAAAACACTCTCTGGCTTGTGGAAAATTGGGGAAAGATCCAGCTTGGCGGCACGCTTGTGGTGATCCAAAGCCTTGGTCATATCCAGAACCTCGGCGTGGCCAACGGCCTCGTCGATAGAACGGAAACCAAGCTCAGCAAGAATCTCACGAACCTCCTGGGCAATGAAGGTGAAGAAGTTCACCACATGCTCAGCCTTACCGGTAAAGCGCTTACGCATCTCAGGGTTCTGGGTAGCCACACCCACAGGGCAGGTATCCAGGTGGCAGACACGCATCATAATGCAGCCCTCAACAACCAGAGGAGCAGTAGCAAAACCGAACTCCTCGGCGCCAAGCAGGGCGGCAATCACAACATCGCGGCCAGTCTTGAGCTGACCATCGCACTGGACGCGAATACGGTCACGCAGGCCATTGAGCAGCAGAGTCTGCTGGGTTTCGGCCAGGCCGAGCTCCCACGGACCACCAGCATGCTTGAGGGAGGTCAATGGGGATGCACCGGTACCACCATCGTGACCGGAAATAAGAACCACATCGGCGTGGGCCTTGGAAACACCGGCAGCAACAGTACCCACACCCTGCTCGGATACGAGCTTGACGTGAATACGGGCATCAGGATTGGCGCACTTGAGGTCATAAATGAGCTGGGCCAAATCCTCAATGGAATAAATATCGTGGTGAGGAGGAGGGGAAATCAGACCCACACCAGGGGTGGTGATACGAACCTCAGCAACCCAAGGGTAGACCTTGCTTGGTGGGAGCTGGCCGCCCTCACCAGGCTTAGCGCCCTGGGCCATCTTAATCTGAATATCAGTACAGTTAGTCAGATAGTGGCTGGTCACACCGAAACGACCGGAAGCAACCTGCTTAATAGCCGAACGACGCCAATCGCCATTACGCTCCACCTCAAAACGACGAGCATCCTCGCCGCCCTCACCGGAGTTGGACATGCCACCCAGACGGTTCATAGCAATAGCCAGGGTCTCGTGGGCCTCGGCGGAAATGGAACCATAACTCATGGCGCCAGTAGCGAAGCGCTTCACAATATCAGAAACTGGCTCGACCTCATCCACGCTAATAGCTGGACGATCAGACTTGAACTCGAAGAGGCCGCGCAAGGTGGCCAGACGCTTGGACTGGTCATTGACCTTGGTGGTGTACTCCTTAAAGATGGAGTACTGGCCGGAGCGGGTGGCGTGCTGAAGCTTGAAGATCGTCTCTGGGTTAAAGAGGTGATACTCGCCCTCACGGCGCCACTTATACTCGCCGCCAAGCTCGAGCTCACGGTGAGCCTGCTCCTCAGGACGAGGAAGGAAGGCGCTACGGTGACGAGCCTCAACATCGGCAGCAATATCATCCAGGCCAATACCGGAGATTGGGGAAGGGATCGCGCCGAAGTATTCGTCGAGAAGATCCTGGTGTAGACCGGTGACGTCGGCAAGCTGGGCACCGCGGTAAGAAGCCACGGTCGCAATACCCATCTTGGACATGACCTTCAACAGACCAGTAGCAGCAGCGTTAATGTAATTGCGGCAGGCAGTATCAAGATCAAGATCGCCCAACTGACCGCGAACACGCAGCTCATCAATGGTCTCGAAAGCCATATAAGGGTTAATGGCATCTGCACCAAAGCTCACAAGCATGGCGATGTGGTGAACCTCGCGGGCGTCACCGGCCTCAACAACGAGGGAGCAGTGGTTACGGGTACGCTCAGAAACCAAATACTGGTGAACGGCAGAAACCAAAAGGAGACTTGGGATAGGAGCAAAACGCTCATTGGACTCACGGTCAGAGAGAACAATAATAGTCTTACCCTGGGAAATTGCGGCACTAACCTCGCGCTTAACGCGGTTAATAGCCTCGCGCATACCCTTACCGCCATGAGCGACAGGATAGAGACCAGAGATCACGGCAGAACCGAAGGAATCCCACTCGCCACCATCATTGGCATGAACCAAGGTAGCCAGGTCATGATTATCCAAAACTGGCTGGTCAAGAAGAATACGACGAGCAGCCTCAGGGGTAGGGTTCAGTACATCCGACTGGGCGCCCAACTGGGTATGAAGGCTGGTCACGAACTTCTCACGGATGGAATCCAGAGGAGGATTAGTCACCTGAGCGAAGCGCTGCGCAAAGAAATCAAAGAGCATGCGTGGGCGCTGGGAAATAGCGGCAATCGGGGTATCGGTACCCATCGAGCCAATAGCCTCGGCGCCATTCAGGGCCATAGGGCGGATGAGGATATCCACATCCTCCTCGGTATAACCGAAAACGCGCTGGCGAAGAACCACACGATCATGAGGCATGTACTCATAGCGGGTGACAGGAAGCTTCTTTGGATCAATGAAGTTCTGCTCAATCCACTCGCCATAAGGCTCAGCATTAGCCAGGTCACGCTTGATTTCCTCATCAGGAACAATGCGGCCCTCGGCGGTGTTCACAAGGAACATCTTGCCTGGCTGGACACGGGTACGCTTAACCACGTGCTTAGGGTCAATATCGAGGACACCGGCCTCGGAGGCCATAACAACCAAGCCATCATCGGTGACCCAAATACGACCTGGGCGCAGGCCATTACGGTCAAGAATGGCGCCAATAATAGTGCCATCAGTGAAGGCCACTGCAGCTGGGCCATCCCACGGCTCCATGAGGCAGGAATGGTACTGGTAGAAAGCACGAAGCTCAGGGCTAATGTGCTCATTATGCTCCCAGGCCTGTGGGATCATCATCATGACAGCGTGAGGAAGGCTGCGGCCGCCCAAGTGCAGGAGCTCGAGGGCTTCGTCGAAACGCGCGGTATCGGAACCAGAAGGGGTACAGATAGGAAGGACGCGATCGAGGGAACCGAGCTTCTCCGACTTAATGAGAGATTCGCGGGCGCGCATCCAGTTTTCATTACCGCGGACGGTGTTAATTTCACCATTGTGAGCGACGAGGCGGTAAGGGTGGGCGAGCGGCCAGGAAGGGAAAGTATTAGTGGAGAAACGGGAGTGAACCAGAGCGATGGCGGACTTCATGCGAGGATCGCGCAGATCATCATAGAACGTAGCCAGCTGAGGGGTGGTGAGCATGCCCTTGTACACCACGGTGCGGGCGGAGAGGGATGGGAAGTATACGGTGTCATTACCGGCACCAAGACCCGAACCCTTCTCACCGAGCTCGCGGGCGCAGCGCTTACGCACGAAGAACATCACGCGGTCCAGCTCAATGCCGGAAAGTGGCTTGCCGTCCTCGCCCTTGGCGGTGAAGAATACCTGGGCGAAGTTTGGCATTGCGTCCAAGGCCATGCCGCCCAAGCCGTCTGGGGTGATTGGAAGGTCGCGCCATGCAATGAGCTCGGCGCCCTCCTCGCGGGCGATGGTTTCAATATCGCGGCGGGCATCCAGCATGGCCATGCGGGTACGTGGAAGGAAGGCAATACCGGTGGCGTAGGTGCCTGGCTCTGGGAGGGTCACACCCTGCTCGGCCATGACGGTACGGTAGAACTCATCCGGAATCTGCAGGAGAATACCGGCACCATCGCCGGTGTTCTTCTCGGCGCCCGCGGCACCACGGTGGTCGATATTAACTAGGGCCTGAATGCCCTTATCGACAATATCGCGGCTGGGGCGGCCGTGCATGTCTGCCACAAAGGCGACACCGCAGGCGTCCTTCTCGAAGCTAGGATTATATAGGCCCTGTCGCTGGGGGAGCGGGGCTGCGCTCATTCTTGCCTCACATTCTTCTCTCGGTGTCCCGGGACTTTGTAGGGCGGGAAAGCTGCAGGTTATGCACTTGTCCCATGGGATCCTACAAAAAGGGGGAAGTATAGATTCTCTCAGTTGAAAGAAATTCGAAAGCTAGGTAATCCTAAAAGCCCCAGGTCAAATATCAATAGTGTGATTCAAAACACGTATGCAATCCTATAGTAAGTCCTACTGTGCTAAGCGAAGAGCACCAGTAAACTCACAGCACGCAGCCCGATTAAAGACACGCATTCTACCCCGCCCAACGTGAAACCACTCACGATAGGCTGGACGGCCCAAACGGTTAGGGCATGTTCGCGTGAGAGCTAGGCTCGCTAACCACATACGACACAAATCATCACAATAGTTCACTCCTTTCACACTTTTTCTTTCGAATAATTGAACGGGATGCACAACTTCAGAAGCCGACAGGGCCGAGACCGCATAATACAGATCGACGAAATCATCCCCTTCACGACATTCCTCAACATCAAATAGTCGGCCTAGAATACAGCGAAAATCCTCAAGCACGCTTTCCGGATTAATGACCATTCGATCTACAATTGCCTGCCCCAATTCCCAGGGTTTAATAGTCTTTCCCCGCAGTTGAAAAGCGTTTTTCTGGCAAGATATAAAAGATGAAGCAGCGTTCTTCCCTACCCGAATTGCCCTCGGGCTTCTCGGGGACAGCCCCAAATTAAGCAAATCTGAGAGCATGCTATCCTCCCGCAATGCACGATCTGTTGCGCTGCGCTTCTCTCCAATGGTCCTCGGATCAAATCCCCTCACTAGGGAAAAAAATAGCCCTGGTGTTAATACTACATTCACATTACCTCCACTCGAATTTTTCGTACATTCTTTAGAATTTATGACATTAGATCCGCATTTCCACCCGCAAATGGTTGATTCCTCCCATCATTAGTCCTAGAATGAGAGTCGCAAGAAACCATTCACGTAAAGGAATCATCATGCGTCGCTTTGCAATTTCGACTCTTGCAGCCGCCACCCTGGGTGTTGCACTTCTCCACCCAGGCGCAGCCTCTGCAGCCATTCCACAGTCAGAATTCGCCGCTGTTCACATTTCACCTGGCAGCCCGGTCTCCCCCTTCCAGCAGTTCGTTATGGGGATCAACGACTTCAACACCTTGTCCTCTCAATCTGGACTCGGTAGCCCCCTTACCGGAATCTATAACTTCTTCTACTCCATCCTGCTGCTGACCGCGCCTTAACTCAACAGGCTCCTGCTTAGGTGAATTGGACTCATTTGGTGTCACAATAGTGACCACCAACATGGTCAATACTGTAAGCAGGAGCTCTTCTTCTAATTGCCCAAGTTGGATGCGACCATCGAGATATACCCAACCGACAAAAAGAGCTAGGCTGGCAACGAGCAGCCGGGCTAACCTCCGATACTTTCGGAACCATGGAATCTGCAATAGAAGGTCCTTAACTTCCGCGCAGATCCAGGTTATTAATTTTTTCCATTGAGTTCTCATCATTGAGTTCACTCCAATCACTTCCCTTCTGCCGTAATAGAACTATTGCGGCATTAACTCGCTTGCGAATTACATCAGCTTTACGTCGTTGGGCCGCCGGGGTTCCAAGTGGAAGAGCCTCTTTACCCAACTCCGTAAAGCTCAAACCTAGTGCTGCGTGCTGAAATAGCCACCGAGCATCAGATTCCGCTAGGAGACTCAGGAGCTCATCTACATATAGCCGTTCGCACACATCCTGCTCAATATCTATAATTTGCGCCTCACGCGCATCAACATCATCCAGGGACCCTACACATCGAGTCTCGTCATTCTTTTTCATTCGAAACTCTTGATGAATCATTGCTAAATAGTCACAACGGGCAGTGCTAACTGAACCAGTGTCCTTCAAATAGGCCACAAGTTCATCGCCATAATCTCTTGGATCTAAGGTCAGCGTCGCGTTTCCATGGCGTGTAGTAATACGCACTTCATTAGTTTTTAACCGAACATTTTTTCTCATAGATACAGTCTGCCCGAGATTTATCGTGCGTTCAAGGGTTTCTTATCCCGCGGGATAAGCAGCCTGATTGAAAATTCTGTTCGAAAATAATCCTGTGCTGGTTCTTTACTACCTAAAGAACTCAGAATGTTAAATGCATCACGACTTGCCCGCTCGCCTATACAGACTAACTGACCTGCAGTTTTCCGAAAATAGTTGGCGCCGCCGACTAGTAAGTGAGAGGAAAAATTCCTCTACGTCAGATGACGTCAATTCATCCTCCTCTATTGGAGGATACCAAGAGATAAGGAGCATATTCATGAAGATGCTTAAAGTTGAATCACTCGGCCAGATTACTGGCGCTCAGGCAGTAACTCCAGACTCGCGTACAGACCAATGGGGCATCGGAGCAACGGACCTCGGTTATGTTGCTCCTTGTTGGTTCCACGATAATCTCGATGCCTGTCGCGTGCGAGATGTCTCAAAGTCTAACTATACGATCACGGTTTTCGGTGATACTTTCGCTGACCATGTTGGTGGCGCCGACCACCGTTCCCCGGTTGGCCTGCGTCAGAGTAACCGCGATTTGAACGTAAAGATCAAGTGGGATAATGCCATCGGTGGTGCTCACGCCAAGCAAATGATCGAATATGAACACGGTGGTACGCCCGAAGCGGGTCTACTCCCCGATGGATTCACAAATATTCCGTGTGATCTGATTCAGCTGCCAAACGGCGAATTCCTCATGAGCACCTTTGCCATTAAGTCGTGGAACCCAGAAAGCCTCGGAGGAAGTTGGACCACATATCATAGCCGACTGTGGATTTCTCGCCAGGAGCACGGTGAGGATTGGGACCGAACCAATTTTGATTTCCCTAATGATGGCAGCGAATGGAGCCACTTTCAGAATAATTCGATGCTCATCCTCCCAGCTGAAGGTGACCAGCAGTACCTCTATATTTACGGCACAAATGAGGGCCGATGGAAGGGCGGCGGCATCCACTTGATGCGCGTGCCAGTTGACAAAATTTTCGACAGGAGTGCCTATCGTTTCTGGGGTGATCGCGGAAATGGGTATTGGGATTGGGGTGCGACGAGTACGCCAATTCTCCGTCCAGCTGGAAAAAATGGCATCGGTGAGATTAACGCTCAAATAATTGACGGAAAGGTCGTACTGGCTTGGTGTGAGTTTGGTGAAGGCGCGACTGCATCAGTTAAATTCGCCGTCGCCCCGCGCCCCGAGGGTCTATGGGAAGTCTACAATACAGACCTGAATAATATCGTGCTACCAAATCTCTATGCACCAACTATTCACCCATACAGCCATCTGGATGATCTCCACTTTTATGTATCCCAGTGGAGTACCAGCGTGGTAAACGTGGCCCTCGAGCGGCTTAACAAGCCTCCAAAGCGCGAATTGGATCTATATCGAACCCTGCACTTCAAAACTCGTTTGATGTAGCCCCAAGGACTCGGCCCACGTAGGCACTACGGCCCAATCCACACCTGGACATAAAAATACGCCTGTTGGTTCTATATGAGCCAACAGGCGTTTCTTATATCTACCTCAGGGCTTGGCGTTCCAATTCGATAGCGCCTGGATAGAGCTGGGCTGCGCGTACATTGAGGCGATCATTATTGAGGCCACTCAGACGCAGAATATCTTGAGATAGTGCAGCAAAACGCCAGAAAGTATAGGTTGGATTGCTCCAAATCATATAGCGGGCAGGATTAGCGATGACCTTGGTTCCACCAGTGAAGGTGAGGCGCAGGCAGTCGAAAGGCGACCAAGTAGGGGCACTATCCCAGGTAGCCTTGTCGAAATCGAGGGCTCGAGGATACTGCGCACCTGCAGAACCTGTAGTCGCTGCGCCCAGCTGGGTGAGGAAAGCAAGAATCACATTAGTCGAGGTTGAATTCGAGTAATTATAGCCCGGGCTGTAGCCGCCCATCTGAGAGTCTGCAAAGATGAAGCCCAGGGTAGCCACATTGTTCTTGCGGGTGTCAATGTCATAGCTGCTTCGACCAAGCACGGTCATCAGATTAGCGAAGGCATCAATGGCGGCATTGCGCTTTGGGGAAATTACTGGATCCCATGCATTGTCGAGCATTGGAACGCTAGGGGCAACGTTCAAAAATTCACTATACTGCTGGGCAAATGCATCAAAAGCTGTCTTTACAGCAGGATCGGAGTATCGTGCAGTGGCCTCCGAAAGGACATCCTCGATGCTCAACGCAATGCGAAGATTATTCTCCGCAGTCTTCTCATCATAGGTACGAGTGAAGGTGCAGTTAAGAACAGGGGTCGCCGTAAGTTCCGCAGCCTGGGCAGGGGCCACAGACAGTGGAGCGATCAGAGACGCAGCCATGATGGCTGAGAGGAGGCGGTGCTTCATGGGAAGCTCCTTTCACGAAGATTTACGCTTACGTGAAAAATATCGCCATGGAATTTTAATGCGTTACCTTTTCTAGACAAAAGAAAACCCGAGCCTGAGGCTCGGGTTTTATATCAAAGCGGCTTAAGCTGCGCCGATGGCGTGTTCTGCATTCTGCAAGAGCAGCATGAGGTCACCAATGGTGTAGTTGCCAGCCTGAAGCATATTCTGAAGATCCCCAACTGGGAGAGCATTGCCATTAATCAAGGTCTGGACCATATCAGCAAGGCCCTGGGCAGGTCCAAGATCCATGCCCGTTGCCTGGGCAGCGCTGACGAGCAGGCCAATACCAATGACACCAGCAGAAACAGCAAGAATTGCGGAAACCAAACCTGGATTAGCCTGGCCGAAAGCAACAAGGTTATTGATGCCATCAGTAATGCCAACAAGGTCCATGCCACCATAAAGAAGCGAACCAAGACCGAAGGTATTACCTGCAAGGAAGCCTGCAAGCTGGGCTTCGGTGCCATTGAAGAGGTTGGTATCTACATTGCCGAGAATACCCGGGATATTTCCAGTAGAAGAGTTCTGCCAGAAGGTCATATATGACCAACCACCAGGAATAACCGTTGGAGCGGAGGCCTGGTATGCAGCCATCCACAATGGGAGGTAGTTGAACTCAGTGGTATTACCCATCTGAGCTTCCCAGAAATAACGGTACGTATAAATCATCACATCGCGACCAGTCAGGCGCTTGACCTCGGTAACGAAAGTGCGAGTCCAGGCCTGCATGCCTGCAACATCAACACCATCATTAACCTCAATGTCGAGAACTGGTGGAAGAGATGGAGTTGGGAGCTTAGCAATCTGAATTGCAAAAGCAGCAGCCTGGGCGGCAGCGGACTGTGCAGGCTTTGCGTAGTGGTACGCGCCAACATACATGCCAGCCTGGGCTGCACGAATTACGTCAGTCTCATAGAAAGGGTTGACGTAATTCGTGCCCTCAGTTGCCTTAACAAAGGCATAACGCTGACCGGAATTAGCAACCTGATTCCAGTCAATATCACCTTGGGTGTGCTGGTGGGACGCTACGTCCACACCTTTAGGGACGCCTGCACCAAAGGCGGTTGCTCGGGGTGCGCTGGTGTTCTGGGTGACCATGACCAGGGTCACCAAAAGCGCGATGACCGGCAAAACCGCGCCAAGCATCATCTTCTTGGAAACATGCATGTGCTCAGATTACGGCATGGTAACAAGAATCCCATGCGCAACACGCACAACATTAGTCACTTTTTTTTACTTGAGTTAACAGGGGTTAACAATTGCTAGCAGAATTCCCAGTTCGAGGAGGCGTCGAGAAGCTCCTTCTTGCGCATGCGGAAAGAATGCCAAATGATAAAACCACAAGCAACCCACGAAATAAGAGTGACGAGAGCAAGACGAATATAGTACGAATTATCCGCAATGATATTGTAATTAAACACAAAATGCAGGGCGAAGGCGGCGAACCAACCAGCAAAACCAAGCAGCCAGCGCAACGGAGTCGACAAATCAACCTTCAAGAAAGCCCAGCCAACAATATACGCACTAATCGCAACAAGTAAAGCATGGAACCACGGGCCCAAAATCACACGGAAAGCCCAGGTATACAAAAGACCATGAAAATCACTAATCGGATCGGCAAGACCCGCAGTAATCCCATACCCAATATTTTCAAAAATCTCGAAGCCAAGACCTACAAAGAAACCAACCACTGCGAAATGCCACGGCCTGCGGATCTGCGGAATCAGGAAACAAATAATCAACGCGCCAGCAAGCTTCGTTGTCTCCTCCGGATACGCACCACCCCACGAATACGCCGACTCCTCCCAATTAATGAGCGTGGCAAAATTCGACAAATCTGGGATGATCAAATACAAACAACCCTGGCCCATGCCCCACAAAATCGCCAAAGGAAGCCAATGATACGTGCGTGGCGGGCACAAGCGACGCAGCGGCGTAAGGAAAAAGACCGCAATACTAAAAGCCGCCCACAATAGCGCGCAGCCAAGGTTCAAAAGAACAAAAACCTCAAAATTTAGCATTTCTCCTGCAAGAAGAGTGAAAGTAGCACTCACTGCAGTTGTACCGAGGTTAAAAATCCAAAAGAGGAGCAAACCCCAATTAAAACCAGCTTTAAGCTGCATTTACACCACCCCTATTATTCGAGTCAGTACCAAGAATCATCGACTTCAAGGAATCAACAAAAGGCTTGCTATAGGTCGGATCATCCATATCCTCCACATACGCAACCCAAACAATGCCGTCCCCGGCCCTGGCGGCCATAATAGTGCCAGTGTTCAGACCATTATCAGCGGTGGCGATAATTCCATCACCCTCCTTGGTGAACCCACCCCGCGGCGCTTCATAGTCCATATAATTAACGGCGCGATAGAAGCGGTACACGGCGTGCTCAAGAAGCCTATCCCCCTCATATTGAGGATTATCCTCCAGGGAAGACAGATCAAATTCGGCAGTATAAATACGTGCATCCCCGCAATCCCAGGAATCAAACATGACATCATAGATCGGCTTGCACTTGAGGCTACCGACCGGCTCAACGCCAATCCGCACCTCACTAATCTGAGCTGCAGAATCATCCGCGTCAGGTAGGGCATATGGAGCCATGACTGCAATCAGTGGGATAAAAATTAGCAAAATCCACCCACGAGGACTTAAACCGGGGATAAACTTGTACATAGGAATACGATACCCGATTGTGAAGGAGTCAAATGACTGCGCACGAAAAAATGCCCATGCGTGACCTATTTGCCCATATTAACGGTGAATGGCTAGAGAATCATGAGATTCCTGCGGACCGTGGTGTGGACGGCAACTTCTACGTACTGCGGGACCTGAGCGAAGAACGCTGCCGCGAGCTCATTGAGGCCGACCAGGGTCGGGCCGGCACCATGTACAAGGCCTTCATGGACGAAGAAGCCATTGAGGCCAAGGGTCTATCCGCACTGTCTGAGGACCTTGCGGCCCTGGAGGTGTCCACCGTGGAGGAATTCGCGGCGGCGCTGGGCGCTGGCTACCGCTATGGCATTACCAGCCCTGTTGGCTACTATGTTGAAAAAGACTCCAAGTCCCTTGAGGTCAAGGTGTACTTGTACCAGGGTGGGTTGTCGCTGCCGGATGAGGCATATTATCGCGAAGAAGGCCACAAGGAAATTGTGTCCAAGTTCAAGGCGCACCTGGAGCGCATGCTTCAGCTCGGTGGGTTTGCTACCGCCGAGGATGCGGCCTCGAAGGCTGAGCGCATCCTGGCCCTGGAGACTGATATTGCGGCCGGCCACTGGACTGTGACCGAAACCCGTGATGCTCTCAAGACCTTCAACCCAATGGGTTTTGCGGAACTGCCTGCTGTGGTGCAGACCTTGCTGGTGGCATCCAAGCTGCCTGAGGCTGACCTGGTGAATATGACCCCGTCCTATGTTGAGCACCTGGCGGGCTTGCTGACCCCGGAGCGCCTTGAGGATTGGAAGCTGTGGGCCAAGTGGCAGGTGCTGCGCTGCCGTGCTGCTGTGCTGCCTGCTGAGATTTCCAAGGCGAACTTCGACTTCTACGGCACCGAACTGCAGGGCTCCACTGAGCAGCGTGACCGTTGGAAGCGCGGTGTGAGCATGGCGGAAAGCGCAGTTGCCCAGGAGATTGGCCAGCTCTATGTGGAGAAGTACTTCCCTGCTGCGCATAAGGATGCGATGCTGGAACTCGTGGACTACCTGATTAAGGCCTACCACGAGCGCATTAACAACCTGCCATGGATGAGTGCTGAAACCCGCGCCCGTGCACTGGAGAAGCTGGCAAAGTTCCTACCACTGATTGGTTACCCAGATACGTGGCGTGACTACAGTGGCCTGAACTTTGGCACCGACCTGATGGCCAATGTTCGTGCGGCGGCGGCATTCAACCACGACCATGAGGTGGCCAAGATTGGTAAGGTTGCGGACCGCACCGAATGGTTCTGCCCACCACAGATGGTCAATGCCTTCTACAACCCAGTGGTAAATACCATCACCTTCCCTGCGGCTATTCTGCAGGCGCCATTCTTTGACCCTGAGGCTAGCCCGGCGGCCAACTTTGGTGGCATTGGTGCAGTTATTGGCCACGAAATTGGCCACGGCTTTGATGACCAGGGCTCCCAATATGATGGCGACGGCAACCTCAACTCCTGGTGGACCGAGGAAGACCGTGCTGGATTTGAGAAGCTCACAAGCAAGCTGGTGGCACAGTTCGAAGGCCTCGTGCCAACCGTGATTGCGGAACAGGGCCAGGAAAACCCACCATCCGTCAACGGTGCCTTCACCCTCGGTGAAAATATTGGTGACCTTGGTGGCTTGGGCATTGCCATTGTGGCGCTGCGCCTCTACCTGGGCCGTGAGCCTGAGGTTGAGGAGCTGCAGGATCTCTTCTTTAACTGGGCTCGAGTATGGCGCACCAAGATTCGCCCACAGCTGGCGGCACAGTACTTGGCGATGGATCCGCACTCCCCTGCCGAATTCCGTTGTAATGTGATTGCAGGTAATATTCCTGAATTCTACGAAGTCTTTGAGGTGGACCCTGAGGGCCCATGCTTCGTGGAAGAGGATAAGCGCGTCACAATTTGGTAGGTAGAAAATGCACGTTGGTGGGAATGAAGAAGGCCTGAGCCAGTGGGAAGAATGCGCCCAGCTGGTGTGGTACTTTGAGGAGCACTATCCGGTTGAAACGGATGTGGCTGATGAGTGGGCGGCACGGCTGCCCGACCGTCTGACCCATGCAGCCATGATGCAGCTTGGGGCGGCGAGGGACCATAGCCTCTTTGTTCTCACCAATGATGTGACCCTTGAGGGTGAAAAGATTATTCACCCCAATGGGGGTTTGGTTCGGGCTATTCCACATAAGGCTTGGGGGCCGCAGTATGTGGAGATGGCCTGGATTCCCGAACTGGTGAGCATTGCTCACCGTGCCGGGGTTTCTATAGATTTTTCGGCACAGAACCCGGAGGAGGATGTGCCGGTCATTGACTTCAATGACTGGAATACGGTGTGGGACTTTCCTGCCGAGGAGCCAGAAGCACTGCCAGAGGGACACTTCTATGGCCATGAGGTAGTGCCGGGCAGTGGCATTGTAGTGGCAACCCCGGAAATGTACCGGGCACGCATGGATGCAATAGCGGCACATATCACCAAGCAGAGTGGGGATGAAGACTAATGAAGGCACTGCGCACCCTACGCCCATTCGCAGTGGCACTCCTACTCATTGGGGTGCTCTTCTATGTGGTAAGCCTAATGGACACAGACTTTCACCACCCGCAAGATACCCTTGGGGCGGCCATCGCCATCGGTGCGGGCTGTGGACTAATGGTTCCACTAGCAATGGCAAAGACGAGCAGAGCCCTGCAGATTAGTGCCGGGGTGCTCGTCTTCCTAGGTATTACTGCCCTGCTAGCGGTGCCTGGATTCTAGGCTCCCGCGGAACCCTAACGGGTTCCTTGGGCTGTAATGAGATTCTGGTTGCGCACTAAGACGTCAATGATTTGTGGATGCGTACAGTCGTACTCCTCGAAACGCACGGTGGACGCGTAGTTCTCCCACTGGTGCGCATCCAAATCCTCTGAGGTCAACCGCGCCTTATAGTGGACCATCGGTACCGAAGTAGGGCGGGTGTGGTGGCTACGCATAATGCGGGCATGGGCCGCAATCAAATCAATAATGGTGCCGATCGTCTCCTCTGGAAGCTGGGCGAAAAGACTGCCCGACTCGCGGAGAATAGCAGCCACAATCTCGGGGGTGAGAGTGGATGCGGGAGCATCAACACCGGCCATAGTGAGAATGCCCTCAAGCAACTCCGAATCGGTGGGTTCAGGCTTATGGGCCCAGGCCTCCGCCGGGTAGGCATCAAGAAGATGAACCACATCAATATGCTCCGGAATACGGGCGGCAACCGCCTGGGCGAGCACACCACCAATAGACCAGCCAATCAGCGTGGCACCCTCAGGGGCGTTCTCCACAATCACATCCGCCAAAGCAGCAGCACTCTGATCCACCGAAGTAGGCAAAGAGCCACCACTCAAAGCTGGGGCCTGGAGGGCAAAAACAGGCCGATCCGGCTCGAGAATATCCAAAAGGCGAGTATAGGTCCAGCCGAGGCCACCGGCAGGGTAAATACAGAAAATCGGACGCGAATTTCCCGAACGAATAGGGAGAATAGGGGAAAAACCAGAATTCTCCACCGAATCAGTGGCGCTGGAGGAGAAGAAAGCAGCCAAGGCGTGGGGTGAAGAATGGGCGAAAAGATCCGCCAAAGTCAGGGTGAAACCGGCCTCTGAAAGGTCGGCAAGAAGACGGATCGCGGATAAAGAATTACCGCCAAGCTCAAAGAAAGAACGGTGCGGATTAAAAGACTCCAAACCCAAAAGGGCACGGAAAATCTCATAAATCTGGGACTCCTGCTCCCCCATTGGCTCCGCCGAAGAATCATCAAACTGGGGGTCCGGAAGGGCCTTGCGGTCCAACTTACCCGCAGGATTTAGAGGAAACTCCTGCATAAACACAAAAAATTGGGGCACCATGTACTCAGGCAACTGCTGCTGCAAAGCCCGGCGCAGAGAAGACTCCGACAGATCAGTAATCACATAGGCAATGAGAGTCAGATCGCCGGCGATAGGGCGGGCCTGAACGGAGGCGTCGATAAGCCCAGGGATGCTACGCAAAACAGCCTCAATTTCGCCGAGTTCTAGGCGTTGACCGCGCAATTTCACCTGAAAATCAGAACGACCCGCATATAAAAGAGCACCATCAGCACGCCACGAGCCACGATCACCCGTATCGTAGCGGCCATCAATAAACCGCTCCGCAGTCAGATCAGGGCGCTGCAAATAGCCGGCACCCACCTGGATGCCACCAATAAAGAGATTGCCCTCATAGCCCACCGGCAGCGGATCACCATGACGATCCACAACAAACATCTGGGTATTGGCAACAGGGAAACCAATCGGAATTGGGTTATCCTCCCCCGTCACCGTAAAAGCAGTCACATCAATCGCCGCCTCCGTTGGGCCATACAAATTATGGATAGTCACACCCAACTGGGCGGTGGCGGCGGCAGCAACATCAGTGGCCAAAGCCTCACCAGAAGTGAAAATTGTATGAAGATCCGGGCAGGATGGGGAAGAAATCAGAAAAGCAGTCAAAGCCGAAGGAACAAAATGGCAATGAGTCGTGCCCGAAGCACGAAGCTGCTCCGCCAAAACACCCGGATCCTTATGGGCACCCTCAGTGGCAACCGCAACAGGAAGACCGTGGGTGAAAGGGAAGAGAATCTCCCACACAGAAACATCAAAACTACAGGAAGTTTTGTGCATAATGCGGGAAGAAAGCGAATAATCCTGGGCCATCCAATTCAGACGGTTAGCAATACCCTGCTGGGTATTGAGTGCACACTTAGGCTTACCCGTCGAACCCGAGGTAAAGAGCATATACGCAATATCCTCCGGGGCGACCTCGTGCAGAGGCGGCATAGAGGCTGAAGTGCTTTGGGTGCTTGGGGTGATTGGGGGCAGAGTGTGGGGCTCCACAATGAGGAAAGGCTGGGCCGTCTCACACATATACTCGCGCCGGGCCTGCGGGAGCGAAGGATCAATCGGCACCCACGGAATACCCGTAAGAGCACAGGCGGCCACCATGGCAATAAACTCCGGGGAACGAGGAAGAATAATCACCACCGGGGCATCCGGCTGGCGGCGGGCCGACAACCAATCAGCATAGGACAGGACCATGCCATAAAGATCATGGTTGCTCAAAATTTCCCCATTGTGCCAGCAAAAGTCTGAAATTGGGGGAAGTTTTAGGGCCTGCGAGATGGTGTGGTGGATAAGAGACGGCAAAGTCATACGGGGGAAAACACGATCCGTACTATTAAAAGCCTCAAGTTGGGCGTGATCCTCCGGGGCAAGGAAAGAACCCTGCTCAATAAAACGCATCAGGCGGGTAGTCAGATCCGCAAGCAGCGGCTGATCATCACGATGAACATGGGCAAAAGCATGAAGCTCCAAAACCCCGCCCGGCGCGGTATTAAAAGCCAGCTCAATATCATCCACCGGGCCAAGGGCCAAAGTTTGGAAAGACACAGGAATATCGCCAAAACTCAGGCGCGGGACAAAAGGCCGGAAATTAATATGGGCGCCCGTAAGATGGGTGCGCGGATCACTCACAGCGGCAGCCTGGCGGAGAGCCTCAGTAGGATAAGCGGCCAAAGGGCGCAACTGCTGGAACTGCTCCGCCACCTGCTCGGGGGAATCACCCTCCACAAAAGTCAACGGAAGCATAGTGACCAAAGGGGCGGCCACAACAGTACGCTGACCCAAAGGACGATTCATCATAGGAATACCCACCGTGCAGGAATCCACATCGGCAATACGGCACGTCGCCTCAGCCACCGCATGAACCAAATTCTCCACACGCACAGGGGCCGAAAGAGTAGCACTCGCATAGGCGCGCTGCACCGCCTGGCCGGCAGGGGCAGGGCGCATACCACGAGCCTGGGTAAGAGAAACCGCACTCACAGGGCGCGGAAGAACAGGAATATCCTGCGGGGCGGGAGCGGGATCCTCCACAAGAAACGGGTTTGGGGTTTCGGCACTATAAGACTGGCAGACCCAGCGGATAAAGGCTTGGAAGAAGAAGCCGTCGCCAAGCAAATGGTGAAAACGGGCCAACCAAGAAAAACGACCATTGCCATGATCGAAAATAATATGCTCCACCAAACCCTCGCCGGCGGCAACCACCGCATCAAAATCCGGATCGGCCTCCTGGCGGATACTAACCGGGGCGGGGTCGGCGGGCACCAAACACAGGCGCTCCTCATCCAAAACCATGGAAAAAATCGGCACAGAATCCGAACATTTCCGAATAATGCGCGCTAAATGATGAGGATCGCCGCCCTCCCACTGCATCAACTCGGCACACTGAAAACGCGCCGGGTTTGGATCAAGGGCGGCGGCACGCCATAAAGACAACTGCTGGTGATTAAGCTTCAATACCAAGAGCGGAAGCCCAATCACGCAAAGAAACACATTCAGCAAGGGCGAAGAAATCAGCCTCCACACCCTGGACACGCAACTCCTCAATAAGAGCAATCATACGCATGGAATCAAGACCCTGATCAATAAGACTCGCATCAGGATTAAGAGCCTGGGGCTCAATACCAATCTGGGTGGCGGCAAGAGAACAAAGATTATCAAAAGTCATGGGTTAATCCTTCAAATCGGCAAGAATAGTACGAAGTTCCTTACGGCTGACCTTGCCAACCGCAGTGGACGGAAGATGGTCAATAATGCGGACCTCATCAGGCATCTGGAAATCAGGGACGCCACGGGAAGACAAGAAAGCGCGCGTATCGGCTAAAGAATAAACATGATCAGTGAGCAAGAAAACCACAATGCGCTCACCAAGAACCTCATCAGGGGCGCCAATCGCAACAGCATCACGAACCTGCGGCAAAGCCAAAAGATGATTCTCCAATTCCTCGGCACTCACCTTCTCGCCGCCACGATTAATATGATCCTTGGCGCGGCCCTCCACAATCAAATGGCCGGACGGCAACTGGCGGACAATATCGCCCGAACAATAAAAACCCTCACTATCAAAAGGCTGGGCCGCCGGGGCAAGATTCAAATAGCCACGGAAAGTATAAGGGCCACGAACCCACAAATTACCCGGGGTGTTAACGGGCAAAAGATTACCCTCATCATCACGAACCTGAACCTCATCGGCCGCGGAAATAGGGCGACCCTGGGTGGTCGTGGTGATATCCTCAGTGTCCTCAGGGCGGGTATAACAGACCAGGCCCTCCGCCATGCCGAAGACCTGCTGGAGTTGGACGCCAAGCTCGGAGCGGACACGCCGGGCAGCAGTTTCCACCAGTTTTGCGCCGCCGACCTGGATAAAGCGCAAAGATTCCAGCTTTTCGGCAATAGGAGTCTTCTCATTAGTCGAGAGCAGCGACATGAGCATCGGCGGGACCAGAGGCAGGACCGTGGCGCGCTCAGTGGCAACCAGGTTAGCTACCGAGGAAGGGGTTGGGTCGGCGTTGAGAATCACACAGCCACCCGCGTGGAAGATACCCAAAATGCCTGGGGAGCTCATGGAGAAATTATGGGCTGCAGGCAAGGTGAGCAGGAGGCGATCCTGCGGGCTCAGGCCACAAATCTCGGCGGAGGCGCGCACCGAATACAGATAATCATCGTGGGTGCGCGGAATGAGCTTTGGGGTGCCGGTGGTGCCGCCAGAGAGCTGGATGAGACCAAGACCGTGAGGGTCACGGTTCGGGTACAGGCGGGAGGACTCCAAAGGTTCACTATCGTCCTCGGGCGATGGGATAAAAATGACCTGGGCGGTAGGGGCGGCTGCGGTGACAGCCTCCATCTTCTTCTCAATATTGGTGAAGAGGAAACGCGGGACGGTCAAAATCGCCTTGGCGCCGGAAGACTCCACAAAAGCCGCCAAATTATCCTCAGTATGCCTAATCAAAGAGAAAATTGGCACAAGGCCGCTCATGAAAGAGGCCGCCAAAGCGCCGGCATATTCAGCGGTATTAGGGAAATGAAGAATGACGCGGTCGCCCGGAACAAGATTGGCATCCGCAAAAAGGCGCGAAATGCGGGCGGCGTATTTTTCCAGCTCCGCGTAGGTGAGGCGGGACTGGGTGCCGGTGGCGGAGCGGGCAACAAGGGCCTCGCGGTCCGCGTGGGCGGCGAAAGAATCACGGAAGAAATCCTGGAAGGTCTGGCCAATCCACAGGCCCTCATCCGTGTACTTCTTAATGAACTCCTCCGGATAGAACTGGGGGCTAGGGGGCTCGGAGCAATCCAAAGCGGCGGCAAAAGTTGAGAGTTTAGCGCGGGTTTCAAGAAGTTCCTCCATAGGGACGGAATCCTCCACAATGCCGGCGCCGGCAAAAGCAATGGCGCGGCTCGGGCTAATCAAACCACCGCGAAGAGTCATCGCCCACTCGCAGCCCTCCTGGGAATCCGGGCGGGTATCAATCCAGCCCACCACGCCGGAGAAAAGACCACGGGCAAAAACACTAATATCCGAGAGGAAAGCGCGGGCCTCCTTCTGCGGGTAGCCGGAAACCGCTGGGGTTGGGTGGAGCGCGAAAAGAACATCGGCCATGGTGGTGTTATGGGCGGTGCCACTAATGCAGGTACCCAGGTGCAGGACGCGCGGGGTGCGGACAATAGCTGGGCGCTCAGGAAGATCGAACTCGGAATCAAAAGAACCCAAAACCTCGGCAATATCGCTGGTCACGAAAGAATGCTCCACAAGATTCTTCTCCGTGAACAGGGCTGCGTCAATCTCCTCGGCGGTCATATTTTGGGCCTGGGACTGAGGCAAAGAGCCGGCCAAAGGCCAGGTGCGGAACTCGCAACCATCAGCGGTTGGGGTGGCGCGGAGCACCAACTCGGGGCTGGCACCCACCAGCGCAGTCTTCTCCGCATGCTTATCGACGCCATCCTCCTCGGTGGTGGCGAACTCGGCAGGAACCTCGTCAAGATAATAAGAATAGGCGTGGGGATTCAGATCGGCCAGGCGATCATGAACAGCCTGGGCATCAAAAGAACCCTGCTCAGGGGTCCAGGCGGCCAGGCGGGCAAGAACCACCTTGCGCAAAGAGTTCTCCGGCTGGGACAGATGCTCCACAGTTTCGGCAACGCGGGCGCCGAAGCTATCCCAATGCTTCTGGGTGAAAGGCACATCCTCCACTGCAGGGGGATTTGTGCCATCAGTGGTGGCCTCCACACGGCCAGGGACAAACTCCCAGGACTCGGGCTCAAAGAGGGCGGCGGGCTGGTCAGTATCGAAAGGGATCGCACCAACAAGCATGGCCTGGGTATCCTTCAGATCCTCCGGACCAGTGGCGCGCACCCAGCGCTTAATGCCATAGGCAAGAAGAGTGCGATCCTCAGCAGGACTATAGAAAGAAAAAGTAGGCTTAGGCACTAGCGCCTCCATCCACAACAATCTCGGCACAGTTAATATGGCCGGCACCTGGGCCAGCAAGGAAAAATACAGTGGCGGCGACATCCTCAGGGGTGCCGATCTTTCCAAGCGGAATACCCGTCTTGAAATTCTCCGGGACGCCACGAATCAGGCCCTCCTCGCTGCCAAGACCAGCAATCATAGGAGTGCGGGTAGTGCCTGGGCAAACCACATTGCAGCGCACACCACGAGGACCAAGCTCAAGGCCAAGAGAACGAGTCAAAATAGAAGCAGCAGCCTTGGACGCACCATAAGCAACCATCTGGGCGCGAGGAATCACAGCCGAATTAGAAGCAACAGTGACAATGGCGCCGCCACCATTCTCCGCCATTTTTTCACCAATAATGCGGGACAAAGTATAAACTGCCTTCGCATTGACATTAAAAAGAGCATCCCAGGCGTCTTCATCAACAGTGGCGGCGGGGCCACCGTGGAAAACACCGGCTGCATTGACGAGGACGTCGATAGGCTCAAGGGATTGGGCGTATTCGCGGACGGCGACCGAATCCGTCAAGTCGAGATCCTCGCGGTCAATGGCAATAACCTCGAAGTTTGCCTCGGTAAATGTGCGCACAATGGCGGAACCAATGCCGCCACGGGCACCGGTGACTAAGACACGGGTCATGAAAAATCCTCCGTTAAAAGAATGCGACCAACATGCTTGGCCTGGCGATCCATAGCCGCCCAATGCTGCTCGCGATCAAAATCAGCCGCCGCATCGGCAACAAAGAAAGTCTCCATATCGCGCATGAAGGCATCCGTGGCGGTGGCAAGACAACCAATATTGGCGAAAACACCGGTAATGATCAGCTGATCTTTTCCGAGTTTTGCCAGTTCTTCTTCAAAATTTGTGTACATGAAGGCGCTATAGCGCTTCTTCTCAATAAAAGTATGCGGATGATCCGGGAAAGCAACCTCCGGCGCAATCGGCACCAAAGAGGGGTCAGTGAGGCCCGCACCCCACATGTCGGTAAGTAAACCACGTTTCACTGGATCGTCCTGAATTCCCTGTGCGGAATAGAAAACAGGGACCTCATTGGCGTGTGCCCACTCAATAATATGGGCAATATTCTTCAAAACTGGGTCGATAAAAGACCGCTCATAGCCCTTGATAAAGTGCAGCTGAACATCATGGACAAGAAGCGCGGCGCGGGAAGAAACCAAAGGCCAGGCCACTTTTTCTGCCGGCAGGTCAGCGCGCGTAGGTAAAGAATAATGTATAAGCATCATAGGTTAGCATACCCTATACGGCCGGGCCTTATACCACATTTTCTATGTTTAAAAAATCACACACAGCAAAACCTGTGGATAACTTGCTCTATCCACAGGCAAATCGGACATTGACAAAAACGACTTTGAAAATGTGTCAGGATAAGTTTTGAGGCCGCACAAGCGCCTCAGAAACTGCACTCAAAAGGTGGCTTAGCCACCAGAAAGGTTGTCCTCATGACTACTAAACTGCCCCCAGTGACGCTGGGGGCACCGCCGCAAGATTGGCTCGAGAACGCACCGCTACCCGATGCGCTCAAGGGCTCAGCCACGCTCGACCAAAATATGGGTCGGCAGGTTTTTGAAGAGCACGGGCATCTGTCCGAAAAAGAAAGAAATGGCATTCTGATCGCCGAATACCACATGACACGGGACGACGCGATCAGGTACCACTACATGGGCCTGTGCCTCTCCAATAGCTCACTGTCCTTCATTGTGGCGCACTATGACCTCAATCGCGTGGAGGCGACCGAGATGGTTCGTTTCGCCCGCAAGCTCGAGGGCTCATGGCAGCGTCCCGCAGCGGGGAAAGTGCGCGGATCGCAAGTGAAAATCCTGTGGGAGTTCTTCATGGCCCATAAGACAGCGGACTTCCCGGTATTCTTGACGATGTTCCAGAAGCACGTGGTGGAGCACAATACGCAGCGTGCCGAAAAGATTGCCGCAGAGAAGGGTGCACATGCCGAGGTGCTGAGCGCCGGCGAGTTCGTTGGGGCGTCGCTTAGCCCGGAGCTTGAGGCTGCGCTGGTGAGCAATCACGCCGCCGGGGATTCCGATGTGGAAGTGAAGGAAGTAGAGCTATACTCGCCGGATCACCCAGTCTGGTTGAAAAATCCCAATGTCATGACCTGCAACATCAGGAATGTGGGGCCGAATAGCAATACGATCATCCTCACCGGCATACCAGACCACGTGCGCCGCATCGTGGAGAATGCACTGACCGCAGAGTTCTCCAGCTTGCCGGAGCAGGCCAAGCGACTGCCACGCAATGAACTGCTGGGCTGCGCCGCCATGCAGGCCCTGGAGCGCAAGGTGCGCACCGACAAGAAGTACAACCGAATCCGGTTGAATTTTGTCATCGACCAGGAAGAACTCAAAAATAATCCGGCATTCGGCATCACCTGCGAAGGCAAATACTACAGCGCCGTCGAACTCTACGACATCATTGATAAGTGGGGTGCGGTCGAATCCTTCGTGGTCCGGAATGAGAAGGGCGAAGTCATTAGCTACAGCGAAGGCCGCCTCTCGCCTGAAGTGCACCGAACCATCTGGGAAATCCAAGGTGGACAATGCATCATGCCGTACTGCGGCAAATTCAACGGGCTGGACTCGCACCACTTGATTGAATTCCAGGCGGGTGGTGAAACCAGTGTGGCCAATACACGACCGGTGTGCCGACATGACCACATGTCAATCACGAATAATCCGGGTCGCTTCTTCCTCATCGACGACCTGTGTACGGCGGTGTGGAAGGAACCAGGCACGGAACGGCTCAAGATTGATGTGTGTTATGCCCCGGCATCGACATTGCTTGGGGCCTTGGGTAAAAAGTATGGGTTGAACCCGCGAAAGAGGGAAGAATTTAAAGTCCTGCGGGAGCACCTCATCGCTGATAGCCGAAAGTACCTGGCGGTGAACCGACCGGATCTGTTTACGAAAAGGAAGACATAGGTTCAGCCAGAGTAGATAATTTGGCCTCGATACGGTGAAGAGCTGTTTCGAGCAGTGAATCGGCGAGCAACGGCACCGAATCATAGGCTGTTACGCCATCGGCGTGAATACAGGCTAGGCGGGTAGCACGAACAAGCTCACAGCCGAGGGAAGAGTCCTCACGGAGGTCCACCCAACCAATAATCCCACCTGCATATCCGCGTTGCGGGGAGGATTTGCGGTGATGGTAGGCCAACGCGGATTCGTGGGGATATCCTACAGTGGCTGGGGAAGCAAGAAGCTGCCAGGCCAGGTCGAGCATACGACGCTGGGCGGAAGCCAAAGAACCAGGGTGCAGCTGGCCATTAATCGAGCCCAGAATTGGGGTGGACAGGTCAAGGACTGTGTGGCAGTCAATTGGCCACGGCTCGGATGAAGGCGGGGCAATCACATCGGCAATCGCGCTGAGACGATCAGCAGTGGCCTCCACAGTGAGCTTATGAATCGCGCGGTTTTGGGGCGAATAGAGATTACGCTCGGCCTCTGAAGGGGTGAGCTCCTGGGTTTCCACATGGGACATGGAGCCGCTAGTGGGGATAGAGCTGAAGCGAACACTGCCATCCCCCATGAGCTGTGCACTGAGCACCAACTCGGGACTGGAACCCAAAATTTCCATGTTTTCCCAGGAAAATGTGAAATTATAGGCCTCGGAGCTAAAAGAAGGCAGGCGGCGGAAGATAGTAGCCGCGGCACGTTGGGGGTTGTCGAAAACCAAGGGCCACTCGGTGATAATCGGCACGCCGACACTGTGCAGAGAAGATTTGTGCAGGGAAGATTCTGGGTGCTCGGAATTAAGGGCGGCCAAGGCCTCCTCCAGGGCGGAGGTGACCCCGGCGCGGTCCGATAACACAGGGAAACCAGGGCGCCACGGCTGGGGATCAACCAGGGGCACGCGCTTCGTATTTTCGAAAGAAAAGTCCGAAAATTTCAGAAAAGTGCAGGAAAATGGTGAAAACTGGTCGATTTTTAGGGCGATCAGGTGGCCATGGGCCTGCTCAAAAAGGTCCTCCGGGCCGGAAGCGGGCAGCCAGGAATCGCCCGTGGCAGAAAGAAGACTGCCCGTGGCGGGGCTTCGAAAATGGAAGCTATGCGGCTGCACCGATGAATTCACCCTGGGTTCCCGGCGCGACTAGTCCTCGAGGTCGAGGACAGAGGCACCCTCGTGTGGATCCTCTTCCCATGGGGCGACTTCGCAAATAATCAGGACAGTGCCATCAGGGTCGGCGATGCTGGCGACAATACCGAACTCGTTGACCTCAGGGTCCTTGACCACGGAACCGCCGGCGAGGGTGGCGGCGTTAATGGCGGCGTCGATACGCTCAACGCCGAAGTAGGGGAACCATACGCTGCCGGCAACGCCCTCATTGATGAGCATGCCGGCGAAAGCGCCACCGTCACGGCTAGCAACAATATAGTCACCGGTTGGGGACTCGCAATCCCAATTGAGCAGCTCAGAATAGAAATCGCCCATTGGGGTCTTGGAATAATGCTCATACCACACAGGGGTGCCAGGCTCACCAGCACCAACAAAATCCTCCTCCTCGCGGGGCTGCATGAGACCAAAAAGCGCACCAGAAGGATCGAGCAGGGCGGCGGCGCGGCCACGAACGAAATCCGCAGGCTCATAGACCAAAGAAGCACCCAAATCCTGGGCGGTTTTTAGGTCTTTATCCAGGTCGCTGGTGGCAAAATAGGAAATCAGGCCACCAATCTTATCCACATTCACCAAAGAGGCAATAGGCATGCCCTGGGCGTGGGCGAAGAAATAATTAGGGTCGGCGGTTGGATTTTTGAACTCCCAACCGAAGACTTCCTTATAAAACTGCTGGGCACGATCCATATCGCTGACGGCAATTTCATTCCACAAAGGCAGGCCATTCTCGGCCATAAAAGCAGGCATTTTCTTCCTTAATTAATTATTCGAAGGTAATTGGGTCGATCTGAACATTACGCCACTTCTCTGGATCGAAATCATCATTGGCAGTGGCTTCATCGAAAAAGTCGTCCTCACCAGTGCGGACAGTAGCGGAATTGGCGCCCACGCGGACAGTGTCACCCTCGCGGAGAGTGCGGCCACGGCGGGTATCGACCTCGTCATTGACGAAGACCTGGCCCTCGAGGATTGCCTTCTTGGCCTCGCCCCCTGTTTCAACAAGATTGGCGAGCTTCACAAATTGGCCGAGCTTAATGGACTCGTCTCTGATGGTGATATCAACGTGCATGCCCTTTATTTTAAGGGATGCATGATAAACTACCTAAGCATAATTAAGGTATCCCGCAGCCTAAAGGAGCATAATGACGGGCAAAAAGATCTTTAAGCCCATCGGAGCCTTGCTTACGGCAAGTGCCTTGTTCTTCACCTCTCTGCTAGCCACACAAAACGCAATCGCAGATGAGAATGATCCCTTTGCCCTGACAAGCTACGACACAGAATCCCCAAGCAGCCCTTCGTTGAGCCAGGAAATGCTGGACCTGATTGGGCGCCAGCCGAGTCTTCGTATTTCCTCCCAGAGCGATGACTTTTCCACGGATACTACCTCCAAGTACTACCGCTACGATAACCGCACCTCCTTTAATGCTTCCGACGCCCTGTGGAGCGCCGGCCAGACAAGCGTTCACGATGGTGTGATGGATATTAAGGCGGTGCGCCAATGCGTGGATTCTGATGGAAATGCGCGGGAAAGCATCGAACCATGCGATAGCGATGAGGAAACCCAATACGTCAGCGACCGCGTGATTCTGCAGAATATTCCTGAAGGTAATTTCACCCTGAGCTTCCGTGCACGCCTCAATAGCCAATACTATGAGGGTGGTGTGCGCGCGAACTTTGTGCTCCAAACCCAAGGGACCAATTGCAGCACCAACCCGGATGGGGGCCGCGCGAGCCTCTCCCCTTTGGATTACTTCCTCGGCCCCTACTACTACGAATGGAACTATACCGAGGTAGGCTGTGCGAATTCCGGCACCGCCTTTAGTAAGGCCGACTACACCGTATTTGGCGAAGAGGATGGAGAGGTCCTCTCGGACGCGTGGCACACCTACACCATCGAAGTTTTTGATGGCAATGTCGTGTACCTGCGTGATGGCGAGGCCTTTGCCACCTATTCTTTGGACACCTTGGCGGCTAATAGCTCCGAGGAGAATGTGAAGGCCTCGCTCGGGGATAATCCATGGAATTTCTACTTTGAGCCTTTGGTTTCGGCGTCGGGAAGCTCAGTAAGTCGCAACATGGGCAATATGGACAATGACGCGGATTTCTATCCGGCGCACCTGTACCTGGACTATATCCAGATTGCGCGCGAGCATGACTCCAAGGCCCTGGAGGTTGAGGACCCGGCCGACCCACCTGTGGTTGGTGACGAGATGCTGGACTATCTGCGATATACGCCAACTTTGACCATCGACCAGCGTATTTCCAATAATTTTACGGATGATAGTTGGGCGGATTCCGTGCCAAGTGCTGCGGAAGCTAACCGTATGGCGGATAATTCCGATACGTGGTACTACGCCACCAACACCCACTATAAGGGTGATAATAGTTCCTGGACCAGGGATAACTTCTCAGTCCATGATGGTGTTCTTGATCTTGCTTTGCGACGCCACTGCGTAGAGACAATGTCTGAGGCATTGACTGATGATAACTATCAGGTTGAGCCTTGTCCGAGTGGAAAAATTACGCGATACTCAGCGCCGCGTCTCTATTCACCGCAGACAAAGCACGAAAATTATGTGCTGACCATCCGTGCCTATATCACTGGTGATGCTGACAGGATTGATGGTGTGCGAAGCAATCTGTGGATGCAGAATAACCAGCAGATGTGTAATGCCGCCTATCCGGATTCAGAATATGTGGAGCTGGACCTGCTGGAACAGTACTCCTCGCGCCAAAATACGCAGTATGCGACCTCCCATGTGGGTTGCGTGAAGCGCACCACCGCGAATGGTACCGTCTATGCGCCAACCCAGGTGCAGACCAGGATGAATGTTTCCGAGGGCTACTATGACCAGTGGCATACCTGGTCCCTGCAGGTATTCAATAACCACATTGCCTACTATTTGGATGGCAAGTTTGTGGGCGACCGCCTGGTCACCCGCGCGGATTTCTATGACACCGCCGATGAATATGACAAGGCCATGTCGAATCCGCTGCGTTTGATTGTGGAAAATATGGTGGAAACCCAGATGTGGGCCACACCAGTGAATGATTCCAAGGACTTCCCTGACCAGCACTTCCTCATTGACTATATCCAAATGGCCTATGAGGAGAACCCTCAGGAAGTGCCGATTGACCCGACCACTGTTCAGACCGTGCCGGCAAGCTCCAGCCTGCCAATGCCAACCTACACCAAGGCGCCAACTGCCGAGCCAATGAGCACTAGCATCGCGGTGACTGAGCACAACACTGAGGTTGTGTCGTCCACGACCACCACTACTGTGACTGAGCCTGCGACCATCACCGAGTATAAGGAGGCTGTGGAGACCACCACCGCCACCGAGGTGCACGCGGTCAATGCGACTGTGCAGCAGACTGCGACTGCCACAGACACGGTTATTAAAAAGCAGCCACATACAGTGGTGACTGAAACTGTGACTGCTGAGCCTGTCACCCGGGCACGCACCCCGTGGTACAACTGGCTGATTTATGTGATTGCTGGTCTGCTGACCGGTAAAGTGTTGACACTTTTCATGAACGACCAGCGTTTATTCTAAAAAATCTGGAGTGCTTCATAGAAAAGCACGAAAGCGAAGATGGTGAAGACTGCGCCGCAGATGCCATCGAGAAGATTCTGGTGCCTTTGCAGCCAAGGGCCAACACTGTTGACTGCAAGGGCCACGAATACAAACCAGGCGATACCAGTCAGAATAATAAAGACTGCGATGAACCAGGCGGGGGCGACTGTGACGAACTGGGAAAAGACCGAAATAAAGAAGATGAGTGCCTTGGGGTTGGCGAAATTCGTGGTCACACCAAGCAGGTAGGCCCGGCGCGGGGAGAGGGTCACAGGGGTGATGGCTTCGGGGGTGGCCGCGCTGCGGGAGGCCATGACGGAGCGTAGGGCACCAATGCCCATATAGAGCAGGTAGCAGCCACCGAGGGCCTGCAGGCTATGAATGAGCACCGGATGGTCGGCGATGAGCATGCCCACGCCGAGCACGGATAGCAAAGTCCACACCGCATTGCCGGTCATAATGCCCAGGGCGCAGGCAATGCCGTTGATGCGGCTTTGGGTGCCTACGCGGAGAATCTGAAAAACATCCGGGCCTGGGGAGGCCACGGCAACAAACCACACTATGGCAAGGGTCAGCACTAAAAGCTCCTATAGATGAATTCCATGCGCACGGCATTGACACTGCGGGCGCATTCCTGCGCGTCGGCCGTGGTGGATCGGGTAATTGGGAAGGCGTGGATGAGGCCTTCGAGTTGTTCGGAAGCCCACTGGGCCGCATGGCGTGTGTGTTGGGTTGTGTCCTCGTCCATGCTTGTCATGCGCCAAGAAGCGGCCAAAACCACCCCTGTGAGGCGGAAGACCTCGCGCTCCACCTGCACCCAGGGCTCCAGGTCCTGTGGGGCATCACCACGGGAGCGCTCCAACATTTCGGCGCTGCGGGACAGCTCAAAGAAGAGATTTCTTCTGTTATTGACCGCGCGCGGGCTGGAAAATTCCTCGGTGGCAATGGAGTTGAGGACCTCAATCATGGCGGCCAGGGTGGTGCGGTAGCTTCGGTAGACAATGGCGCGGGCATCATTGATAAGCCACACACCAATGAGGGCGGCGGTGATACCAATGCAGGTTTCAAGGAAACGGTCGTGAACAATCACGAACTCAAAACCCGGGGTTGGGGTGGGCAGGAGCAGCAGCGCATAGACGGTAATAAAGGTGACCGCAATGCCATAATTACGGGCGGTGAAGCATTCAAGGCCGTAAATGCAGAAAATCACGATAATGAGGCGCACCCAGAGGTTATCCACCACAATGAGCAACCCCAGGTACACAACCAGGCCAATGGCGGTTCCAATGACGCGCTGCACGCCACGAATCACAGAGTCGAAGCGGGTGGCACCCTGCTGCAGAACAATGAGGCTGGCCAGGGCAGCCCAATAACTATGCCCGGTGTCCAGGATGAGCACGGTGAGCTCCATAATGAGCAGGGCCACAAAGGTGCGGATAGCCACCATGCGGGGGCGGGCACCATAGTGCAAGGCATCACGCAGCACATAGGTGGCTGGGGGCAGCCCCTTGGGGGCAAGCTTGGCGTGCACACCGCTGTGCTCCGGGGTGTGCGGATAGTAGTTATTCTCCAGGCGCCCAATGAGTCGGAAGTAGGCGTGGTTAATGCGCTCCGCCAAAGCCTCGGCGGTGCGGCTCATGTGGCGGCGGTTAGTGGCGAAGGTCGTCCACGCCCCATTGAGGGCAACCAGGGCACCCAGGCGGGCATCATCCACCGCCGATTTTTCCGCATTTTTTTGATGTTCTGCCAGGTCGATATAAAAATCTACCGCTTTTTCTGCCTTTTCCACTGCGGTGCGCTCAGCCCGATGGAAGTCAAAAAACATGAGCCCAATATGGGCGGCCATGCAGATGAGCCACACCACCAGATTCACATGGAGCACCTCGGGAATACTCTGCCCCTCGGAGCCAAGATAGACACCAAAGGCGGTAGCAAAGGCCATATTGATGCGCCCCGGCACCCCATAGGCCAAGGCGTACCACACCCATAATCCGAGGGAGGTGACGGTGACAATGGCAAGAATTTCGGTAAAAACCCAGCGGGATGCGAGCATTCCCAGCACCAAATAGGCCTGGCAGAAAATAAAGGCGGGGATGGCCACGCGGAGGCGGCGCCGCAGCGGCTCATCGCGGGCGGCACCGGACACGCGGGCAGCAATGGAACCATGGACGGCGGATTGCGGCCCGTAGAGGAAACCGGCGGCCAGAAGACCAATAGCCAAGGGAACAACCCAGCGCAGCGCGGTGATATTCCGGCCCGGCGCCGGCTTCATTTGCACCATGTCCTGGAGGAATGATGACAGGGCAGCCCGCAGCTGTGGGATGCGCGGACTGTGGGTATTCATAACCGCATTATTGTAGCCCATGTCTGTGCCGAATGGCTGGTGAAACCTATACTTGAAGCCATGGACTTTCGTGATCTTCCTGTGGCGGCCCATGAGGCGGAGTTGCGCGAGGCGTGGGCTTCGGGTGACCATATGGTGGTTGTGGCACCCCCGGGTACGGGTAAGACTACTTTTATTCCGCCTTTGGTGGCGGACCTTCAGCAGGATCTGGTCATTGTTGTGGTGCCCCGCAGGATTGCGGCGATGAGTGCGGCCCGCCATTTGTGGAGCCGTGGCATGGCGCGCAGTGAGGTGGGCTATGCGGTGCGCGGGGCCCACCATAAGGGTTCGCGGATTATGTTTATGACCCCGGGTGTGGTGTTGAATCGTCTCATGGCGGATTCGACCCTGGAGGGGGTGGGGGCGGTGATTATTGATGAGCTCCATGAGCGCCAAACCCAGGTGGATCTGATTTTTGCTTTTATTAATGAGCTTCGGCAGTTGCGTGAGGATCTGCGCGTGGTGGCCATGTCGGCGACCATTGATTCGGGTGAGGTGGCTGCGATTTTGGGGGCGCGCGTGGTGGAAATCGAGGCCCCAATTCACCCAATTACGGTGGAATATTCGCCAATTCCTGGGCGTTTGGAGGGAAATCGCGAGTTTTATTCGGGGGTTGCCGGGGTTATTGCGGAAGTTTTCGGCACCGGCAGTGTTTTGGTGTTTCTTCCGGGCATTAGGGAAATCCGCATGCTCGAGGAGCTCTGCCATAGCTTGCCGACGTTCATCCTTCACGGCCAGGTCTCCCCAGACCTTCCTACCGATGACAGCCCACGGGTCATTCTTGCCACCAGTATTGCGGAAAGCTCGGTGACTGTGCCGGGGGTGCGCACCGTGGTGGATACGGGTTTGACCAAGCAGCGCAATGGGCGTGGACTCTTTACTGTGAGTACCTCTGCGGCTAGTGCGGTGCAGCGCGCTGGTCGTGCGGGCCGTTTGGGTCCCGGCCGGGTGGTGCGCTGCTATAGGGAGCAGGAATTTCAGAATATGGCACCCTTTACGGTGCCGGAAATTATGCGCAGCGATCTGACGGATGCGGCCCTGTATTTGGCGGCCTGGGGTACCCCGGGCGGTCAGGGTTTGGAGATGCTGAGCACCCCACCGGAGGCAAAGATGGAGGCCGCCATGGTGGAGCTTTCCGCCCTGGGCGCGGTGGATGCGGAGGGGCATATTACGGATCATGGCCGTGAACTATCTCGCATCCCCGCCGAACCACACTTGGCCCATGCTTTGGTGGTTATTGGTGAAGAGGCCCGCCCCATTGTGGATGCGCTGGCTGATGGTGCCCGCGGGGATATGGATCGGATGAATATACGCACCCGCATTGCCCCCGGCACGGTGGTGGCTACTGCTTTTCCCCAGTGGATTGCCAAGAATATGGGTGAGGAATACCAGATGGTATCGGGGCGTCGCCTGAGCCTGCCGCAGCCCGGCCCGGAGTGGATTGCTGTGGCAGATTGGCTTGGAAATTCAATATCGACCTGGGCAAAGCTGGAAAATCCTGACACTATTGTGCCAATCACGGAATCCGTCCAGGCCTATGCGGAAAGCCACAAGGGCGGCTATAAGGTTAAGGGTGTGCGGGAGCGCAGGATGGGTGCGATTATTCTCTCCAGCGCCCCGGCCCCTGTGGAGCCCGCCCAGGCGGAGGCCGCCATTAAGGCCGAAATGGTGGCAGATCTGAGAAAGGGGCCCTCCCACGATAGCCCTATTAAGGCAGCTATCCGGGAGTGCCCCGAGTATTGGCGACTCCAATTTTTACACAAACACCTAGGTGAACCCTGGCCGGATGTGAGTTTTGAGGCCCTGGCGGAAAATATTGACCTGTGGTGGACCGGGCAGGATGTGGAGAATCTGGAGAACCTCAGCCTCAAGAGCCTCTACCCTTGGCCGGAGGCCGCCCAGATAGATGAGCTGGCCCCACTGAAATTCCTGGGCCGCTATGCGGTGGACTATTCAGGGGACCAGCCTATTGTGCGCGCAAAACTTCAAGATCTCTTCGGTCATCAGGAGAAAAGTAGCATTTGTGGGCAGCCGATCCTTTTTGAGCTACTCTCCCCTGCCCGGCGCCCACTGGCCACAACCAGCGACCTGGCCAGCTTCTTTGCCGGCCCCTATAAGCAGGTGCGGGCTGAAATGCGCGGGCGCTACCCGAAGCATGCCTGGCCGGAGGACCCTAGTCGTTGTGGTGGCGTCGAATAGCTTCATCATCGCCGAGACGCTCACCAATCGTGGCACGATTGACCGTATTAACCCAATGGGCGTGGGCGGCACGACGATGACGGATACGGCCACGGGTCTGGATGGAGGTCGTACCAAGCACGATGCCGCCACCAATGGCCAAAATAATGAAAATGGTCCACATAACATAGGTGCTTGCCCCCTGCTGGAAGAGCATGAGGTAGACCATGGAACGGTACATATCCAAACCGGGAAGCAGGCCGCCGCACAGGCCGGTGAGGATGAGCGCCTTGGCGGGAACATCAAGCTTGCGCTCCACGGCAACCGCGCCGAAACCAAGAACAAAACCGCCAATGGCCACGGCCAAAGGCGAAGGGAAACCCATCTCGCGGACAAGGAAGAGGTTAATCGCACCAATAATCACGCCGGCCGCCGCGGAAGGAATCAGCACACGCGGCCAACCATTCATGAAAAGACCATTACCCAAAGCACCAACCAGGGCGGCAATCAGGGCCACACCAAAGTTCAGGGTCGGGAAGATCAAGACCGTATCCGAGGAGAACAAAACCTTGGTGCGGGCAATGGCAAAAGCACCGCCAATACCGATACAAATTGCCAAAATACTAAGGAAAATACCGAAAAAGCGCGACCAGGCGGTCACGTGGAAGCCACGGATACCATCCTCCGCAACAGCAACAATCTGCGGAATGGGAATAATCAAAATAATGCAGGCACCAATCAGGGCCGCCGCCCCCTGCAGGGTGAGAATCCCCGTGGCATATAAGGCCACGCCAATGCCCACAAAAAGCGTGGATTGGATGAGCAGCTGGAAGAAACGGAACATGGCGGCCTTATCCAGCAGGGCGCCAATGCGGTTGACCACCAGCAGCACAAACATGGCAATAATGGAGTCCTTGACGGTGCCATTGGACTGCAAAGTAATGGAACAGGCAAGCATCATGCCGCCGAGCACAGAGACCCACCACGGCCAAATCAGTGGGTGGGCGAGCAGGCGGCAGAGCTTCGCATCAGCCTGGCCGAGCGACAGGCTGCCATCACAGATGAGCCCCTTGATTTTACGCAGGCCGTGCATAATGTTGAGGTTAAAGGCCTCCATGGTGGCGGCCTCACCAATAACCACGGTGGGGGATGCACCCAGCGGGGAATGCTGGATGAAGATGGCGCGACCAACCACGCTCACCGAAACATCGTCGATTCCCCAGGCGTGGGCGCATTCGGCAACGTGATCCTCAATGGTGCCGGAATCACAGCCGCACTCCGCCATGGCAATAGCCATGCGCTTGAGAAAGCCCAGCGCATTGGCTACGAATTGTTGCTGTTGGCGCTCGTGTTGAATGAGTGCGAGTTCATATTCGCGGTCCACGTAGCGTGTCTCTTTGGCTGCCGTGAAGCCTTCCCGCATATCATGTGCAACTCTGTCGCGCCAGAATTTCATTACTTTATTCGGACCGTGCTGCATGGCAACCAGTGTACACGCTCACCCTACGTGAACTGCGTTAACGTGTCCACGGCTTGATGGTGTCGACCAGGGCTTTGGCGTCCTCAGGGGTGGTGTAGTCCACCAAAACACCATGGAGGCGCACATCGCGCAACTCGTGAACATTTTTGACCTCAATGTCACCGGCGGCGTAAATATCCACGCCCATGGTGTCACCAATGGCAACCAGGGCTTGGAGTTCGGCCTGGGCGTCCACGGCGGATTCCTTGCCGGCACTGGTGTAGACGCGGGTCAGCCCGGCGCTGGAGAGCAGGAGCAGGGCGCGGGGCTGGTCGGTGAAATTATCAAAAACACGGTCCAGGGTGACGGATTTTGCGCCATTATCCGCAGCCAATTGGGTAAGTTCGCGCAAAAGCTCCACATTGGGGGCGGTGCCGGTGGCGTCGGTGGCGCCAATGACAACACCGTAGGCGCCGGCGGTGCAGGCCGCGATGATTTCCTCGCGGATGGTGGCGAGTTCCTCCTCGGTGTAGATGAAGTCACCGTGGCGGGGGCGGACCTGGACGTGAACATTGATGCCGGTGTCGACCGCGGCGGCGATGAGTTCGGCGCTGGGGCTAAGGCCGGCGGCGTGCACAAAGACGCTGGAGGCCTCGGCCTTCTTGGCGGCCTGGGCGGCCTCTGCTGTTTCGACAGCGAGTTCAGCGGCGGTGCGCATGCGTAGTAGTGAGCGTTCGAGAGCCATTAACGGAGACCTCCTAGTAGGGCGAAGCGCAGGACTCCCATTGGGATGGAGCCTTCACGCAGGGCGCGGGCGTGGAATTCCTTGAGGGACATGCCGGAGGCAACAGCATCGCGGCGCAAGTCCTGCCAGAGGCGCTGGCCGAGCGCATAGGATGGGGCCTGGCCTGGCCAACCCAGGTAGCGCATGAGTTCAAATTGGCGGTTTTCCGGGGCCATTGCCACATTATCGGCGAGGAATTGGGCGGCGTGGTTATAGTCCCAGCCGTCCTTTTGCAGGTGGACGCCAATGTCGAGTACGACGCGGGCGGCGCGTAGACGTTGGGCGTCGAGAAGCCCCATGCGGTTGGCGGGATCCTCGTGGTAGCCGAATTCTTCCATGAGTTGCTCGGCGTAGAGTGCCCAGCCTTCGCCGTGGCCGCTATTCCAGCACGCTAGTCGACGCCACGCGTTGAGGTCCTCCTGTGCGCACATGGCCGCACCGATTTGGAGGTGGTGGCCAGGAACACCCTCATGGAAGACGGTGGTGAGTTCCTGCCAGGTGTGGAATTCGGTCTGGCCCTTTGGTACCGACCACCACATGCGGCCGGGGCGGGAGAAGTCCTCGGATGGGCCGGTGTAGAAAATGCCGCCGGTGCCGGCCGGGTCAATGCAGGCCTCAATGCGCTGAACGGGTTCTGGGATGTCGAAGTTCACGCCATTCATATCGGCAATGACCTGGTCGGCGGTGGCCTGCATCCAATCGCGCAGGGCATCCACACCACGGATGGTGTACTTTTCCTCCTGGTCGAGGAGCTTAAAGGCGCGGGCCACACTGGTGCCCTCCCCGTAGAGCTGGGCGGCGATGGATTCCTGTTCGGCGATGATTTCCTGGAGGCGGTCCTGGCCCCACTCATAGGCCTCATCAAGGTCGACCTTGGCGCCGACGAACTCCCAGGAGAGGGCCTCATAGCGGTCGCGGCCCACACCATCGCGCTCCCCATTGGCGCGGGTGGACTTGGGCAGGAAATCCTGGCGCAGCCACTGGGCCAGGGCGGCGGCCGCATCGCGGGCAGCCTGGGTTTCTTCATTATCACCAGCGAGTGTGGTGAAAATATCGCCATTGGCCAGGGCCTCAGCCTGGTTGGCCACCTCCACTACCTGGCGGGCGGCGGCAATAATGCCACGGTTGGCGCCCTCAAGGAGGCTGGCGCGGTAGCCCTCCAGGGCCTGTGGGATGAGGCTAATACGGGTGCGAATATTATCGCGCTGCTGCTGGGTTTCCGTTGGCATCAGCTGCAAAGTATCGCGGATTTCCTGCAGTGGGGAGGCAATATTATTGAGGGATGCGAGGTCCTCACCACGATCGGCGAGTTCTAGCTGTACGCCGAGACGATCCAGGACGACCTCTTTGGTGACGGCGTCGATAGGATCCTCAGGGCGGTACGTGGCGGCGAAGCTGTATACCCCGCGGGTGAGCTCCGCCATTTTTTCATTCCACTCAGGACTAAAGTCCTGCAGTTTGTCATCAAAACCGGCAATGCCCGCGCCGGTGGCGAAGGTCGGGCACAGGGCGGCCAGGTCCTGAACGTACTGGTCACATATTTGATCGAGCTTGCTGTTCCTCATATATCCAAGGATATACCAGCAAAGGTTTACTCGTATTTGACACCCGGGCTGACCCAGTTCTCCAACTGGCGGAACATATCATTAATATCGCTGGTGACAATGAGGGCATCCACATATTTACCCATGAGGAAGCCTTCCTCCACACAGTGCTCCAGCATGCGCAGCATGGGCTGCCAGTAGCCGAGGGTGTCAAAAAGCACGATGGGGCCCATGCCTTCATAGAGCTGCTGCATGGTGTAAATCTCGTAGAATTCCTCCAAAGTTCCGGATCCACCAGGCAAAACAATAAAAGCTTGGGAGAGTTGCTCCATGCGGGCCTTGCGCACTCGCATATCTTCCACGCGCTCCAGGACGCTGAGGTTGCTGTGCGCAATCTCCTTATCGGCCAGGTGGTGCGGGATCACACCGTGCACATAGCCGCCGGCAGCCATGGCGGCATCACCAACCGCACCCATGAGGCCAATATCGCCGCCACCGTAGACCAAGCCATAACCGCGCTTGGCGATTTCCTCAGCCACTGCCACTGCATCGGCACGGTACTCAGGGCGGTTACCCTCTGCTGCTCCACAATAAACGGCGATATTTTTAATCATGGATACTAGGATAGTGCCTCGCGGTGCTCAGCGCTCAGATCGACATAGCGTCCCGCATGGGCAATAAAGCCCTCACGGTCCTGCTCCCCGAGTTGGCGCTTGACGGAACCCGGCACCCCGGCCACCAGGGAGCCGGCAGGAATCTGCGCATGCTCCTTGACCACAGAACCCGCGGCAATGAGCGAACCGGTGCCAATGCGGGAGTGGCTGAGCACGGTGGCCTGCATGCCAATCAGGGAGGCGGATTCAATATAGGCGCCGTGCACCATGGCCATGTGGCCCAGGGTCACGTCCTCTTCGAGAATGCAGGGGGCGTCGCGCTCCACATGGAGCACGCAGTTATCCTGCACATTAGAGCGCGCACCAATCACAATGGGCGCCAGGTCCCCGCGCAGTACGGCACCATAGTAGATGCCCGCATCGGGGCCGATTTCCACATCGCCAATGAGGGTGGCATTGGGCGCCACAAAAGCGGTGGGGTGAATTCGTGGGGTTTTTCCGCGGAAAGGAATAATAGGCATTAGAGGACCGCCTTTACTGAATCAATGCCGGTGAACTGGTAGGCCTTGAGGCCAACGCCGCGCGCCGCCTCAACATTTTCTAGGTTATCGTCGAAGAAGAAGGTCTCTTCGGCCTCGGTGCCGAGCTGCTCCAGGGCAATGCGGAAGGCCTCTGGGCGGGGCTTTTCATTCTTGATTTCGCAGGAGAGCGTGACCGAGTGGAATTTCTGCAGCCAGGGGTTTTCGGCCAGCATGAGGCGCGCCAGGGTTTCGGGAATATTGGAGAGCAGGCCAACCCGCCAGCCGTCCTCAATGAGCCCGGTGACAAATTCGACCATTTCGGGGTCGGCTTGGCGCCATCCGGAGTAGTCCACGCGAATGGCTTCTTCAATATCGAAGTCGCGCAGCCCTGTTTCTTCCTGGAATTGCTGCCAGAATTCCTGGTCGGTGATGCGGCCGCCGTCCAGTGGGCCGCGGAGTTTCCAAAATGCCTCCCAGATGCTGGAGTCGCCGTGCACAACCTGTTCAATTTCGCGCATGGCCTGGTCGCCCTGGGTTAGCAGGAGCACACCGTAGAGGTCAAAGAGAATATTTTTCTTCATGTCCTCATTATAGGAGTACCCTTGTCCTATGGATGCCTTTGCTCGCGCACGTCAGGTCCAACGATCCTGGGCGGCCTCCACGCCCTATGTTCGTTGCACATTTTTTGGCCGTTTTTATCGAATCGTCCTGGATAATTCCGAAAAAATCATGGATTCTATCCAAATGGAGACAGGTAAGGCGCGCCGCCATGCCTTTGATGAGGTGCTCGACGTGGCCCAAACCGCGGGCTATTATGCCCGGCGCAGCCCGTGGATGCTCAGCGGGAAGCGCCGCCGCGCCATGATTCCTGTGCTGACTTCCGCGCGGGTTCTGCATCGCCCCCACGGGGTTGTGGGCATTATTTGCCCGTGGAACTTTCCTTTTTCCCTTGTGCTTGTCGACGCCATGGCAGCGCTCATGGCCGGCAATGCTGTCGTCCTCAAACCCTCCCCTTTCTGTGTGGAGACCGCCCGCCTGGCCCGGGAGTTGCTCATTGAGGCTGGTCTTCCCGAGGAGCTTTTTAGCCTGGTGGTTGAGGATGAGTTGGGGGTGGATACGGAAAGCTTGGGCCGCCGTATGGCTAAGGAGTGCGATTATGTGCTCATGACGGGTTCGGCTGCCAGTGCTTCGGCGGTGGCCGGCTATTGTGCCGCCCACCATACTCCTTTTGATGCGGAATTGGGTGGCAAGAATGCCATGATTGTTTCGGCCACGGCGGATGTGGAGTTGGCTATTGCGGGGGCGGTGTCGAGTGCTTTCGATCATGCCGGCCAGGTGTGTTTGTCCACGGAGCGCATCTATGTGCAGGATTCGGTCTATGAGGCTTTCCTTCAGGGTTTTGTGGCCCGCACCAAGGGGCTTCGGGTGGCGGCGGATGCCTCCTGGGAGACGGATATGGGTTCTTTGATTAATACCCAGCACATGGAGAAGGTGCACCGCATGGTGACTGAGGCTGAGCAGGAGGGCGCCACTATTGTGATTGGCGGGCACCCACTGCCCCACCTTGGCCCGGCTTTCTATGCCCCCACGATTATTACCGGGGCGGGCCCGGAGTTCAGTATCCACCGCAAGGAAGTTTTTGGCCCTGTGGTTGTGGTTCATCCGGTGAGGGACATGCCGGAGGCCATTGCTTTGGCCAATGCAAGCCCTTATGGTTTGGCCGCCTCTATTTATGGTTCGCCTCGGTGGTGCCGCCAGGCGGCCAAGCAGTTGCGCGCCGGCACAGTGACAATGAATTCCCCGTACCGTCTTGGCTGGGCGAGCCTGGACACACCGATGGGTGGTTTTGGGCTTTCGGGCCATGGGCGCCGCCACGGCCGTGAGGGTTTGGTGCGTTGGACCGCAGAGGTATCAGTGACGGGGCCACGATGGGTGGGCGTCGGCAAGGCTCTTTTTGGCGGCAAAGGTATTTCCTCCCAGGAGGAGGCCGACCTCATGGCCAAAATCGTGGCTTTACGTGCAAAATTTCTTGGATAAGCCGGCCTGTCGGGTACACTATTCCCATGCGAGTGCGCCGATATTTTAATATTCTTGTCAGCCTTCTATTAGCAATTCTGATGGTTGGAGTTTCCGTGGCCCCTGCCCGCGCCGATATCGACAACCGTTCATGGTTGCGTCCCGGCTGCGAATGGTCGGTGCACGGCCAAGGCATGCAGCTCTGCTATGTGCCTTCCCCTTCCAATGGTCGCGCCATGGGCGTGGTCATCCTGCCTGCCAAGTATGGTGGCGACGGTGGCCTCTATATGCTTGGCGGCATTGGCACCGTGGAAAATGACGCCCAGTGGGCCAATACTGCGGCCCCTGCGATTTTCCAGGATGATAATGTCAACCTGATTATGCCAACCGGCGGCGAGGGCCAGTTCTATGCGGACTGGATGTACCCAGGCACCCCAATTACGAATAACAGCTGGCAGCTGCTGCCACCACCAAAGCAGATTAAGTGGGAAACCTTCCTCACCCAGGAGCTGCCTGTGTGGCTCCAGGAGCACTTTGGTGTGAATCCGCACCGTAATTCCATTATTGGTATTTCCATGGGTGCACTCTCCACCCTCACCTTGGCTGAACGCCACCCTGACCAGTTCCGCCAGACTTTCGCCATGTCCGGCTTCCTTGACCCAGGCATGTTTGGCCACCTTGTTATGCTCACCATGCTGAGCTTGGTCACCCCACTATTTGGTGGCGGCCTCATCTTCCAGATGTGGGGCTTTAACCCATTTGTGCTGTGGAATAATATGATGCGCCTGGACCCTGTGGCGGATCTCAATGGTCTGCGCACTGTGGACACCATTATTTGGGTGGGCGATGGTCGTGTGCCGCTGGGTCAGACCATGCCAGCGGGCTTCGCTTTCATCCCGGCCTTCCTTGGCGAGTGGATGATTAACCTCTCCACCCGCAGCTTCTTGCTCAAGGCAAACCTGGCTGGTGTTCACACCACCTTCCTGACAGGCCCTGGCCTCCACGCCTGGCCAACCTGGGAGCTGCGCCTGGCTGAGCAGAAGGGCCGCATCTTGTCGGTCGTTGGCTAAGGCCCCTGAAGATACGAAAAAACCCACCGTGAGGTGGGTTTTTCTTTTGTGGGCGAAGGGGGACTTGAACCCCCACGTCCCGAAGGACACTGGCACCTGAAGCCAGCGCGTCTGCCATTCCGCCACTCGCCCGTGGGCACAATCAATGTGCGTTAAACAGAATACATCGGAATATATAAATTCTCCAAACTCGCAGGATAATCGGGGAGTATCTCCCATTTTTTGCCCGGGGGAATTATACTAGTGGGATATGTTGAGGAAAGAAGGTGATTGGTCCGTATGTCCGTAGGAGATTCGTTCATGGGTAAAATGGCGAAGCTCGACAGTTCTCTCCAGCGAGGATTGGATAATGGCTTCGCCTTCATCTTCGGTGGTCGCGTGGTGCCGGCGGAGCTGGAGGAGATGCTCAAGCAAGAGGCAGCCGATAATGTGGTGCGCACCTATGAGGGGAGCGTCGAGGCGCCGCATTTCTTCCGGATTGAGGTGAGTCCCAAGGACTTCCGCAACCTCAGCCAGGACCCTGACCTGCCACAACACCTTGCTGATTTGATGACACGCTATATCCGCAATAAGGGCTGGACCGTTGCGGGCCGTGTTATTGTGCAATTAGAACTAGACAGTGGCCTGCGCACAGGACAACTCAAGCCACATACAAGCATGGAGTCCACCGAGCATGATTCGAGTGGGTTCTTTCCGCAGGATGCGATTGAAGCAGTACCAGAACCAGTCCCAACTGAGCCAGAGGTAGAGATGAATATTCCGCAGTCCAATAGCCATGCAAGCACCGAGTTTATTGCCGCCCAGCCAAAGGCGCCTCATGGGGGTCTGCAAAATACGAATGGCCCAACCATTACTCTCATGTTGCAGGATGGTTCCAGCCGCACCTACCTGGTGCAGAATGGCCGTAATCTGATTGGCCGCGGTAATGATGTGGATTTCCGCCTGCCGGATACGGGTGTGTCCCGCCACCACCTGGAGATCAACTGGGATGGTCGCGATGCTGTGCTCACCGACCTGAATTCCACCAACGGCACCATGGTCAATGACATGGTTGTGGAGAATTGGCTGCTGGCGGATGGCGATGTGATCACCATTGGCCACTCCTATATTGAAGTTCGTATTACGGGTAACTAAAGGACTATTGCATGAGCGACGCGCTACTGTTGACTTTCCGCATTGGACTGCTGGTCCTTTTGTGGCTTTTTATCATTTTGGCTTTGAATACGCTGCGCCGCGATACGAATAAGGTTGCGGGTGTGAGCCGTGCACCCCGCGCGGGCAAGAGGGCCAAGCGGGCCAAGAGCACCACCACTGGCCAGATTCTCCAGATTATGGATGGCCCAATGATGGGTTCCACCCTGGATATTAGTGCCCTGGAGGAGGTCACTATTGGCCGCAGCCCGGATTGTACTTTTATTGTGCGCGATGATTATGCTTCCTCCCGCCACGCCCGCCTGTTTAGGCGCGGTAATGACTGGTTTGTGGAGGATCTGGAGTCCCGCAATGGCACCTTTGTGGGTGATTATCGTATTGATCAGCCTGAGCGCTTCGGCCCCGGTGTTGATATTAAAATTGGTAGCACGACCCTGCGCCTCAACCCCTAATTTTAAGGTGTGACCATGCTTAATTTTGATTTTGCTACAGCTTCTGACAGAGGTCTAGTCCGCCAGAATAATGAGGACTCGGCCTATGCCGGCCCACACCTGCTCGCTTTGGCGGATGGTATGGGTGGCCACGCAGCTGGTGAGGTTGCCTCCCAGCTGATGATTGACCGTATCCGCCAGTTGGATGGCGGGGTGGATTCCTTGGAGGGCTTTGGCGCCGATTCTGTTTTGGGTTTGATGGCCGAGGTGGCCGCCCAGGCGAATAAGGCCATTGCTGATGGGGTTCGTGAAAATCCGGAGACGGATGGCATGGGCACCACCCTTACTGCCCTGCTTTTGCATTCCACTGAGGAGGGCACGGAGCTGGGCATGTGCCATGTGGGTGATAGCCGTGGCTACCGCCTGCGCGATGGGGTTCTTGAGCAGATTACGGTGGATGATACTTTTGTCCAGTCCCTGGTCAATAAGGGTAAATTGGATCCTTCGGAGGTGTCCACCCACCCGCAGCGTTCCCTGATTTTGAAGGCCTATACGGGTCGTCCTGTTGAGCCTACTCTTTCTTTGATTGATGTTCGCCCTGGTGACCGTTTCCTTTTGTGCTCTGATGGTCTGAGTGACCCTGTGAGCTTCTCGACGATCCAAGAAACCCTCCCCAAGGGCACCCCAGCTGAGGCGGCCCGCCAATTGGTAAGCCTGGCTCTTCGTGGCGGCGGCCCCGATAATGTGACGGTGGTTGTTGCGGATGTGAGCGAAGGGGGCGTCGATAAGCCCGCGGAATTGGCGGGTGCGATCAATGGCGACCAGCCGGAGGACCCGCGACCTGATACCGCCGCGGGGCGCGCCGCCGCAGTGCAATTGCGTAATTCGGTGGCTGCCCGCTCCCCCATGGTTGTGGATGGGACAGAGATTTCCGCAGATGAGAAGCCTAAGCGCAGGGGTCGTACTATTGCCCTCGCGCTTTTTGGCGTTATTGTGCTGCTTTTGGTAGCAGCTGTGCCCGCCGGCTCTTTTTATGTGCGCAATAAGTATTTTTTGAGCACTAATGAGGGCCAGATTGTGGTGATGAATGGTCTGAACCACAAGGTGGGTTCCTGGACGCTCAATAGTGAGTATCAGAAGGCCTGTTTGAGTGCTTCGGGCGATATTAAGGTGGTGGATATTTCCTCCTCCGAGTCCGACTGCCAGCCTTTTAGCTATTCGGATTTGACCCAGGAGGGTCGCCGCGCCTTTGATTCTTCCGCCACCTACGACTATGACGGGGTTGTGGAGGTTTTGCGCACCCTGGGCCGTCAAACCCTGCCGGTCTGTGTGGTGCGCCAGGGTTCTGATGCTTTGAGCACTCATTCGGATCAGGAGTCCAGCCCTGAGGATCTCATGACCCCTGGGGTGTCCTGCCGCATTGCCCTTGATATGCCTACGGCGGTGAATTCATGACAGTGATGGAGCGCTTGAAGGCGCGTCGCCGTGAGGCGGTTTTGCTCTTTATCGCCGCGATTTTTGTTGCGGTGACCCTGGTAAACCTGGAAATGTCCTCCAATACGGGCTTTGATCTGCACCTGGGTCAGGTCATGGGTGGTTTTGTGGCTGTCTGCCTTTTGGCCCACCTGGCTTTGTGCTGGTTGGTGCCGCTGGCGGATCAGATTCTGCTGCCTGTGGTGGCGGGTCTTAATGGTCTTGGTTTGATTATGATTTACCGCCTGGATTTGGATAATGGTTCCTCCATGGCGAGCCGCCAGGTCATGTGGTCCCTCATTGGTGTGGTTCTGATGATTCTCACCTTGGTGGTGCTCAAGGATCATAGGAGTTTGAGCAAGTACTCCTATATTTTGGGTTTGGTTGGTTTGATCCTTCTCGCCCTGCCGATGGTGTGGCCGGTGAAGGTCAATGCGGATGCCAATATTTGGATTAGTATTGGTAGTTTTTCCATCCAGCCCTCGGAGTTTTCGAAAATTCTCCTGCTGTTGTTCTTTGCTCAGCTATTGGTGACTAAGCGAGCGCTGTTCACTGTTGCGGGCTACCGCTTCCTGGGCATGGAGTTTCCGCGCCTGCGCGACCTGGGTCCTATCCTGGCCGTGTGGTTTGTGGCCTTGCTGATTATGGCCGGTGAGAATGACTTTGGCCCGGCGCTGCTGCTCTTTGGCACTGTGCTCGGCATGATTTATTTGACCACTGGTCGCGCCTCCTGGCTGCTTATTGGTGTGTTCCTGGTGGCCATTGGTGGCACCGCCATCTACCAGGTCTCCGCCAAGATTCAGGCCCGCGTGGAGAATTTCATTGATCCTGTTTCGAATTATCACGGTTCCGGCTACCAGCTGTCCCAGGCCCTCTTTGGCATGAGTTGGGGCGGCATTACCGGTACCGGTCTTGGCCAGGGCTATCCATATACTGTCCCTGTTGCCCATTCGGACTTTATTCTTGCCGCCATTGGTGAGGAGCTGGGCCTGGTTGGTTTGGCCGGTGTGCTCATTCTTTTCGCGATTTTTATTCAGCGCGGCATGCACACCGCCCTCATCATTAAGGATTCCTACGGCAAGTTGGTGGCCTCCGGTTTGGCTTTGACCATGGCCATCCAGATTTTTGTTGTGGTGGGCGGTATTTCGGCCCTCATGCCTATGTCTGGTTTGACCACACCATTTATGTCCCAGGGTGGTTCTTCTTTGATGGCGAACTATATTCTGGTGGGCATTATTCTCCGTATTTCCAATACTGCACATAAGGAGATGGCTGCATAATGAACCGTTCTATTCGTCTGGCTTCGATCTTTGCCCTCCTCATGAGCATTGTGCTTTTGGTGAACCTGACTGTGGTCATGGTTTTTAGTGAGGATAAGTACGCAAAGAATGCTTTGGACCGCCGCCAGTACTATAAGATGGCCTCCATTGCCCGCGGCTCTATTCTTGCTGCTGATGGCACGGTTTTGGCACAGTCGGTGGCTGATGCTGATGGTCTGTATTCCCGCCAGTATGTGGATACCCCAATCCAGTGGGGCCCTGTGGAGGGTTTCCTTTCTGATATTTATGGGGCCAGTGGTTTGGAGCAGTCCTATAATTCCATCCTTGATGGTTCGGATGCTTCCCTGTTTAAGCAGCATTGGATGGAGACTTTGCTTGGCAAGGCCTCCGCAGGCACCAATATCCAGCTGAGCCTCATCCCTGCCGTGCAGAAGGTCGCCTATGATGGCTTGGCTTCTAATGGCTATGAGGGTGCCGTGGTGGCTATTCAGCCTTCCACCGGCGCGATTCTTGCCATGGCTTCCACCCCATCCTATGACCCGGCCTTGATTTCGAATAATGATACGGCCGAGTCCACCTGGGCTTCCTATTTGGCGGATGCGGGCAGCCCGCTGCTCAATCACGCCACCCAGGATGCCCTGCCCCCAGGTTCGACTTTTAAGGTAATTACCACCGCGGCCGCTTTGGCCAATGGTGTCACCCCGGATACCACCGGCACGGCGGCGAATCAGATTACCCTGCCGGATTCCACCACCACCCTGGAAAACTATGGTGGTTCCCACTGTGGTTCCGGATCCACCGCCACCCTGACCACGGCCTTTGGCCTGTCCTGTAATACCTATTTTGCGGAGCTGGGCGCCAAGATTGGTGCCGATGCAATGAATAAGGCGGCCGCTGATTTCGGTATTTCCGACACCTATGACCTGGGTATTCCTATGACCCCGGGCACGGTGGGTGACCTCACTGATGCTGCGGCCCGCGCCCAGTCCTCCATTGGTCAGCGCGATGTGACCATGTCGGTGCTCGAGAATGCGGTGGTTGCTGCGACTGTGGCTAATGGTGGTAAGCGCATGAAGCCGTATCTTGTGGCCAGTGTGGAGGGTGTGTCCACCACGACCCCAACGGAGATTAATCAGGCGGTGAGCCCGGAGATTGCCACCACGCTCACCCAGCTGATGGTGACCTCGGAGCGTTGGTCCGCCGGCTATGCCGGGGCGGATATTGCCTCCAAGACGGGTACTGCTGAGCATGGTGAGGACAGCCGTAATTCTAATCCTCACGCTTGGTATATTGCCTTCGGCCCATCCCAGAATGCTGATGTGGCTGTGGCGGTTTTGGTGAAGAATGGTGGTAACCGTGGCCAGGCTGCTACTGGTGGTTCGGTTGCCGCCCCAATTGGACGAGCTGTTATTGCTGCGGCACAGGCAGCACTGCGGAAGTAGGGAAGATGAATCAAGAAGACCTTCAGGCGCTCATCGGCCCTGACTATAAGCTGCAATGGGTCATTGGCAATGGTGGCATGTCCACCGTCTGGCTTGCCGATGACCTCGCCAATGATCGCCCAGTGGCCATCAAGGTACTGCGCCCAGAGTTTAGCGATAACCGCGAATTCTTGGATCGCTTCCGCAATGAGGCCAGTGCTGCGGAGACCATCCACTCCCCTAATGTGGTGGAGACCTACGCCTACCAGGAGATTATTGGTCCTGCTGGGCAGCCTTTCTGCTATATTGCCATGGAATATATTGAGGGCGAGTCCCTGGCGGATCTTTTGGAGCGCAATGGCGCTGTGCCGGAAGATATTGCCCTGGATTATTTGGAGCAGGCCGCCAATGGTCTGGCCGCCATCCATGCCCGTGGTTTTATCCACCGCGATATTAAGCCGGGCAATCTCATGGTCAGCAATAATGGCATTGTTAAAATCACTGATTTTGGTATTGCCAAGGCTGCGGCCGCGGTACCTTTGACCCGCACCGGCATGGTTGTGGGCACCGCCCAGTATGTTTCCCCCGAGCAGGCCCAGGGCCTGGAGGTCACCTCCAGCACGGATATTTATTCCTTGGGTGTGGTTGGCTATGAGATGCTCACCGGCCGTCGTCCTTTCCAGGGTGATAGTTCTGTGTCGGTGGCTATTGCGCATATTAATGATGCGCCGCCACCAATGGGCACAAATCTGAGCGCCCAGGCCCGTGAGCTTATTGGTATTACGCTGCGTAAGGATCCTGCCCGCCGCTATGCCACTGGCGCCGAGTTTGTTCAGGCCATTTCGGCTGTGCGTTTTGGGCATCGCCCACCGCAGCCAAGCAATGCCACTGCCCCGGTGACGGAGTATATTCCGACAGCCACCCCGCTTGTCCCACCAACACAGGCGCCAACGGCAGCGCCAACTACTACAACCGCTGCACCTACAACCACTACCGCTGCGACAGCAGCGCCCGCGCAACCGAAGAATCGCATTTTGGGTTGGATTATTGGTGCCCTGTTGCTCCTGGCAGCCCTCATTGGTCTGCTTCTGCGCATGGGTTCCACCGGCACTGAGCACGAAGAGGTCGTGGTCACCACCAGCGTGGCCCCAACCAGCGAATATGTGGAGCCCACCACGGAGCGCCCTGTGATTCAGCAACCCACGCAGCGACAGCGACCAGTGGAGGAACAACAGGAGGCGTCGACAAGCGAAAGTCCGGTGGTGACCACTGTGACAGCATCGCCGGTGACCGTGACGGTGGCGCCAAGTTCCACGCGCCCAACGCCAACCCAACCAAGCACCACGGCGAGCCCAAGTAGCACGCAAGCTACCACGACTAGTCAGAATTCAACCACACGCACTACCAGTTCTGCATCAAGCAGCAGTTCAACAACGGAGGTATCACAATAATGATGCTCGCAGATCGCTTTGAATTAGGCGAAATCATTGGCCGAGGAGGTATGGCTGATGTCTATGCCGGCACCGATACCCTCATTGGGCGTGCGGTTGCTATTAAAATAATGCGCCCTGAGCTGGCGCGCGACCATAATTTCTATGAGCGATTCCGCAAGGAAGGCCAGAATGCTGGCAAGCTCAACCACCCGGCCATTGTGCAAATCTATGACACCGGCGAAACCGAGATGAATGGCATCAAGGTGCCATATATTGTCATGGAGCGCGTGCACGGCCGTACCCTGCGCGAAATCATCCGTGAAGACGGGGTCATGACCCCGCAGAATGCGGCGCGCATCCTCATGCCTGTCTGCGATGCCCTGCAGGCCAGCCACGATGCCGGCATTATTCACCGCGATATTAAGCCGGCCAATATTATGATCACCAATACCGGTGATGTGAAGGTCATGGACTTTGGTATTGCCCGCGCGGTGAGCGATACTACCTCCGCCATGACCCAAACTGCTGCTGTGATTGGCACCGCCCAGTACCTTTCCCCGGAGCAGGCGCGCGGTAAGAAGGCCGCCCCAAGCTCCGATGTGTACGCCCTGGGCTGTGTGTTCTATGAAATGATCACCGCCAAGGCACCTTTCCAGGGTGAGACTCCTTTCGAGGTCGCCTACCAGCACGTCCACGAGGATCCTGTTCGCCCTTCCGAATATATTGGTGGGCTTACCCCAACCAGCGCCACCAATGTGGATGCTGTGGTGCTCACCGCCCTGGCTAAGAGCCCGGATGACCGCTACCATTCCTCCGCCGAGTTTGCCGCCGACCTGGATCGCCTGAGCCGCAATGCGGTGACCGAGGCGGCGCGCATGCACCTGACCGATACGCCTTCCGGGGCGCACGGTGCCCCTGTCTCGGCCACTGAGGTGACCTCCCATATTCCGCAGGTGGCCCCAACCGCTGTTGCCCCTGCCGGTGCGGCGGCCGCTGCTGCGGGTCCAGCCCCGACTGCCACTGCGCCACGCCAGGATTATTATGAGGAGAATTCCCGCACCTGGCCAACCTGGTTGGGTGTGCTGGTTGGTATTGTGATTGTGATTTGTGTGGGCGGTTTTGCCTACACCAAGTTCACCGGCAGCCCGCTGCTGAGCACCACCAATACTGCCTCCAATGTGACTATTCCTTCGGTGGCTGACCTCACCCAGCAGGATGCCACTAATGCCTTGAGCACCCTGGGTCTGCGCGTGCAGGTGGTTCAGGAGTCCAGCGCCACTATTGCCCGTGGCAATGTGATTAGTGTCAGCCCGGATACGGGATCCCAGGTGCCTGCGAACAGTACGGTCACCCTGACTGTTTCTAGTGGCCGTGAGGTCACTGAGGTTCCGGACGTCAGCAATAAGACCACCGCCGAGGCCCAGCAGCTGCTTGCGGATGCCGGCCTCAGCCTGGACAGTGTCGTGCGCCAGGAGGCCTCCGATACTGTGGAGAACGGCAAGATTATTGAGCAGTCCCCAAGTGCTGGTTCCCAGGTGTCTAAGGGTTCCCGTGTGACTGTGACTGTGTCTACCGGTGTTGCCACTGTTCGTGTTCCAGTGATTACTGGTCTGCAGTGGAGCCAGGCGCAGAGCAACCTCACCGCGGTTGGTATTGAGGCCACTGTCCAGTATGTGGATAATGCGGCTGCTGCCGGCACTGTTGTGAGTGTGAGCAATGAGGGCGCCACCGTGCCTAAGGATGCCCAGATTGTTGTCCAGGTGTCCCGTGGCAATATGTTCACCGTTCCTAGCGTGGTGGGTATGACCACCACCCAGGCACTGAGCGTTTTGCGAGGCGCCGGCTGGCAGGGCACCGAGTCGAATCTCATTGTGAGCCAGCAGACCACGACCAATCTTCTCGACCAGGGTCGTATCGCTAGCCAGAATCCTGCCCAGGGTGAGAGCCTGCTGGTGAATGGCAATGTGAATGTGACTGTCTTTGCCTTCGGCTTCTAAGCCGGGGTTCAGGTGGCACATCGGCCCCGTTTTTGAGATAATGGTAAGAAACTAAAGTCTAGATAAGTTAGGTGGAAACAGATGCCGAAGTCAAAGGTGTCGAAGAGCGCCGTACCGGCCCCTTCAGCAGCTTCCACAAGCCGTATCCCGGTTAAGATTAACTCCACCGGTACTCCAATCTGGTATAAAGTCATCATGTTTGGCCTGATGCTGATTGGTCTGCTGTGGCTGGTTGTTAACTATCTTGCCGGCCCTCAGATTGGCTTCATGCGCGATCTGAACCAGTGGAATTATGCCATTGGCTTCGGCCTCTTCATCCTGGGTCTGGTTATGACCACAGGTTGGCGCTAAGCAAGCTGCACGAGAACCCGCTCCCGCAAGGGGGCGGGTTTTCTTTTACCCACCGCCCAATATAAAACTCAATCCTCCAGAATTTTTCACGTTTACCCAGTTCGACGATCAAATTGGGCCCCTTTTCCGCGCTCCACACACCAATCCACGGCCTGTAGCCGCCAGCACCCAGCCAAATGCGAGGGACACGGATCCGGCCTCTTCCGCGCCCGATAAGACAGGAATCAAGTGCCACACGGGGCATCGAACGACAATCACCTATCGGGATCCCAATCCACACACAGACCCAGGACCGATTTTTAGCCATTGACCTCGCAGAATAGCAATACAAGTCCCCTAAAACCCCTATAGGCCACGTCTGTGTTGATAATTTGACGAGAACCAGCAGGTAAATAGGTGTTTTTAACCCATTTGAAATGTAAGAAATCGGGGCGTAGATGTACGCCGAAGAGGCCCTGTAAAGCCAACGGGATCCCAAACACCACAAGACCACAACAGCACTCCTGAGAGCACCGAAAGCGGCACACTTTATGCCGTTGACCTCGCGAAATAGCAATAGAAAGCCCAAAAACCCCTATAGGCCACTTTTGTGTTAGTATTTTGAAGAAAACTAGCAGGTAAATAGATGTTTTTAGGCCATTTGAAATGTAGAAAATTGGGCCTAACACCGAGGACAAAGACGAAGCGAGATCCCAACCCGGGATCCCACAACAAGACCAAGGACGCCGGACCGCAGAGACCTCATCTTCACCAGCCATCCAGGGACCCAAGCAGTACACAGGGAGGGCCACGACAACCACCTATCGGGATCCCAACCAGCGCCTAAACGAAGGGCCAATTTTTGGTCATTGACCTCGGAGAATAGCAATACAAGTCCCCAAAAACCCCTATAGGCAACGTCTGTGTTGGTATTTTGAAGTAAACCAGCAGGTCAATAGCTGTTTTTGACCCGTTTGAAATGTAAAAATCGCGGTGTAGGTACATGCCAAAGAAATCGGCCGAAAGCCAACGGGATCCCAACCCGGAATCCCACATCAGGACCAAGGACGACAGGCCTCAGGACCTCATCTTCACCAGCCGACCAGAAAACCAAGCAGTACACGAGGACGCCCACGACGACCACTTATCGGGATCCTGATCCACACCCAGAGGCGAGGCCAACTTTTAGGCGCTGACCAGTAAGAATAGCAATACAAGTCTACAAAACCCCCTATAGGCCACGTCTGTGTTGATATTCTGACGTGAACTAGCAGGTCAATTGGCGTTTTTAGCCCGTTTGAAATGCAGGAAATCACGACATAGACGCATACCAAGATAGTCCACGAAAACCAACGGGATCCCACCCCAAACCCCACAAGAGGTCGCTAGTCAACAGGTGCGGATCCTCAGAACCCCGACCACCAACAGTTGACCAAAGCGTATGGAAAAACGGCACAGTTTATGCCGTTGACCTCGCGGAATAGTAATAGAAAGCCTCAAAAACCCCTATAGGCCACGTCTGTGTTGGTATTTTGAAGAAAACCAGCAGGTCAATAGCCCTTTTTGACCCGTTTGAAATGTAAAAATCGCGGTGTAGGTACATGCCAAAGAAATCGGCCGAAAGCCAACGGGATCCCACATCAGGACCAAGGACGACAGGCCTCAGGACCTCATCTTCACCAGCCGACCAGAAAACCAAGCAGTACACGAGGACGCCCACGACGACCACTTATCGGGATCCTGATCCACACCCAGAGGCGAGGCCAACTTTTAGGCGCTGACCAGTAAGAATAGCAATACAAGTCTACAAAACCCCCTATAGGCCACGTCTGTGTTGATATTCTGACGTGAACTAGCAGGTCAATTGGCGTTTTTAGCCCGTTTGAAATGCAGGAAATCACGGCATAGACGCATACCAAGATAGTCCACGAAAGCCAACGGGATCCAACTCCAGATGACACTAGAGGCCCATAGTCAACAGGTACGGATCCACAGCATCACTCCAAGAACATGGGAAAGATGAGACATTTTATGCCATTGCCCTCGAGGAATAGTAATAAAAGTCCACAAACCCCCTATAGGCAACGCGTGTGTTGATATTTTGCAAAGAACAACCAGGTCAACCACCATTTTTCGGCCATTTGAAATGTAAAAATTTGGCCAACGCCGACAGGCACACAGGACCTCATCTTCACCAGCCGTCCAGAGACCTAACCGGTACACGAGGATGACCACGACAACCACCTATCGGGATCCCGAACAGCACCCAAACGAAAGGCCAATTTTTGCCCATTGACCTCGGAGAATAGGAATACAAATCCACAAAACCCCCAATAGGCAATGCGTGTGTTGTTATTTTGGCGCGAACCAGCAGGTAAATAGCAGTTTTTAGGCCATTTGAAATGTAAAAATCTGGCCAGCCACGGAAGTTAATCGTGAAAGATACTTCGGCTGTGCGGATCCGAGACTTGGTTGGGTAGAGGTGGGCTCTCGGAGGGATCCTCGGTTGGATCCTAGGAGTGGAATCCTGGCGCTGGGATCCCGATGGCAAAGTGTGAGTCTCAGAGTGATGGGGCGGCGAGTTACCGGGTGGATTTTGTCAGTGACAGAAGGGTGGAAAAGAGGGGCCAAAAGTGGGTGGATCGCGGCGGATCTAAATTCTTGTAATTACAAGTTTCTTTGAGTTCACAGGTGTAATTAATCCACAGGCTGTGGACAAATCTGGGGATAGAGGATAGCTGCAGGTAGGCGGGCTAAAATTCGGCGGTTCGGGGAAGCGCTATTCACAAGTTTTGTAATTACAAAAAGTTACGGGAGTTGTCTAGAGGGATTTTTGTAATTAACCGGGGCTAAAGTTGCTGGTGAGAGGGTATTTACGAATAATATGTGAATTTTGGAGGGGAACATAGAATCCGGGTTAATTACAAAAATTCCGAATTTCACATACCCCCTGTGAATAGCTGTGGATAACTGGAAAGCAAAACGGATTATTACAGGTCAAATATTGTGTAATTTATGTGGATCCGGGCGTGGATGGGCCGGTTTTGCTACCCCTGAAGCACAAATTTAGGCTTTGCACAATGGCTGGTGGGATGTTTGGATCGAGTTATCCACAGATCGCCTGTGGATAACTGTGAATAAAGGAGATTTTTGGCGAGTCTATGAGCTGCAGGAACAGATTTATCCACAGGGCAAAATTGGCCTTGACCTTTGTAATTACAAGTTATCCACAGCTGTACTCACAGGGCTGTGGAGATTGGGGATCCGGGGTCTTGTGATTTTGTGAATTGAGTTTTCCACAGGCTGTGAATAACTCTGTGGATAAAGGCTAGCGGATTAGTTATCCACAGGGTGTGGATAAAGTTGTGAACAAAATGCACAGGGGCGAGGCTGTTCGGATATATGCGCTGATCAGCGGCTATATTGAGTGCAAAGGCGCTGAGAGGGCTGGGATTCTTTCGAAAAGCCTCGGGTTAATTACAAACTTGTAATTTCACAGGCTGTGGATGGATCTGTGAAAAGTGAAATGACAAAAAATTATCCCCAGGCCCGGTGGATAACTCCGGACGCTGGGGACGGGGACTATGTGAATAAGGGATTGAGGTAGCCCTGTGAGTAGACCATCCAGCCGATTGTACATATTAAAAGTATCAGCATAATATACAGAATTTTCTTGAATAGGCGGATGGACTTACGGATGGCGGCTAGGAGGATGAGGCCGACGGCGAAACCGCCCATGTGGCCGGCCCAGGACACACCAGGATTGGTGAAGGAATAGCCGACATTGACAAGCACATAGATAATCGGGGCCCGCAGATCCCGGCCCTTAAGGGCATTCACACCAATGAGAAGCACCATGAGCGTGAAAATAGCGCCAGAAGCACCCACAGTGGGCACGAAGGGCTGAAGATAGCTCACAAGGGCGGAGGAGCCCAAACCACCCGTAAAGAAGGACGCAGCCATGAGGCTATGGCCCAGGCTGCGCTCAATCTCACGGCCAATGAGAAAGAGCATCACCGTATTCACAATGAGGTGGCTCGAACCCTGGTGCAAGAAGAGCGTACCCACCGAGCGTAGCGCACCCAGGGGCGAGTCCTCCATGGCTGGGAAGTAGAGGACGAGGTCGTCGGCAAGCGAGGAATCGGATAGGTTGTGCGCGAAGCTGCGGGACTGGACAACAGTGATGAGATAGCTGGCAATAATCACCAGACACAAAACAGTCGTAACAGGGGCTTGACGGTAAATTCTTTTTAGATTCATTAGTCTCCTGGATCAATAAAACCCCGCACCCAGTGGGCGCGGGGTCGGTGGTGAAGAATTAATCCTCGATGACCTCGATAGACTCAATCACAACTGGCTCAGTTGGACGGTCGAAGCGGTCGGTGGCGGTGGAAGCAATAGCATCCACAACCTTCTGGGACTCAGGGTCAACAACCTCACCGAAAATGGTGTGGGCGTTATTGAGATGAGGGGTTGGGGCCACAGTAATGAAGAACTGGGAGCCATTGGTGCCAGGGCCTGCATTAGCCATAGCCAGGAGGTATGGGGTACCAAAGTTGAGCTCTGGGTGGAACTCATCCTCAAAGCGGTAGCCAGGGCCGCCACGACCGGTGCCGGTTGGGTCACCGCCCTGAATCATGAAGCCGTCGATGACGCGGTGGAAAACAGCACCATCATAGAATGGGCCTTCAGACTCGCCCTTGGCATTCTCAGTGAAATATTCCTTGGAGCCATTGGCCAGGCCAATGAAGTTAGCCACAGTCACAGGTGCATGGTTGCCAAAGAGGTCGATCTTGATATCGCCTCGATTGGTGTGCATGATCGCAGTAGCAGTCTTTTTTGTCATGCCGACTATCATAGTCTACGAAGGGTATTTATGCACCCGCTCGACCCCTATCAGAAGGAGGAATAGTCCCTTATGGTTATTAATACTGCTTTCACTGCCGGCCGAAACGCCCTCAAGCTGGGCCGCTCCGGTTTCAACTATGTGCAGGATCGTCACCTGAAGAAGCTGGCCAAGGGCATCGAACCAGGCGTTAACGCCGTGGAATCCAATATTGCTGAGCTCACCAGCCGCGCAATGTCCAAGATTGATGCCGCCACCGACACCGGTGAGGCCCTGGTTAAGAAGGGCACCAAGAAGGTGAAGAAGGTCAAGAAGTCCAAGGGTGGCAAGAAGTGCTGCGGTTGCCTGGGCAAGGTCCTGGGTGGCGTGGTTGTTTTCGGCGCCCTGGCTGGTGTGGTCTACGTGATTAGCCAGAAGTTCTTTGGCAAGCCAAGTACTTTCCCAGAGGCTAATGAGAATACTGTTACCGGTGAGGATAATCCTGGCGGCGGTAATTATGTATTCAATACCAGCACTCAGCCGGAATAAAAGAAAATTTACTATCTAATTACGAGGGCCAATATAAAGTTGGCCCTTCATTTTTGCAGGTCGCGCGCATATTATTAATTTCACATTAAAGTGATTTTTAGAGTATACTGTTAATCAAATTGGCGACGACTGTCGAAAATACATTAAGTGAGGAGGCCTTCGTATTAAAACTCTAATGCGTTGTGCTGCTTATCTGACCGCTGCGGCGCTCGCCGGCGCCAGCGTGCTTCCCTCCACACTTATGGCACAATCAGCACCCCTGGAAAAGACCTACGCGGACCTCAATGCCTTTGCATCTGATGTCCCGGATCCTGTTGTGCCTAACTGGTATAGCCAGTTCTGGGCGGGTGACATGGTGTACTGCACCGGTTCGCTCATTGCAGCCCAGTGGGTTCTGACAGCCAAGCACTGCCGCGGCAACCTCGATGCCGCCATTGGCTATGGCATTGCCTATTTGGCCTTTGGTCCTAATCAGGATGTGCGCCGCGAGCCGGATGGTCTCGTGGAGATCGACGGTGCCGATATTATGCTCGTCCACATTTCCAAGCCCGTTGATGGTGTGAAGCCTGCCGGTTTCTGGAATTGGGATGAATACTGGGCTCAGGGCACCCACTATGGTGTGCCGGACCTTCAGCTGCCACTGGAATTCCAGTACACCCGTAGCTTCGGCTCCGGTGGTTATGGTTCCTCCAAGCAGATCAATAATGTTCTGGGTACAGTCCTGTACCGTAACCAAAAGCCTGCCGTGAGGTTCTCCTTCACCGCGAAGGAAGGCCAGCAGCCTGAGGTATATACGGGCTTCCAGATCCAGACCTATGACACCAATACCTATAAGGCTGGTGACTCCGGTGGTCCAACCATTGATGCCTCCGGCAATATTATCGGCATTATGGCCGGTGGTGGCGGTGCTAAGGCCTCGGAGAAGGCGACTATCTCCCTGATTGCCACGGAGCAATACAATAAGATTATTAGCGCCATGCAGAACCCACCGCTGGAAACCCTCACCCAGGCTACGACAGCTAATACTGTGAGCCCTGAGCAAAAGGTGGCGCCTGCTCCCCAGGCCAAGGGGTCCCTCTTCTAAGATAACCGCTCTCAGAGAATCTGAGGGCGGTATTTTCGTACCCCCGCGTGCGAATCGCGCATGCAAAAAACTCCCCCGGTCGAAACCGGAGGAGTTATCTGTGGAGCATAGGAGAATCGAACTCCTGACCCTCTGCTTGCAAAGCAGATGCTCTACCAACTGAGCTAATGCCCCGTGTCCGAAAGAATTTCTTCTTTCTGCAACAAGATTTAACTTTACTCTCTTTCAAGAATCTTGTCAAATCCGTGGGCCTAGCAAGACTCGAACTTGCGACCTCTTCATTATCAGTGAAGCGCTCTAACCACCTGAGCTATAGGCCCTTTGGACAAGAAATTACTTTACATTATTTCCCAATTTTCACCAAATCGGCAGGACAACGCAGGTTTTTCTGCATAAAAAATGTGCCCTAACACCGTGATGTTAGGACACATTACTGCGGTCTGCAGGTCACATGGCGAATTTCTAGTTCCTATGTTCCTCAAGAACAACCACGAAACCACCAAAGACACTGACCAGCGCATTATAAATAAGCGCAAAGAGCGGGCTCAAAATAGTCACTGACAAGGCAACCAGCAGGCCCAGGCCACCAGCAACGCTAATGACCGAACCATAACCAACAATCACACTGCCACCAACACTGCCAATGAGGCTATTGAGGCGGTCCCACAGGCCGATCGTCGACAAGGCAAAGAAAAGAAGAGTGACGCAGAGAATCCACGCCGCCAAGCCAACAATGGACAAAGTCAGGCACACGCGAAAAACGGAGCCAGGCGCAATATGGCGCAGGACCACACGAGAGCGCAGAGCCATTAGTCTTCACCGCCCTCATCAAGCAGGGTGGCCTGTGGGTCCTGAGGACCGGCTACAGCGCCCTCAACCTCTTCTTCACCCTCATTCTCCACATTGCGGTCAATGGCGAGCAGCTCCACGCCATCCTCCAGGTTGACCAGGCGCACGCCCATGGTCTGGCGGGAAGAAGGACGAATCTGGTTGACCTCGGTACGAATCACGCCGCCAGCAGAGGTAATAGCGAAGATCTCATCATCATTATCAATAGGGATAGCGGAGATGAGCTTGCCGCGCTTAGGGTTGTACTTGAAGGTGACCACACCAAGACCACCACGGCCCTGGGTTGGGTACTCCTCCATAGCAGTACGCTTACCGTAGCCACCGGAGGTAGCAACCAGCAGGTAGTCGCCCTCACGGACAACACACATATCCAGCAGGGAGTCATCCCCACGGAAGCGCATACCCTTCACACCAGCGGTCGCACGGCCCATAGGGCGCAGGCTCTCGTCATCAGCCTTGAAGCGGATGGACTGGCCTTCCTCAGAGACGAGCAGCAGCTCATCCTCAGCGTGGCAGAGAGCCGCACCAATCAAGGAATCACCCTCATTGAGGTTAATGGCGATAAGACCACCAGAACGTGCAGAGTTATAGTCCGCCAGGCGGCTCTTCTTCACGCGACCAAACTTGGTGGCCAGAACCAGATAATCCTCATCCTCATAGGTCTGGATCTGAATAATGGAAGCAATCTGCTCGCCCGGCTGGAATTCCAGCAGGTTAGCCACATGCTGGCCACGAGCGGTACGGCTGGCCTCTGGAAGCTCATAGGCCTTGAGGCGGTAAACGCGACCGAAGTTAGTGAAGAAGAGAATCCAGTCATGGGTGGAGCAAACGAAGAAGTGACGAACCACGTCATCCTGCTTGAGCTCGGCACCACGAACACCCTTGCCGCCACGCTTCTGGTTACGGTAAAGATCCACCTTGGTGCGCTTAGCATAACCGGTGGACGTAATGGTGACCACGACATTTTCGCGGGCAATGAGATCCTCTTCGGTCACATCGCCGGTGGCTGCAATAATCTGGGTGCGGCGATCATCACCGTACTTATCCACAATCTCAGCCAACTCATCGTGAACAATCTGGCGCTGGCGCTCAGGGCGGGCCAAGATGTCCTTCAGATCGGCAATGAGCTCTTCAATCTCAGCCAATTCGTCAATAATCTTCTGGCGCTCCAGGGCAGCCAGGCGGCGCAGCTGCATGGCGAGGATAGCATCGGCCTGGACGTCATCGACGTCGAGAAGCTCCATCAAACCGGTGCGAGCCTCATCGACCGTAGGGGAACGACGGATAAGGGCAATGACCTCATCGAGCATATCCAGGGCCTTAACCAGACCGCGCAGGATATGGGCGCGCTTCTCGGCCTCGTCGAGGCGGAACTGGGTGCGGCGCACAATGACATCAATCTGGTGGGCAACATAGTGCCTAATCATCTGATCAATGCGCAGGGTACGAGGCACACCATCAACAATGGCGAGCATATTCACGCCAAAGTTGGTCTGGAGCTGGGAGTGCTTATAAAGATTATTGAGCACCACGCGAGGCACAGCATCGCGCTTGAGGGTCACAACAATGCGCATACCCACGCGGTCGGAGGACTCATCCTCAATCTTGGAGATGCCGGTGAGCTTGCCATCGCGGACCTGCTCGGCGATATTGGAAATGAGATTATCAGGGTTGACCTGGTAAGGAAGCTCCGTGATCACAATGATCTGGCGGTTATTTTCCTCTTCAATGCTGGTCACACCGCGCATACGGACGGAACCGCGGCCAGTGGAATAGGCTTCCTTGATGCCCTGGTCGCCGACAATGAGGCCGGCGGTTGGGAAATCAGGGCCCTTGATGAAGCCCATGCAGGCCTCCAGGGCCTCAGCCTCGGTGGCCTCTGGGTTCTCGAGCATCCAGTAGATGGCATCGGCCAATTCGCGCAGATTATGTGGCGGAATATTGGTGGCCATACCAACGGCAATACCGCCGGAGCCATTCATCAAAAGATTAGGCACGCGGGATGGCAGGATGGTTGGTTCCTGGGTCTTGCCATCATAGTTTGGCTGGAAGTCCACGGTGTTTTCGCGAATATCGCGCACCATTTCCATGGCCAGTGGGGTCAGGCGGCACTCGGTATAACGCATAGCCGCAGGGCCGTCATTACCGCGGGAACCGAAGTTACCCTGGCCATCGACCATTGGGTAGCGCATGGACCATGGCTGCGCCATACGGACCAGGGTGTCGTAGATGGCGCTATCGCCGTGTGGGTGGAAGTGACCCATGGTGTCGGCCACTGGGCGGGCGGACTTAACATAACCGCGCTCCGGACGGTAGCCGGAGTTGAACATTGCGTAAAGAATACGGCGGTGCACTGGCTTGAGGCCATCGCGGACCTCTGGCAGGGCACGGCCGACAATGACGGACATGGCATAGTCGATATAACTCGACTGCATTTCCTCATTGATATCAATAGGTGTTACGCGGTCAAAGAGGGTGTCGCCCCCATTATTCTCGCTCACTAAAAGCCTTTCCGATTGGCTACAAATACTCCCCCATTTTACCAGGCGAAACGGCGCAGCGGGGCTTTGAAGGGCGCTAGGGCGGAAAAGTTCCTCCTTTTTGATACCATTGTGATACCAATCAGGAGGAGGAAGCATGGCTATGACCCTGCGGCTGAGTGCCGAAGAGGACCAGATTTTGAATTTTTTGGCCGAAAGCCAAGGAGTAAGCAAAAAACAGGCGGTAATTAACGCCATTATTGAGGCCGCCACCCATCGCAGCACCGATGCCGCCATTGCGGAGGCCGCGCGGCGGTTGCTCCCCGAATATGCCGCTATGGAAAAGCGCGTTCAGCGGGGATTCTAATGCGCCCCGAGGCTTTATTGCGGGTGGCCGATGAGTTTTGCGCGGCCCGACGCACCCATATTCGCTCCTTCCCTGCCATAGTTGCGCTTGCCGCACTCTTTGATGCCTCCATTCATGGCGTGCCGCTGTACCGCAATGCCACGGAGAAGGCCTCCCATATCCGCTCCGCCACCCAGGATCTGCGCCCATTGGCGCAGCATAATGATGATTTTGGGCGGATGCTTGCTGCCCTAGCCACTACCCTGTCTTCTGAGCGTTTCCTGTGAGCCTAAAGCATCACCTCATGTTTTAGGAGATCGGCGACATTAATCTGGAAGCGTGACGTAGGAGAAAGCGCGAAAATTTTCCTGTTTCCGCAGGAGGACTCTAAAAATCGGCCATTTTTCCCCGAAAGCTCACAGGAAACTACTGCCTTTTTCTGAGTAACGCACAGGCCGAAAACTGCGATGGGTGGCACTACACCGGGTGGGGTCGGAAGGGGCCTAAATTTTCTATTGTCCTGGGCAAATGTGAAAATTTTTCGGAAAATCGGGAATCCCCTTCGTGGCGAGATTTCCTGAAGGTTTCCTGCGAGGCGCATGATTAGAAACTTAGTTACATGGTCTGAGCTGCGAAAAGTTTTGTTGCTTTATCAACAATCGGGTTTGGGCGTAACATGAAGTTCATCAGTTTCCAACAAACAACGACCGAAAGGACAACCACAATGAAGTTCACCACCACCCGCAAGATTGCACTCTCCGGCGCTATGGCATTCGCTGCTCTCACTGGCGTAGCTACCGCGGCCCATGCCGATGAGGTTGCTCCGGTTGTGACTGTAGCGAATACCACCAACCCAGTAGATGAGGCTCGCGCTGCCGCCCTGGCGACCCTGGGCAACCTCTCCAACCTTCCTACCTACAAGGTGCTCGGCATTGAGCGCAGCCTGAATGAAGCCACCTCTGTTGAGCAGATCAACACCATTATCTATAACGCTCAGCGTCTCGATGCCCGCATTGACCTCAACTCCGTTGAAGACTAAGCGCGTTACATATTTCCCCGGATTCCCTAGAAACTATTGGGAATTGCGGGGATTTTTTCAATTTTGCCTCCCAGAATGGCCCTTTTTCCTAGGGTCTTCACTGCCCCGCTAAAAATTCTCTCAATCACTTGGGGAAATTTTGAAACTCGGATTTCGGCCGAATTTTTACCGGGGTATAGGCAATGACTGTGTTGATGCGTAGCTAGTCAAAAGTAAAGGCGCGAT
>JAUMTX010000012.1:0-35758 GCA_030530985.1 Corynebacterium sp.
TTTAACTTCCCCGTCGCTCTCGGCGACTTGATTAAACTTACACGGATTCATAAAACTGCACAAATCCCCTGGTTAAAGGCCACTTTTTCGCGATAATCATCATGAAACACGCGCTTTTAGGCTTATTTTCGCTGGTCAATGCTTGTTTTTAACACTGTTATCAATAGATACATTACAGTATCCGAACCCATATGTGCTGGTCAACGGGGCGTACACACTTAGGGCGTACAATAGGGGATACTAGATGTAGTTAGTTAGTTTTAGTAACCCTTTATATGAAAGTACCTAGGAGCCATGCTTGAACGCACACAAATTTATGTTGATACCTCTTATCTACTCGCAAGCTTTTATAATGCGTGGAATGCGGGGGCACGTTCACAACTAGATATTGACCTACCGGCGGTCGTCGATAGGCTAAAGGTAATGGCGGAGAACCAGTTTGAGCAGCGCGTTCACCGTCAGCTTTGGTACGACGGCATTCCCGATACCGGTCCGCATCGCTATCAGCGCACGCTACGCAATTGTGATGGAGTGCAGATGCGAACTGGGCATTTGATTGAGGCGGGGGAGCGCCGCACGCAAAAGGCTGTGGATACGCGCCTCGTTGCGGATATGGTCATTGCGTCTTTGAAGGGCCAGTGCTCCGATATTATTTTGGTCTCCGGCGATGCGGATATGATTCCCGGCGTTGAGGAAGCCATTGCCGCTGGTGTGCGCGTGCATTTGTATGGTTTTGGTTGGGATTCGATGTCCGCGGCCCTGCGTCATCGCTGCGATACGGTGACTATTTTGGACCCGCGTGAGGACTTCCAGGACACCATGGAACTCCACCCACTTGAGGGCCCAATTCCGCCGGCAAACTATGTGGCACCATCCGACTCCGATGAGGAGGACGCCGCCGAAGCCACCGAAGCCGATGAGGCAATCAGCACCGAAGCAGCCGTCATTGTTGCCGAGGAACCAACGCAGCAAGTTGAAGAAACCCCTGCTCAAAGCCCTGTCGCTGCCGATCCGCAGGAAACTGTGGCCAAGGAACCAGCACAGGAACAAACTCAGGAACAACAAACACAGCAGCAACAAACAGAACCACAACGCACTCAGGTTACTGTCACTGAAACCTCTGTCAGCACCACCTCCGTCACCGTCACTGAGGAAACCCCGCGCCCACGCCCGAATCCTTCGATGATGGCGCCGCGCCGCAAGCTGCAGTCGCACTTTGTGCCTGTGCCTAATGAATTGTGGATTTCCGCCGGCTTCCACACCCCATTCGATGTGGGCCAACAGTACGCCACCTGGTGGTATCACAATGTGGCCACCTCGGAACAGCGCGACTCCGCCCACCTGCTCAGTGGCGGCGGCCTTCCTCCGGAAATCGACCGTCCACTGCTGCAATTCGCCTGCGAAATGCTCAATGAGTACACCCTGACGGAAAATCAGCGTGTGGGCCTGCGCGATGGCTTCCACTCCGGCATCCGCACCATTCTTATGAACCCACCGCAGGGTTAAAGCCCAAGGTAGACATAGGAAAACCCGGTATGAGCTCTCATACCGGGTTATTTTTTGTGCTGCGGGGCGAAATTACTCGCCAGCGAGGTCAGCACGAACCTTGTCCATGTCCAGGCCCTTGGCCTTGTCCACGACTTCCTGCAGGCCCTTGGCATCAAGGACGCCTGGCTGGTTGAAGACGACGACACCCTCACGGATGATGGCCACGGTTGGGATGGACTGGACGCCCAAAGCGCCAGCAAGGTCCTGGTTTTCATCCACATCAACCTTGGCAAAAAGCGTACCCTCGTTTTCCTCAGCGACCTTTTCAAATACAGGTCCGAAGCGACGGCAAGGTGCGCACCAGGTAGCCCAAAAGTCGACGACTACCAGGTCGTTCTTGTTCACGGTCTCGTTGAAATCATCCTGTGCGAGGTGGACGACTGCCATGGAATATTCTCCTTTGGTCTACTGTTGAAAGTGTACGTAAGACACAACACGCGGCGGCGCCGTTATATTCCCGACCCCGCCCGGAAAGAACAGAAAGCTGGTTGAAAATGGCTACTAAGACTTTTGATGTTGAGGGAATGACCTGCGATCATTGCGTGAATGCCGTGACCGAAGAAATCACTGCCCTTGGAAATTACGAGGTCAGCGTGGATTTGGGTGAAGGCACCGTGACTGTGACCGGTGAGGCCATTGATGATGCCGCTATTACCGAGGCCATTACTGAGGCCGGTTATGAGGTTCTTCAAGCATGAGTGTGACTCTCGCCATCAGCGGAATGAGCTGCACTGCCTGCGCAAATCGCATTGAACGCAAGCTCAATAAGCTCGAGGGGGTGAGTGCCACAGTCAACTTTGCCACTGAAACGGCCACTGTTGATTTTTCTGAAGGCACCTACCAGGAAGAATATTTTATTCAGCTCATTGAAAAGATGGGCTACGGGGCTGAACCTCATTTCTCCCCGCTTCCCCTGGTAGTCGCCTTTATTTTGGGCATTCCCACCGCCGTGCTCTCCATGTTGCCGGCAACTATGCATAATCTTTATGCACAGATTTTTTGCCTCCTGGCCGCACTCATTATTTATTTCTATTCGGCGGCGCGTTTCCATAAGGCGACCCTCAAGAACCTGCGCCAGGGCGCTTTCACCATGGATACCCTGGTCACTTTGGGCACCTCAGCGGCCCTTTTCTGGTCGATTTTTGAGTTCGCGCGCATGGGCCACCACGCCCACCTTTACTTCGATTCGGTCACCATGGTCACCGCCTTCCTTCTTTTGGGCAAGTACCTGGAGCATCGCTCGAAGGGCCGCGCCAGCGAGGCTCTCAAAGCCCTGCTCAATCTCGCTCCCGCCGAGGCCGAGCTTCTCGACGGCCAACGCATCCCCACCTCGCGCATCCGCGTGGGCGATAGGTTCCTGGTGGGTGCGGGCGCACAGATTGCCACCGACGGCGTGGTCATTGAGGGCCACTCCACGGTGGATGAGTCCATGCTGACTGGCGAGCCCCTCCCTGTGGAGAAGAATCCTGGGGATGCGGTCACTGGCGCCACGGTCAATACCAATGGTCGCCTGGTGGTGGAGGCCACCCGTGTGGGCAAGGATACGGTGCTCTCCCAAATTTCTGATTTGGTGATGCGCGCCCAGGCCGAGAAGGCCCCTGTCCAGCAGGTTGTGGATAAGGTGACTCAGTATTTTGTCCCGGCCGTGATGGTCATCGCCCTGCTCACCCTGATTTTTACCCCTTCTGAACCTATTCGTAGTGCTGTGGCTGTGCTCATTGTGGCCTGCCCTTGTGCCCTTGGCCTCGCCACCCCGATGGCTTTGCTTGTGGGCACTAGTGCTGCGGCCAAGCGCGGCATTCTGGTCAAGGGGGCTAGCAGCCTGGAGCAGGCAACCAAGGTTAATACTGTGGTTGTAGATAAGACGGGTACTGTCACCACCGGCCAATTGCATATTGATACCCAACTTAGTGGCGAGATCATGGCCATGGTGGCTGCCATTGAAACTTCGAGTTCCCACCCGGTTGCCACAAGCCTGGTGCGCTATGCCCAGGAGAATAACCTAGAGATCCCACCTGCCACTGAGGTGGAGGAGATCCCAGGTAGTGGTATTCGTGGCCGTGTCAATGGCCACCTCATTGAGGTGCACCGCGGCCAGGTTCACGTTGACAGCAAGCTCGCAGGAACCTTCCAGGTAATTGATGCTGTGAAGCCCGATAGTGGGGAAGCAGTGGCCGCCTTGAAGGCCATGGGCCTCACAGTCATTATGCTTTCTGGTGATTCCACTGCCGCCGCACAGGAGGTTGCTTCCTCGGTAGGTATTGATGAGGTCATTGCTGAGGTGAGCCCCGCCGATAAGGCTGATGTGATTGCTCGCCTTCAGGAATCTGGGGCCACAGTGGCCATGGTTGGTGATGGCATTAATGATGCCGGCGCCTTGGCCCAGGCCGATGTGGGCATTGCTATGGCCAGTGGCACTGATGTGGCCATTGCGGCCAGCGATATGACGCTGATGAATTCCCGCCTGGGCAGTGTGCCTGAGGCATTAAAAGTGGCCCAGCGCGTGGTCCGCTGCATTCGCATGAACCTCGTCTGGGCCTTTGGCTACAATGTCATTCTCATTCCCGTTGCTGCTCTGGGTTATCTCAACCCAATGTATGCCGGGGCAGCAATGGCACTATCCAGTGTCTTTGTTGTGACGCACTCGCTAACTCTCCGTCGAAGCTAGCCTATCGACGTTAACTACGACGGGCGGCGATAATCATTCGGTCGATTTCGGTCAGGACCTCGTCCACAATGGCGGGGTCCACACCTGGCTCACGGCGGGCGGAGAGTAGCTCACGCTGGGCGGCAGCCAGGGCCTCGAAACGAACCTCGGCCGCCTTGGAGCGCACCTCCTTGGCCTTGGCCTTGAGCTCATCCTCATCCATATTGGTCTCCTCCATAATCCAGTGCTGGATGGAGCTGACCGCGGACTGTGGCAGTTCATCCACATGGGACTGGATAACCACATTGGCCGCATCACGGGCGCGCCTAAAGAGACGCTCGCGGGCAATATCGCCCTGGGCATCGGGGCCACGATCCAAAGACAGGCGGCGCACCAACCATGGCAGGGTCAAGCCCGGGAATACCATGGTAAAAGCCATAACCGTAATCGCAATAACGGACAATTCATGCTGCCATGGAATATAGCCACCCTGAGGGATGGCCAGCACCAGGGCCAGGGTCACCAGACCACGCATGCCCGCCCAGGTAAGCAGCAGCACTTCCTGCAGGCGCAGTGGGGCCGCCGTCTTCTTCCCCTGACGCACATAGAGGCGATACATAAAGATAAGCCACAGGAAACGTACAGCTACTAGAACCAGGGAGAGAATAAAGCCCACCCACACGCCATGCCAAATAGAAGCACCAACGGTGGCCACAGCATCACGCACACTCAAACCAACGAGACCAAAGGCCGCCGCGGTAAAGAGCATCTCAATAGGCTCCCAGAAAGCATGGCCGGTCAGACGGTCCTCAGCACCAACCTTGACGCGGGAGTGCATTTCCACACCGGCAATAATCACGGCAATAACACCGGAAGCACCGAGACTATCCGCCGCCAGGTACACGGCAAAAGGAAGCACCCAGCTAAAGGCATTACGCGCCACTGGGGAGTCAATCCAGTCAAAGATCTTCGCCGCAATAAAACCAAGCAGCAGACCAATAACCAAAGCCACCGAGGCATTGTAAAGGAAGTCAGCCACACCCTCACTCAGGGATAGCTCACCGCCACTTTCTACGGCACTCAGGGCAATGGAGAAGCACACAATGGAGGCGGCATCATTAAACAAACCCTCATTTTGCAGGGTATTGGAGAGCCTGCGGGGAATACCGGCAGGTTCAGCCACAGCCTCCACGGCCACAGCATCGGTAGGGGAGAGCGCGGAGGCCAAAACCACCGCACCAGCAAGGGTCATGCCAGGCATGAGCCACATGGCGGTTGCTGCACCAATAGCGGTGGAAATCAGCACCAAGACCACAGAAAGCATGAGGATGGAAAACCACTGGGTTTTAATCACACCCCAACTGGTGCGCCGCGCCATTGCCCACAGCAGCGGTGGCAGGAAGATTGGCAGGATAAGGTCGACTGGTAGGTGGATCGTCGGCAAGGCAGGCAGGAAAATGGCGCCGGCAGCAAGGACGGTGAGTAGCACCGGCCATGGCAAGCCCACTTTATTACCAATGGCCACAACAATGACCGCAGCCAGCATGAGGCTGACGACCATCATAAGTAAAGACATGGAAACTCCTTAACCACGGGCAAGATTAGCAAAACGAGAGAAGTGTAGCTGGTGGGCCACAGGAATGGTACCAATGGGGCCACCACGGTGCTTAGCCAAAATAATATCGGCCTCACCTGCACGCGGATCCTCAGTATCCTGTGAATCCGGTCGGTACAGCAGCATAACCATATCGGCATCCTGCTCCAGGGAACCGGATTCACGCAGGTCAGCCACCTGCGGGCGCTTATCGGTACGGGATTCCGGTCCACGGTTCAGCTGCGAAATGGCAACCAGCGGCACATCCAGCTCCTTGGCCAAAAGCTTGAGCTGACGGGAGAAGTCGGAGACTTCCTGCTGGCGGCTTTCCACACGCTGACCACTGGTCATCAGCTGAAGGTAGTCGACCACAATCAAATCCAAACCATGCTGCTGCTTCAAACGGCGCGCCTTGGATCGAATATCCATCATGGTCAGGTTCGGGGAATCATCAATATAGAGCGGGGCCTCATCCATCTTTTCAATAAACCCGGCGAGTTTGGTCCACTGCTCATTATCCATGCGGCCCGAGCGCATATCGCTCAGTTTAATTTCTGTTTCCGCGGACAGGAGGCGCATAACCACCTCATTTTTACTCATTTCCAGGGAAAAAAGCACAGAGGTTTTGCCATAGCGCAGGGAACAGGAGCGCATAAAGTCCAAGGCCAGGGTGGACTTACCCACACCAGGTCGGGCGGCGACAATAATCATCTGCCCGCCGTGAAGACCATTGGTCAAATCATCCAAGTCGGTAAAACCGGTGGGCACACCGGAGGCCAGGCCACCATTGGCAGCAATCTGGGAGAGCTCCTCATAGGTGGACCACAGAAGCTCATTGAGCGGCTGGTAGTCCTCCGACTCATTGGTCTCCGCAATATGGTAAAACTCCTGCTCAGCTTGGTCCAGGATGGATTCAATACTGGTGCCATCATCCCCGTTATAGCCCAGGTTGGCAATGCGCGTACCCGCATCAATGAGGCGGCGTAGCAGCGCATTATGGCGCACAATATCCGCATAGTATTGGGCATTGGCGGCGGTGGGCACGGTCTCAATGAGGTCGTGCAGGTAGCTTGCGCCACCGACTTTTTCTTCCAGGTTTTTCTGGTTGAGGTAGGAGCGCAAAAGCAGCACATCCACCTGCTTATCCTCCGCAAAGAGGTCGCGAATGCCCGCAAAAATAGTCTTATGTGCCGGAAGATAGAAATCCTCCGGGTTGAGCTGGGTCACCACATCCACAATCATCTGTGGACTTAGCAGCATCGAACCCAGCACGCCCTTTTCCGCCATCTCATCCCATGGTGGCTGGCGATCATATTCGACCATTGCTCTCCCTTTGTAAGAATATTTCGACCAATTCCTGGATTGTTGCCGCCGGTGGTAGCCCCAGGCTGTGGGCCAAGGCGCCGAGGGGATCGGGAAGCTCAACCATGCGTGGTGCGTGTCGACGCTTCGCTATTCTCTCCCCAGATTCGTCGCGCAATAGCGGCACATGTATATAGTGTACGGGAGCTAGGTCCAATAGATGCGCAAGGTAGGCTTGTCGGGGCGTTGAGCTCAAAAGATCCTCGCCACGCACCACTTGGCGCACCTTTTGGTAGTCATCATCCACCACGACTGCAAAGTTATAGGCCCAGTCATCGCGCTTGAGCACAAAGTCATCCACCACACCGGTATATTCCCCGTGGCGCTCATCCACAATGGTCCAGGAGTTGACCTCCGATCGGAGCCGAATTGCAGGGACCCTGCCCTGAGCTGCTAGTTCGGCGCGCTTAGTGGCCCGCTGTGCTTCGCTCAGGTCCCGGCAGGTGCCGGGGTAGGAGCCCGGCGCGGCATGCGGGGCGGAGGCGGCGGCCTGAATATCCTTGCGGGAGCAGTAGCACTCATAGTGGGGCAGCTGCTCAAGGATGCTCGAATAAGCACCAAAACGCGAGTTTTGGTAGAGCACCTCGGACCAGCTCAGCCCCAGGGCCGCCAGGTCTTCGAGCTGGTGCTCCACAAAGTGGGGCCGGGAGCGCCCTGTATCCACATCTTCTATGCGCAGGACAAAGCCCAGCCCATCGCGCTGCGCATAGGCATAGGCCAAAAAGGCGGTCCGCATATTTCCTAGATGCAGATCGCCTGAGGGGGTGGGGGCGAATCGTCCATTGCCTCGCTTACGCTGCGGCAATTTAATTCCTGGCGGCGTAATAGCGGCCCATGAATTCCGCCTTGTACTCGTAGAAGCGGTCTTCTTCCATGGCCTTGCGGATATTATCCACCAGGCGGATCATGAAGTGCAGGTTGTGCATGGTGCACAGGGTGCCGGCCAGGTATTCCTTGGCCTTGACCAGGTGGTGGATATAGGCACGGGAGTAGTTTTCATTCACGTAGCCGCCGACTTCTTCGTCGATAGGCCGCCAATCGCGCTTGTAGATTGCCTTCTTGAGATTGGTGCGACCATCGAGGGTGTAGACACCACCGCGGCGGCCAAGGCGGGTGGGGGCCACGCAGTCAAAGGTATCGGCACCATTTTCAATGGCGAGGAACAAATCATCCGGTTCCGAAATGCCCAGAAGGTGGCGTGGCTTATTATCCGGGAGTTCATCGCAGACCCAGCCCACAATGGTGCCAAGTTCCGACTTGTCCAGCGCACCACCAATGCCGAAGCCACCAAAGCCACGCTGGCCATTGGCCTCGAACTCATTGGATAGTTCAACTAGTCCCTTCGCAGCCTTGCGACGCAGGTCCTCGTACTGGGCACCCTGGACCACACCCCAGAGACTCTGCAGGGGCTTGCCCACACGCAGTTCGGTCTGACGGTTGTGCTCCTCCAGGCAGCGGCGGGCCCACCGGTGGGTGCGATCCACCGAGCGGGACTGGTAGTGCTTGGTATCCACCAGGGTGGTGAGCTCATCGAAAGCAAAGATAATATCGGCACCCAACTGGTGCTGAATCTGCATGGCCTTTTCCGGGGTGAAGCGGTGGCGGGAACCATCAATCACGGAGCGGAAATCCACACCGTCCTCATCCACCTTGACCAGGGACTCGCCCTTCTTGGAGCCCATCTTAATCATCTGGTTTTCCCAACCTGCCTCATCCATGGAGACGGTCTTCTTATAGCCGGCACCCAGGCTCATGACCTGGAATCCGCCGGAGTCGGTATAGGTAGGGCCATCCCAATGTTCAAAGGCGCCGACACCGCCAGCCTCATCCACAATATCGGGGCCCGGCTGCAGGTAGAGGTGGTAGGCATTGGAGAGCATGGCTTGGGCGCCCGTCTCCTTGAGCTGCTCGGTGGTCAGGGTTTTCACTGTGGCCTTGGTGCCCACAGGGATAAAAGCAGGGGTGGCAATATCCCCATGTGGGGTGTGGATTACACCCGTGCGGCCATTCTTACCTAGTTGTTTACCGAGCTCAAACATACCCACTAGCTTAGTGGTTTGCGCGCAGTCGCGCCAAGGCCTGCTCCTCGGCCATATCCCTATCCTTGCGTTCCTGCTTGACCATGGCCACCAGGCCTTCGCCTTCCACATCCACATGGGGCAGGAGCTTATCCAACCATTTAGGGATCCACCAGGTGGATCGGCCCAGGAGGAAGAGGGTGGCGGGGACGAGGGACATGCGGATGAAGAAGGCGTCGAAAAGCACGCCGGCACCAAGGGCAAAGCCGAAGATCTGAATGAAGGCGATGGATTGGTCAATAAAGGCCGCAAAGACGGAAATCATAATAATGGCGGCGCCGGCCACCACGCGGGAACCCAGGGCGAAACCCTCAATAATGGACTTTTCCACCAGGTTGTACTCGTTTTTACCAACAGGGATGCGCTTGCCCGGCGCGTGCTGCGTATAGGAGACATAGCGCTCACGCATACGCGAAACCAGGAAGACCTGGTAGTCCATGGCCAGGCCGAAGGTCACACCAATCAGGAAGATAGGCATAAAGGAAATCAGTGGACCCGGGGCATCCACAAAACCCCACAGGCCCTTCTGCCAGAAGAGCACAGTGGTACCAAAGGCAGCGCCCACGGAGAGCAGGAAGCCCAGGCCCGCCACAATTGGCACCATAATGGAACGGAAAACCAAAAGCAGCAGCACAATGGCCAGGCCAACAATAATCGCAAGATAGATCGGCATGGCATTTTCCAGCTTGGCGGTCACATCCTGCTGGATTGGGGTGAGGCCCGTAATACCAATGCTAATGCCGGTGGAGTCCTCAATTTGGCCCTCCAGGACGCGCAGGCCCTCAAGGATTTGGGCGGTCACAGCCTCCTGCGGGCCGGAGGTTGGGGTGAGGTAGATCTGTGCCGCGGTGGAATCCGAGTTCACGGAAAGCAGCTGGGCGTGCTTGACATCGCTCACAGCATTAAGAACCTGAACGGTATAGAGGAAGCTCGCGGTCTGCGCGGCCTTGGTGCGCTCCTCGGCGGTGGATTCCTCCGTCACCTGCGCATCAATATAGGGCTGCAGGGCGGGGCTGTCCTCATTCACATTATGGGCGTCCAGCACCAGGAGGAATGGCGCATTAATGCCCGCCCCGAATCCTTCCTCGAGGATATCGGCGGCGCGGCGCTGGGTCATGGATTCGGAGGAGGTTTTATCCGAAGGCAGGGCCAGTTCCAATTCCACAATGGGCAGGGTGAGTGCCCCGAGAACAAAAACCACGGCGGCAAAAACCGAGCCGGGGTGGCGGTGCACCAAGCGCACCCAGCGTTCGGAGAGGGTGCTCAGGCCGGGCTTGGGGCGGCGCCAGCGGAAGATATTAATGCCGAAGGCATAGCGGCCAAAGACACCGAGCAGGGCCGGCACCAGGGTAAGGGCCACCACCACAGAAATCGCCACAGTGAAGGCCGCCGCCGCACCCATATAGGTGAGGAAGGGGATACCCGCAGTGGCCAGGGCGGCGAGCGCAATAACCACAGTCAGGCCGGCAAAGACCACCGCGGAACCGGCGGTACCCACTGCCAGGCCGGCGGCCTCCTCACGGGAATCATGGGTATATTCCGCCTTATAGCGGCTAATAATAAAGAGGGCATAGTCAATGCCTACCGCCAGGCCAATCATGACGGATAGCACTGGGGTGATATTATTCAGATCCACAAAGTGGGTGCCAATGAGAATGGCAAAGGAGCCCAGACCCACACCAAGAATGGCTGTGAGCAGTGGCAGGCCCGCGGCCACCACGGAACCGAAGGTGAGAAGCAGCACGATAAAGGCCACAACGAGACCAATAATTTCGGAGCGGCCTTCAATTTCAATGGGGTCATCGGTGGATTGGCCCATGATTTCGACCTGCATATCGGTGTCACCCACGGCACCCATGGCGTCATAGAACTGTTGGCGGTCTTCTTCGGTGAGTTCGCTGGCGGTGGGCACATCAATATTAAAGGTGAAGAAACCAATGCGCCCGTCCTCCGAGAGCATGGAGAGGTTCGCCGCATCCGCCTCCGCCATGGCTTCTGGGATGCCGAGGGCGGTTTCCTGCTCGATGACCATCTCTAGGAATTCATCATTATAGGTGACGGGATTTCCGTAGCGTTCGGTATCGGTGATGCGGGTGACGTGGGCGTTGAGGTAGTCGATGACCGCGTCGATTTGCTCGGTGTATTCATCCAGGGTGTGGCCCTCGGGCGCCTTAAAGACAAAGGTCACGCCGGTGGAGTAGAGCGGGTTGCGGGCATCGGGAAACTGTTCCATGAGGGTTTCTACCGCTGCTTGGGATTCGGTGCCCGGGATGGAGACGGAGTCACTGAAGCCCTTTTGGACTGTGCCCGCCAGGGTACCCACCGTGAGCAAAACCAGTGCCCACAGTGCGATGACCACCCATTTATAGTGGTAGCACCATTTTCCTAGTCGGTAGAGTAGTTTCGCCACGCGGATAGTTTACCCTATTAGGCTTAAAATGAATGTATGCGTAATCTGCCCCCGCCCCTGCTCGCTGAGGCCAATGGGCTCATGGCCCTTGCCCTGGAGGAGGCCCGCCGCACCCCGCTTGTCGACGTCCCCGTCGGCGCCATCCTCCTTGATGCTACTGGCCGGGTGCTCTCTCGTGGCCATAATGAGCGGGAATTCCGTGGGGATGCCACCGCCCACGCCGAGGTGGAGGCCATCCGCGCCGCCGGCCGCCCCCGCCTGGATGACTGCACCCTGGTTGTCACCCTGGAACCCTGCACCATGTGCGCCGGCGCGATTCTCGGCGCCCGGGTTGGTCGCCTGATTTTCGGCGCCTGGGAACCAAAGACCGGTGCCTGCGGTTCGCTTATCGACGTCCTCCGTGATCCCCCCAACCTCCACCGCCCCGAAGTCCTTGCCGGCATCCGTGAGGAGGAGTGCGCCGCCCTCATGACTGAGTTTTTTGCCAGCAGGCGTTAAAGGCATTAAAGTAGTTGGAGTTGGTGGCGTGTCCGAGCGGCCGAAGGTGCTCGCCTCGAAAGCGAGTGTTGGGTAATCCCCAACCGGGGGTTCAAATCCCCCCGCCACCGCCACAAAGCCCAGCAGTGCGCTGGGCTTTTTTCATCGCAACCCTCGGATGAACGTATCCAAAATTGAGTCCCCCAAACCCGGGATACGTGCCTCCACCACATCGGGCAGGGGACGGGTAATGACTGTAATTCCGACAAAGAACTGGGTGGGACTAATATTCTTGCGGATAACTCCGTAGTCCGCAGCACGGGCTAGTAGATCCTTCTGCGCCAGGTAGGTTTTGCGGAAGATGGGGTCCTGCTCTAGTTCAGTGACACTCTCAAAGTTCTGATCAAAATAGGCCCAGAGCGGGGTCATAATGGCGCCGAGCTGCAGCTCCCGGATGGAAAAGACGAAGTTCCGAAACTCCTGGCCCGGGTCCTCCCATTCCCGATCATAGGAGGCGCAGAGGGCCACCATGCGCTCACTGCAGAGGGCGCGCACCCCATCATAAAGGTCCTCAATAGTAGGGAAGTGTCGCAGCAAAGTAGCAATGCCAACCCCGGCCTCCTTGGCAATGGCACGAAGGGAGACATCCTCGCCCTTAGCTGCGAAAAGGCGAATCGCCGCCTCCAGAATAAGGCGCTTATTTTCCTGGGCATCAGCACGCATAATGAGCTCTTCCTTTCGTGGGTTCTTGACACCAGTATAAATGGAGCGCTATGATTCACTTAAATCAGAAACGGAACACAGCGTTCCGATTAACTATTCTTCAGAAAGAAGGTCCTCTCATGAAAGATTGGAAAATTTCCTTGGGCGCCGCCCTTGGTCTCATGGCCATGTTGGCTCTCATGTTCTTCGCTTTTATGGCCCCTGCTACCGCCTCCGGAGCAAAGAACCTGCCGCTGGCAGTCAATGCCCCTGCGGCCGTAGTCGAGCAGCTGGAGGCCGCCGGTACCTTCACCATCACCGAAACCGCGAATAGCGAAAGCGCAACAAGCCTTGTGGAAAACCACGAAGCTATCGGAGGCATCAGCATTGATGCAACCGGCGCAACCATTGTGACCGCCCAGGCCGCCGGCAGCCCTTATGTCACCGCAATGAAGACAGTGGGCTCAAAGCTCGAAGCCCAGGGCATCCCAGTCAGCTACCAGGAAGTCGCACCCTATAGTGACAAAGACCCTTCGGGTATTGGCATGACTTTGCTTGCTATGCCACTGGCCCTGGGTGGCGGCGTGGCCGGCATGATCTTCACCATGCTTCCAGGTCGACGCTGGGTGCGCGCCGCAATGAGTGTGGTCGCAAGCATTGGCTTCGGCTTTATTATTACCGCCATGCTCACCGGCTATGGCACCATCTCCGGTCACTTCCTTGCCACCGCAGCGGCACTGAGCTTTGGCATTGCCTCCATCGCGCTGTGGGTACAGGGCATGGGCGCCTTGCTTGGCCGTGCGGGCGCCATCCTCGCAGGCCCCCTCTTCCTGCTGCTGCTCTCCAACCCGCTCTCTGCCCTGAGCACCGGCAAGTGGTGGCTGCCTAGCGGCTGGGGCGAGTTCGGTCAGTGGCTACCAATCGGCGCCATCGGCAATATGATTCGCAGCATTAACTTCTTCCCAGGGGCAAGCATCACCAATAACATTCTGGCCATGCTCATCTTCCTGGCCTTGGGTGCCGCCGGCCTTGCCATTGGCAGCCGCAAGCAGAAGGCAGCCGCCCCAGCTACTGCCTAAACAACCTCAATGCGGGCGCCCACATTCTCAGCTTGAATAAGCTGTGAGACCAAATCCCCCGCAGCAAGGTGGATGCGCAGCACAGGGCGGGCACTCATTGGTGGCACAGCCGAGGCGAACTGCGCCTTGGCAAAAGCCTTGGCGGCCGAGGTGCCGGAGCGGGCCTCATAGCGGATGCGGGAGCGGTAGCCGGCGTCGCATAGCTCCTCAAGGTTGGGCTTGGAATCAGCCAGGTGAGCACGCGCATCCTGCAGAATAGCAATGCACTCATCCACCGCATCCAGCAGGGCAGTATGGTTGGTTTCGCACATGGCGCGCACCAAAGAAGGCGAAGTCGCAGCCACGCGGGTACCATCGCGGAAACTAGAGGCCGCCAGGGACAGGGCCAAGGCGCCACCATTATCACCAACAATGGCCAGGGCCTCCGCCAAAATATGGGGCAGGTGGGAGACACGGGCCGCGGCCGCATCATGCTGCGCAACGCGGGAAGGAATGACCTCAGCGCCCACGCGATTAGCCAGGTGAACCACATCCACCCAGAGGCGCAACCAGTCGCCCGGAACCTCACCCTGCTCGGCACGGTCGAAGGTCACCACCCAGGCAGCCCCACGGAAAAGACCCGTCTGCGCGGCCGACCAACCCGACTCGGCGGTACCCGCCATTGGGTGGGAGCCCACATAATTATCCTCAAGGCCAGCGGCCTTCACCAGGGCCAGGACCTCCGCCTTCACACTCACCACATCGGTGAAACCACAATTCGGCGCAAATTCAGCAATGGCCTCCAACAGCTTGCCAATCACCGGCATTGGCGTGGCCATAACAATGAGGGCATCCTCCTCACTGGCCCGGCGCAGGGTGGCCTCCAAATCCCCGGAGACATCAAATCCCTCACCCGTGGCCTTGGACACGACAGAAGGGGAGCGGTTATAGCCATAGACTGGGTGGCCTGCCTCCTTCAGGTCGCGCAACAGGGACCCGCCAATGAGGCCCAAACCAAGGATGCACACGGGACGAGAGATTTCACAATACATGTGTCCAGTGTACATTTTTAAGAATGAGAATGAGGGTTTTTGCCGATACTCGCCCCTTGCAGGTACCGGCCTATCGGCGCCTGTGGATTGCGAATATTGCCACAGTCATTGGCGGTCAGCTCACTGTGGTGGCTATCCCCGCACAGATCTACTCCATGACGGGTTCCTCCGCCTATGTGGGTCTCACTGGTCTTTTTGGCCTGGTGCCCCTCATTATTTTCGGCCTCTACGGCGGGGCCATTTCGGATGCTTTTGATAAGCGCCGCGTGCTCATGGTCACCACCGCCGGCATGATGGCCTGCGCCCTGATTTTCTGGGCCATTGCTTTCTCCGGTTCGCGCAATGTGTGGTTGCTCCTTGGGGCTTTTGCCCTTCAGCAGGGCTTTTTTGCTGTAAACCAGCCCACCCGCATTGCTATTTTCCCCCGCATTGTTCCCGCCGGGCAGTTGGCCGCCGCGGCGAGCCTCAATGGCACCCTCCAACAATTTGGTGCCGTGGTGGGTCCGCTTGTGGCCGGCGCGCTCATTCCTTTCATTGGCTATACCTGGCTGTACTTCCTGGATGCCCTGGCCATTCTTAGTAGTTTCTGGGCGGTTTTTGCCCTGCCCGCTTTGCCCGCGGTGGGTCGCGCCCACGATCAGAGTGTGTCCCGCCGCCTGGTGGAGGGCTTCCGCTATATCCTCACCCAGCCGATTCTTCTGGCTTCTTTCGCGGCCGACCTGGTCGCCATGATTTTTGGCATGCCGCGCGCCCTCTACCCGGAAATTGCCCACGTGAACTTTGGCGGCCCGGAGGATGGTGGCACCGCCATGTCCCTGCTCTATTCGGCCATGGCCATTGGCGCCATTGTGGGCGGTTTGCTCTCCGGCTGGACCAGCCATGTGCGTCACGACGGCCGCGTCGTTGTCTGGGCCATTGCTGCCTGGGGCGCTGCTATCGCCCTGGGCGGGTACTTTGTCACCCTTTGTGATGGCGCCATGGGTTTCTATGGCAGCATGGTGATTCTCATGATTATGGTGGGCGGCATGACGGATATGTGGTCAGCCGCCTGCCGTGGCGCCATTCTTTCCCAATCCGCCAATGCGGAGGTGCAGGGCCGCATCCAGGGCGTTCATATTATTGTGATTGCCGGCGGCCCGCGCCTTGCTGATATGCTTCACGGCTGGCTATCGGGCTATTGGGGCCCGGGTGCGACCATGGCCTGGGGCGGCGTGGCCACCGTTATTGGCATTGGCCTGCTCGCCCTGGCCATCCCGGCCCTGCGCACCTACACCCGCCCCACTAGCTAGCCTTTGGTGATTCCAAGGAAGAATCCCAACCAGCTAAAGAAACGCCCAATAAGCTGCCACAAGGTCAGGCGCTCACTGGATGCCGCCGGGGCCGGGGCATAGTAGTAATAATGGTGATGCTCGACCGTATGCTTTTCGACGCTATTGTTATTCGTCGTATTGTTATGGGTCGTGGTGTTGTTATTGGTGGTCACCCGCTCAATCACACCGGCACCTGGGCTTGTAGCTGGTGGCTCCGGCTGCTCAGGGGCTTCCGAACTCTCTGGATCCTCTGGGTTCCCCGGATCAGGATTTCCCGACGCTGGTTTCTCTGGCACTGGCTTTTCTGGCACTGCCGGATCCTCTGGCTCCTCTGGATCCTCCGGTGCTGGTGGCTGTGGCTTTTCCTGGATGCAATCAGGGTGCGCCTCATATGGGCCTAGGATAGCGGGGGCGCTGGTGCTGGAATTCTGCCACTTTTCCGAGGCATCCTGGTTAATACACTGTGCCGCAGCAGCCGGTGGGTTGGGCTCCACATAGGTGTGGATATAGTCAATCTCAAAGGACTGCTCACCAAAAGGCTTATCCTCCTCCGGTGGGGCAAGCCACGCGTCCTTGGCAGGATTCTCCACCATGGTGTCCACAATCAGCTTAAATGGGCGGGCCAACATCTGATCATAGATTGGGGCCAGGCTCGCATCGGCAGCAATGGAATTATCAAAACCACGGACACGGTCACCAATCAGCTGGCCGTCGAGGTAGTAGGCGAGGTGGCCGTCGAAAAGCTCAACGGTCCAGGTGTGCCACTTATTCCAGTTCTCCTCAGCAAGAGGCATGCGCTGGTCCTTGTACGCATTCTTGGCCAGGTGGGTGGCCGAATACTGGTACTTTGGGCGGCTGGAATAGGCCTCGACCAGGTCAAGCTCCACATATTCAGGGTGGTTGCTGGCCACATCATTCTGCATCCACAGGTTACGGCGCACACCATTAATGGCAATATCACCGGTGGCGCGGGCGCGGATACTCACCTTGAAGTTACCGGCAGGGATTTCCGGCAAGTGCATGCGGGAGACACTATAGATGCTGTCCTTACCCGCCGGGCATGGCTCCGACTGGGCGGTCAGGCCCGCATAGGTGCCCGGGGTGATGGTGGTGCCGGCATCCACACAATAGCGCTTAATGTGGTGGGACATAACACCATTCTCAACGGTGATATTATCCTGCAGCCACCAGGCAATAGGGTTACGATAACTCTCACGACCATTGAAAATCTGCCACTGGGCAATGGTCGGATCCTGGTCAATCGGCAGGTTAAAATCAGAGCTTGTGGGCTCAAATCGCACCAGGTGAGGGTCGCGGCTGAGAATCTCACGCATAATTGGGGAGACCTTCTCCGAGGAGATCTGATTTTCCGCATGCGCAGGGGACGCACTCACTGCAAGGTGGGAGGCGCACAGCGCCGCCGCAGCAGTCAAAGCGAGAACCACTTTAGAAACTTGGACAATCATACGTTTTCCTATCCAATATAAAAATAGAACCGTCCAGGATAAGGACGGTTCACATTAATTAGTCACGTCCAGCTATATCAAACTTCTCAGTCATAATTCTACACGTGTGCACGACAAGAAAACAATTCCACCCCGGGCCTTGAGCACCAGGTTTGCCCATAGAAAAAAATCCTGTACCTGGTGGAAAACCCGCCATGTACAGGATGAAAACGTGCGCCCGGAGGGATTCGAACCCCCAACCTTCTGATCCGTAGTCAGATGCTCTATCCGTTGAGCTACGGGCGCTAACAACAAGAGATAATATTATCCACTTTATCCCTTGTTGTCAAATCGCGCTCTGACCTGAGACTATAGCACCAGGCCGAAGACTGGAACTGCCAGGAAGTAGGTGACAATGGTGATAAGCACAATGCCAATCAGGTTGAGCCAGAGGCCACCACGAACCATCTCGCCAATCTTCACTACACCCGAACCGTAGGCAATAGCATTCGGTGGGGTCGCCACTGGGAGCATGAAGGCGCAGGTCGCAGCGAGGGCGACAGGGATGCAGAGAAGCATGACGTTCTGCGGGGCGCCGTCGGTAAGCCCAATGCCGGTGGCCACGCCGCCCATGATTGGGAGGAAGGCCGCAGCCGTCGCGGTATTGGAGGTGAACTCCGTGAGGAAGATAACCATGGCCGCAATAGCCGCAATGAGCAGGATCATTGGCAGGCCACCCAGGCCCTTAGCCAGCTCACCAATGTAGAGGGAGAGGCCGGAATCGCCGAACATCTTGGACAGTGCCAGGCCGCCGCCGAAGAGCAGGAGCACATCCCATGGCAGCTTGGTTGCGGTCTGCCAATCCATGAGGCGCTCACCGGTGCGGAAATTCGCTGGAATCATGAAGAGCAGCAGGGCGCCGCACATACCGATAGCAGCATCAGCAACAGTGACTTCCCAACCAAAGTGGTCAATGGCAATTGGGACGAAAATCCAGCACAGGGCGGTAATGGCGAAGATAATACCCACCATCCACTCACGGGTGCTCATCGTGCCCATGCCGTGCAGCTCATCGCGAATAATCGCACGGCCGCCAGGAATCTCATTCACCTCAGGGCGGAAAACCGTGGTGAGCAGCAGCCAGGCCACAATCATGAAGACCACAGCCAGCGGCACACCGACCAGCATCCACTGACCAAAGCCCACATGGATACCCTGGTTATTCAGATAACCAAGCAGCAGAGCATTCGGCGGGGTACCAATTGGGGTACCCAGGGAGCCAATGGAAGCAGAGTACGCAATACCCAGCATCATTGCCGTGGAGAAACGACGAATCTTACCAAGGCCACCCACCACATCAGCGGTGAGCTTGAGCACCGAAATACCAATTGGAATCATGACCACAGCGGTCGCCGTATTCGACACCCACATGGACATAACGCCGGTGGCCAGCATAAAGCCCAGAACCATCTGGCGTGGGCGCGTACCCACCGCAAGGACCACACCCAAAGCTAGTCGACGATGCAAATTCGCCCTTTCCAGGGCCAGCGCCAGGATGAAGCCACCCATGAAGAGGAAGATGGTTGGGTCACCATAGGATGCACCGATGGTCCTAATTGGGCTGACCTGCAGAAGAGGGAAGAGGGCCAGCGGCACCAGGGCGGTGGCCGCCAGTGGAATAGCTTCCGTCATCCACCAGACACCCATGAGGACAGCTGCTGCGGCGGTGATTCGCAGGGCCCCATCCACATAGGGAGTCTTCGCCTCAGGGTTAGCTTGGTTCACAAGTTCAACTGCATCAGCTGGGAAGAGGAAATACACCGCAATCGCGGCGAGAATACCGCCGATGAGGCCAATGGATTGGCGGCGCCAGGCATTGCCGACGTGCTCCGCGTCCTCCATATGCTGCATGACGGAGGCCTGTTTAGGGTTCTTAATTGCCATGACTGACTCCTTAGTGAATATGTTTGCACTTATAATGCACCCTCAGCGCCGAAATTAAAAATCGAAACGCAAAAATTACCCCCGCGATTGCATAAACATGGGGTAGAAAATGTGGTTCACCTGTAAAAATGCACCTTTGCGTGGATTGCTCGCGGGGGTAGTTACACCCCCGCTATTAGGACGACCTAATTCAAGAAAAGTTGAATTTGTGCGGGCAGAATAGCCAAGGCTGCAATGATGATAGCGGCCAGGCCACCGCCAATACCCAGCAATAACTTCAGCCAGCCAGGCATAGCAACCGAGCCACTGGCCTCCTGCACGGGGGCATTATTAGCACCAGATGGTTCGGTGACCTGACTACTTTCCGGGCTTGCCTGGGCAACTAGTCTCAGGGGCCTGCTCTGCACTGGTCTCAGGGGCGCCCGGCGCGGGCGTTGGTGCCTCCACACGGCCCAGCTCGGTATTGTCTAGGTTGGCGCCGCCGGAGCTACCCGAACTACCCGAACTTCCGGAGCTGCCCGAACCGCCAGCAGGCTTCTCCACTGGATTATCGGCAGGCTTGCTAATTGGCTCGGGCTTTTCACCCGGCTTCTCACCGGGCTTCTGGCCCGGCTTGTGCTCCTCAGTCACCGGCACAGGAGTGCTCACCGGTGCTGGGGCGGCAGGGTCAGGGCGCTTACGGCGCAGCATAGGGACAGCCTCCGCAGGAAGCTCCGTGCCTGGCTCCACATAGGTTCGGATATAGTCAATATCCATCCACTGCTTACCCCACGGCAGATTATTCTTCGGACGCGCCGCCCAGGAGGTCTTGGACTCAATCATCTGGTCAATGATGTAGTGGAAGGACTGATCGAAAAGATCATCATACATACCCAAAACATCAGTGCGCTCAGGATCCACCGTCTCACGGGTCACCATCTTATTGCCCACCAGGTGGTCATCAAGATAATAGGCGACATTGCCATCAAAGACCTCAATGGTCCAGGTGTGCCAGCCATTGGTGAAATTAGGGGTCTTGTTGTGTTCGTCGAAAAGCATGCTGTAGGTCTTGCCCTTGTGCATGCCCAAATGGGTGGTGGAGTATTGGGAATTAGGCTCATTGGAGTAGTGTTCCACCACGTCCAGCTCATTATAGAGCGGATCACGGTACATCCGATTGGCCTGCATCCACAGGTTGCGGCGCACACCCGGCACAGTGACCGTGGAGCCCATATAGGCGCGCACGCTCACCACAAAATTGCGATTAGGAATCCACGGCAGGTGCACGCGGGTCGTGCCATAAACCGTATTGGTATTCTCCGGGCACACACCCTCCGTGGGCTGCGTATTGAGGTAGGTTTCCTCCGAAATTGGGCCAATCGGCATGCAATAGCGCAGGACATTGGCACGCAGGGCACCATCCACCAACTCAAACTGGGCGGGGCGCCACCAGGAATCATTATTGCCATAGGCCGGCATTGGGCCATAGGCAGCCCACTTGCGGAAAGAAGGATCCGACTCCAGGGGCTGGTCGAACTCACTGCTCAAATCAGGAAGATAGGTGAGCTGCGGGTTACGGCCCAGCTGCTGCTGCATTTCACCAGCGACCGAATAGTTCGCCGGCACTGGATTCGCTGATACAACCGTACCCGTTGTGGTCAGGACGGCTGCCATGGTCATTGCCGCGATGGCTACGATGCGAGTTTTCATGTCAGGTTCCGCCAGTTATCGTCGAAAGGGTTGTCTGGAAGGAGAAAAGGAGTCTGGTTTTCCTGGCTCAACAGCAAGAACGCCACAATGGCTGCAATGCCGCTAATACCAAGGATGCTCAGCAGCAAGAGGTGCCAGCGGAAGCGCGGCTTTGTAGCCTGCTCTGAATCTGCGGCTTCAGGATTCTCCGACTTGGTGTCCGTTGGGGTGGAGGCTTCAGAACTACCCACGGGCTTAGAACTGCCCGAGCTACTTGAACCGCCGGGTATAGCTGGTTCAGAACTACCCACAGGGTTAGAGCTGCCCGAGCTACCCGAGCTACTTGAACCGCCAGGTGCAGGCACTTCAGAACTACCCACAGGAGGAGCAACCTGGCTGCTACCCTGGCTGCTACCCTGGGCGCCACCCTGGCCATCACCCTGGCCACCCTCAGGAGCAACACCAGAACTGCCGCCAGAACCCACTGGTGGCTTATTCATTTCGGCCTCAATTTTGTCTTGGCCGAAAACACGGTAGAGGTCAGTAGCCTCTGGCATGTACTTTTCGCGCGGGTAGATAGGCTGGATTTTGCCATCTTCATCCGTGTCGAATTCCGTACCGGGCTCCACATAGGTACGAATATAGGCAATATCGACCCACTGCTTACCCCATGGCTGCGTGGAGTCCGGCTGCTTCAGCCACGAGCTATCCTCAGTTTCGATCATGGTGTCAAAAATGAATTTGAATGGCTGGTCGAAGCGGGATGGGTAGCGGGCAGCCCAATCCTTGCGCTTGCCAGCCACATAGCCAATGTCGATTAATTGATCTCGCACCATCACACCATCAAGGTAGTACCCAACGACGCCATCAATTACCTCAACGGTCCACGTATGCCAGCCATTTAAAATGCTGTCATCGTAGTACTTATTAAAGCCCATCGACATGTCCGAGAAATGGGTATTGGTGTGCTGAACATTCTGACGGGAAGAGAAGTGCTCGACAAGGTCGAACTCGGCATAGAAAGGGTCAGAGCGCTTGGAAATACTCTGGAACCAAAGGTTGCGTCGAATACCTGGCGCCTCCCGGTCATTACCAAAATAGGCGCGAATAACGACACGGAAATTACGATTAGGAATCCACGAGCCCTCAAAACGAGTGGTGCCATAGGCGGTTTGGGTTCCTTCAGGGCAGACATCCTCCGTTGGTACCGCGCCTTCAAAGCTCTGGGTACTTACTTCACCTTCCGGGAGGCAGTAACGCAAAACCGCATTACGGTAGACACCATCACGCTGTGCAGCCTGTGATGGTAGCCACCATCCACCGCTGGTGCCCCATGCCTTGCGCGGACCATAGTACTGCCACGTGGAGGCCACAGCATCATCCTCAATGGGGACCTCAAACTCGCTGCTCGCACCGGGATAATATTCCATCACAGGGGTGCGACCAATATATTCCGCCATGAGGGGATCAATCTGGGCGGTGTCATCAATGGTGGAGGTATCATCATCAGCGACAATCGGCAGATCATCCAGTGTTGTGGAGTAAGACGCTGGCGAGCTGGGCTCAGCATTAGCAACCGGGGTGAACTGGGTCAGACATGCGAGTGACACCATTAGGGCTAGTGAAGCAATAAAGCGGGGTTTCATATGAAACTCCTTCCGGTAGTGGCTAAACCTTGGGAAAGCGGGCTGCAAGGTTTGACTCGTCCTGAGAATGGGTAGTTTTGCCCCAAATCGTTGTTGAGAACAATTGCTTTAATTATAAAATTGAACCAATCAAAATGCATAATTGAGGCCGCTTTAGGAGCTAGTCAGCATCCCAGGATGCCGGCTAACCAGGTAGTACACCAATCCCGCCACAAGCCCGATACCAGCACCCACGCCAAGCAGGATGACCAGCCAGGCGGGCAAACCCCAAATGGTATCGCCGGGGTCCTTCCAATCCTCCGGGACATGGTGGTCCGCAGGGAATTCGGTGCCCGGTTCCGTATAGGTGCGGATATAGTCAATATCCACCCACTGCTCACCCCACGGTAGGTTGTTATCCGGCTGCGCCAACCAACCCGAGTAGGGGCTTTCCACCATGAGATCGTGGATAAGGCGGAAGCGCTGGTTAAAGAGCGCATCCCAGCGGCGCTTCACATCACGCCGCCCGCGTTCCACCTGGTCCACGCTCACTACCTCATTGCCCACGAGCTTATCGTCCACATAGTAGGCCACCGTATTATCAATGACCTCAATGGTCCAGGTGTGCCACCCATTGAGGAAGCTCCCACCCTCAACGGCGGACTCACGCATCGGCATATAGGTGTGGCCACCATAGCGGCCCAGGTGAGAGGCCGAGAACTGCATATCGGTGCGGCTGGAATAGTATTCCGTCAGGTCAAATTCCGTATACAGCGGATGGTCTGCCTTGGTTTCACCCTGGAACCAGAAGTTGCGCCGCAGCCCCGGCACATCATGGCTGGCACCAAAATAGGCGCGAATCACCATGCGGAAATTCTTGGCCGGCACATAGGGCAGGTGCATGCGCGTGGTGCTGTAGATGGTCTGGGTTCCCTCCGGGCACACCCCCGTCGTCACAGGGGAGTCCACATAGGTTTGGGCGGTCACTTCCCCCTCAGGGGCACAGTAGCGCAGGGCTTTGGCCCGCAGCTTGCCATCCACCTGCTCATAGCCTGCGGGCAACCACCAGGAGTTGTTGTTGCTATAGGCCTGGCGCGGCCCCAGCTGGTTCCAGCTCTGGAAGGAAGCATCCGCCTCCAAAGGTGAGGAGAATTCACTACTAAGCTCAGGCAGGTACTGCATTGTCGGCGTGCGCCCCAGGTGCGAGACCATGGCAGGGTTGACCACCCCATCCGCTTCAATAGAGGGAATCGGGTCCGCCACGGCCGGGCATTGCGCGGCCACAGTCGCCGCCACCGCCACTACTGCCAGGGCAGACCGTATACGACCCAGGTTATGCATTTGCTACCTCCACCTCACGCATTATCTAGCGCAAACATTACAGTAGCTGGGCAGAAACACAAAAAAGACCTGCCGTAGCAGGTCTTTCATCTGTGCGCCCGGAGGGATTCGAACCCCCAACCTTCTGATCCGTAGTCAGATGCTCTATCCGTTGAGCTACGGGCGCATTCCCCGAAGGGAGAGCGGAGACGAGAGGATTTGAACCTCCGGTCCTTCGTTAAAAGGACAACTCATTAGCAGTGAGCCCCATTCGGCCGCTCTGGCACGTCTCCAGCGTTCAGTCAGAAGATTGAACTCATGTAAGGTTATCGAATAAAGCCGGTTTCTGCAAATCGGCACGTCAGGCCTATACTTGTATCTATGATTCGTCCTGATTTACATGAACTACCGGACTATGTGCCGGGCCGCCGCCAGCCGGGTGCCCTCAAGCTGTCCTCCAATGAGACTAACCTCAAGCCACATCCTGCCGTGGCGGAGGCCATCGCCCAGGCTGCCACCGAGGTCAACCGCTATCCTGATTTGGTTGCGGTGGAGCTGCGTGAGGCCCTGGCCAAGCATCTGGGCATGCCGGATATGAACCATGTTGCGGTGGGTGTGGGCTCCTCCGCGCTGCTCCAGCAGATGGTGCAGATGACTTGTTCCGCCCCGACCGATGAGGTCATTTATCCGTGGCGTTCCTTTGAGGCCTACCCGATTTTCACCAAGGTGCATGGCGCCACCCAGGTGCCGGTTCCTTTGACCGCCGATCAGCATAATGATTTGAGTGCCATGGCCGAGGCCATTACGGAGAATACCAAGCTCATTTGGGTCTGTAATCCGAATAACCCAACGGGCACCGTGGTCCGCACCGCCGAGTTTGAGGCCTTCATGGACAAGGTCCCAAGCCATGTGGTTGTGGGCCTGGATGAGGCCTATTTCGAGTATGTCCGCACCGAGGATACCCCGAATGCCGCCGAGCTGGTGCACAAGTATCCTAACCTGCTGGGCCTGCGTACTTTCTCCAAGGCCTATGGCCTGGCTGGCCTGCGCGTGGGCTATGCTTTCGGCAACCCTGAGCTCATTCGCGGCCTGAACAAGGTGGCCCTGCCTTTCGCCGTGTCTTCCATCACCCAGGCGGCCGCCGTGGCCTGCCTCTCGGAGCCTGTTCAGGAGTGGATGCGCGAGCACACTGAGGTTACCGCCATTGTCCGCACCGGGCTTGTCGACGAACTCTCCGCTATCCCAACCCAATCCAACTTCGTGTGGCTTCCTGGAGCTGCGGATAAGGCTGAGGCACTGGCTGAGCGCGGGGTGCTGGTGCGCGCCTTCCCTGAGGGCTTGCGTATTACGGTCACTGATGCCGCTGAGGCTGCCCGCTTTGTGGAGGCCTGGGAGGCCGTGCAGTAGCCGCATCCAGGCATAAAAAATACCGCCCCGTGGGGCGGTTATTTTTTTGCTGTTGTCTTGTTGGGTTTTAACTGCTCTTAGGCAGCAACAACCTCAAAGCGAACGGTGGCTGCGATGTTGGAGTGCAGCTTCACGTTTACCTGATACTTACCGGTGGACTTCACAGAGCCCTTCTTGAGCTCGATGCTGTGCTTGCTCAGGGATGGGCCGCCAGCGGCCTTCACTGCAGCAACAACGTCATCGGCGCTCACAGAGCCGAAGACCTTGCCGGTCTCGGAGGTACGTACCTTGACCTCCACATTAGAAAGAGCCTCAAGCTGTGCCTTGATCTCGCGTGCGTGATCGGTGTCACGAATCTCACGAGCCTGCTGAGCGCGCTTAATGCCTTCAATCTGCTTCTCAGCACCGCGGGTAGCAACAATAGCGTAGCCGCGTGGAAGCAGGTAGTTACGTCCGTAGCCGTCCTTAACCTCGACAATGTCACCTGGGACGCCGAGGTTCTCAACAGCGGCGGTGAGGATCAGCTTCATGATCCCTGCCTTTCCTTGAATCCTTAATTAAAACGGTCGTGTTTTAGAACGGGGGTTGCGCCTGAGAATTACCCTGTGGGAACCCAGAATCACCTGCGGTCTGCCATGGGTCCTGTGAAGGGCCCGGGAATCCGGAATCGGACTGTGGGGCAGCCTGAGGCTGATAGCCACCTTGGTTTCCGCCAGCATTGCCAGCAGAGTAGCCACCGGACTGACCGGCGCCACCAGAAAGGCGTGTTACTTCAGCAGTGGCATATCGCAAGGAAGGACCAATATCTTCCACCTGAATCTCATAGGATGTACGTGGATTGCCCTGCGCGTCGGTATAAGAATTCTCGCGGAACACACCGGTGACAACCACGCGGGTGCCCTTGGTAATGCTATTGACGATATTCTGGCCGAGGTTACGCCACGCGTTGCAGGTGAGGAAGGTGGAATCACCATTCACCCACTGACCAGTCGCCTGGTCAAAACGGCGGGTATTCGAAGCGACACGGAAGGATGCTACGGGAGTACCGCTATTGGTATAACGCAGCTCAGGGTCGGTAACAACATTACCGACCACAGTGATATTAATGTCTCCTTGAGCCATATGCTGAACCTTTCTTGAGGTGGTAGGGAATTTCTCACTATTTTAGTCGAAATGCCCTACTTGGTTCGTCAGGGACGATTCTTAGCGATCGGCGCGGAGCACCTTGGTGCGAAGGACATCGTCGCTCAGGGTGAGCAGACGGTCGAGCTCCTGCACGGTAGCGGACTCACAAGTGAGATCCACAACTGCGTAGATGCCCTCTTCCTTCTTGAGGATTGGATAAGCGAGACGACGCTTACCCCAAATGTTCACCTTATCCACAGAGCCGTTTTCCTTACGGACAACGTCGAGGAACTTGTCTAGGGACGGGGCTACAGTGCGCTCATCCTGCTGTGGATCGAGGATGATCATAATTTCGTAGTGACGCACGGACCTCATCACCTCCTATGGTCTAGTTGTTTGGATCGGCCACACCCCCTTTAGGTGTGGCAGGAGGGTCGTTGCGTCAAGCAACCTCTTCAGAGTACCGAGTCACAGGGGAAAATTCAAGTTGACAGGCCGATTTAATTAGCAATCGCCGCAAAGCCAACTGCAAGAGTCACCGGGATGATAGTCATGAAGAGAAAGGCTGCTATTGCAAGACCAATACACAGTTTGCGGGATTTACCCGTGGAAAAGCAATAAAAGCAGGATCCAAAGAAGGCAAAACCAATAGCGATACTAAGAATTCCCAGGTACGTGGTCAGCATGGGAGTCCTTTCGGCGAATCAAGGTGGTGACAACAATAATGAGCATCACATCACGGATGAGGATAAAGACATTGAGGAAGCCGGCGGTCACACCCTTATGGTCGGTGCCCATCATGTGCCAGGTCAGCACCGGCCAAAGAATGGCCTCAGTGAAGGTCCACACCCAAATCAGGCGCCACTGTGGCACAGCAAGCACAGCCAGTGGAAGCAGCCAGATGGAGTACTGCGGGGACCAGACCTTATTAAAGAACAGGAAGGCCGCAGTAATCAGGAAGAAAATCTGCACCGTATTCAAATCCGGGCGCTTCAATCCCAGAATTAGAATGGCCACACAGGCCAGGGCAAAGAGCGCGAAGCTCAACATATTCAGGGTGGAGCCCGAAAGGTTCACCCCGAAGATGCGGTAGATGACCGCATAGATGGTGGTCCACTCCCAACCGCGCTCACTATTCAGGCGCAGGAACTCACGCCAACCCGCAGGGGAGAGGAGGTAGATAGGCGCATTCACCGCCACCCAGGTCACCACAGTACTCAGGGTGGTGATAATGAACTGGCGCCATTCACGGTTACGCAGGGCCTCGACAAGCAGGGCACCGAGCAGGAAGAGCGGCCACAGCTTGGCGGCCACACCCAAACCAATAAAGATGCCGGCGCGCACATACTGGTAGCGCTTTAGTGCGAGCAGGGCGCCCACAGCAAAGAAGATGGAGAAAATATCCCAGTTGGAGAATGCATGCATGACCACCAGCGGGGAGGCCACCATCAAAATAACATCCCAGGCCTTATTGCCACTGAGGATATAGACCCAACGGATAATAATGAACCAAAAGACCGAGAGGCTCAGCGCAGTCAGCGCAAAGTACCAAGTGACCTCAGGGAATGGGAAGGGCAAAATGCCATAGGTGTGGCGGGTAATAAAGGCAATGACCCACTGGTAGAGACCGGAGAGAACCGGATACTCCATATAGCGGGTTTGGCCATTTTCCACCCAGGAATACAGATAAGGGAAGTGGCCGGCCGCGAGGCCCTCCGCCCCATAGAGCGGAACAATGTCGTTATAGCAGGCGGCCACATATTGGCGGGAGCCCGACCAGTCGAGGCTCCACACACCATTCTCATACTTGCCAAAAAGACAGCGGCTCTTAGCCAGGTAGGCGAAAACCAGGAAGATAGATCCCACCATATAGAGCACACGCAGGGGAGTAAACCACCGGGCGGTACCCACCACACTGTGGCGCCCCATGCGCCCACCGAGGAATTCAATAAATCCCTGCGCTACCGGCTGGGTTTCGGCGGGCTGCACGCGCCGTGCGGGATCAGACATACTTCTCCTTTGGGGCTTCTGGCCTAGCGGCCAAAGAGACTATTCGGAATCACAACACCTGGAAGAATCTCCACGCCACCTGGGGCTGGAGCAGGCTCAGGGGCTGGGGCCGGCGCAGGAGCCTGATTCTGTAATCCAGCATCCGCACCGCTATCAGCAGCACCCTCGGAGCCAGTGGAGGAATCGGTATCCTCACCACCAGTGCCAGTACCAGTGCCTGTATTGCTATTGGCGTTACCGGTGGACTGGCTGCGCTGGGTGCTGTTGCCCGTGCCGCCACTGTAGTAGCTGCCCGAGTAGCCGGAGCCAGTATTCACACGCTCAAACTGGAGGACTGGTTCATCCGCCAAGGCGCCATCCATGGTCTGCTTCCAAATGGTCGATGGGGTATTGGAACCGTACATCATGGAACCCCAGCTGGTAGTCAGGGCAGAACCATCGTCGGTACCCATCCACACGGCGGTGGCCAACTGTGGGGTGGCACCAATCATCCAGGCATAGCGGTTCGCACCGGAACCAGCATTACCCAACTGGACGGTACCAGTCTTAGCAGCCGAAGGGCGGCTATTAGCCAACTGGTTGTTATTGGAATAGGCGGCGATTGGCAGCATGGCCTGGATAACATCGCTGGCCACATCTTCACCAACACGACGCTCACCCTCACCCGCATCATGCTCATAAAGCACCTGGCCATCAGAGGTCTCTACCTTGGAAACAAAATATGGCTCATGGTAGACGCCCTTATTAGCCAGGGTAGACAAGCCAGAGGCCATATCCAGTGGGCGGCTCTGGTACATACCCAGGGTGATGGTCTCATATGGGGTGTCGCCATTACCACCCTCAGTCAGGGTCTGAGGAATACCCGGCAGGGAGCGGGCCACACCAAGATTATGGGCCATATCGGCCACATCCTGGGCACCATTAGTCAGGTCCTTAGTCAGGCGAATAAAGCTGGTGTTCAAGGACATGCGCAGCGCCTGGGCAATGGAGCAGGAACCACAGGTCTCACCATCAGAGTTATTAATGGTGATACCGCCGACGTCGATAGGCGCGGAGGAATAAATCTTAGTCAGTGGAATACCTTGCTGCAGACCAGCCGCCAGGGCGAAAATCTTGAAGGTGGAACCAGTCTCCATGCCGGCATTGGCATAGTCCCAACCATTCGGATCGGAGCCACCATAGTAGCCCTTGACCGCACCTGTCTGTGGGTCAATGGACACCACGGCCGCACGGGTCGCATCCTTCAGATTACTCAGGCCATTATTCACAGCCTTGAGTACAGATTCCTGCACCTTAGGGTCAATGGTGGTGTAAATGCGCAGGCCACGGGTCTGAATATCCGACTCGGTAATACCACGGGCCGCCAGCTCATTAATTACCTGGGTCTTAATCAGACCATTGGTGCCCTCAGCCTGGGTAAAGGCCTGCGTATTAGCCGGGTTAGTGGTCTCCGGATAGACCGCAGCCGCACGCTGCTCAGGAGTAATGGCACCAATATCAACCATGCCATCCAAAACATAATTCCAGCGGGCCTCAGACTCGGCGCGGTTCACCCACGGGTCAAGCACCGATGGGCGCTGAATGGCGGCGGCCAGCACAGCCGACTGTTCAAAGGTCAAGGTGGACACATCCTGGCCAAAATACGCCTGGGAGGCGGCAGCCACACCATAGGCATTGCGGCCAAAGTAGATGGTATTCAGATAGGCCTGGAGGATTTCTTCCTTGGACCACTCGCGGGTCATCTTAATGGAGTAGAGCAGCTCCTTGACCTTACGCTCATAGGAGCGCTCATTACCCACCACAGCATTCTTCACATACTGCTGGGTAATGGTCGAACCACCGCCGGCCGATTCATTGCCAGTGAGCTGACCCCACAGGGCGCGGCCGAAACCAGTAATGGAGAAGCCCGAGTTGGTGAAGAACTCACGGTCCTCAGCGGCCACCACGGCCTGCTGGAGCACCGCAGGCACACGGTCCAGGCTCACATTTTCACGGTTGCCATCGGTAGGAACCAGGCGCGCAATCTCAGTGGTGCCATCGGAGGCATAAATATTTGCCACCTGCTTGCTCACAATTTGCTGCGGCTCCGGCACGGTAATGGTCGTATAGGCGACACCAAAAGCCGCGAAGGGGGCAATGATTACCAGGGCGAAAAGTAGCGCAAGGACACCTAAAATACGGCCCTTACGTGACTTCTTCTTTGCCATGCAAACTCCCACTACACTCTTGACTTACCGGCGCACTGCCGGCCCGGCACCCAGGGTGGATACCGTGAAAACTCTATCCATATAACTATACCGATAAAATGTGAGCATTTTAAGAGGCCGTCTCAGATTTCGCATTTCCCCAGGTAGACCGCAGCTAGACCGCACTAGTCCTCCCAGTGCACCGTTTCCTGAGTGAGCAGGTAATTCCACCCGCAGTCGGGGCACACCTCCACCAGGTGCACCTCAAAGCTCAAACCCCGGCGCGCAAATTCCTCGATTTCCTCCCAGGAGCGCGCGGAGCCGCTGGCCCGCCCGAGTTCCTCCCCGTGGACCCACAGCACCTCCCGCACATCGGTTTTTTCACAAACAGGGCAGGAAAATGACGACCCGCCTTTGGGTTCCCCGTGGAACTTGGCGGCGGTTGTGAGGATAAAGTCGGCGTCCGTTAGTTCATCGCGCTTGAGCAATCCCGCCTGGTAGTCGGCAAGAACGCGGGCGCGCTGCCAGCGATGATCAAGAAAACCAGAACGAATGAGAGCCATGTTTAATGACAATACAGCAAAGTGTGGTTACGATAGTGTTTATGAATGCAGCCGACCCACGTAAGATTGCTGAACAAATCCGACCAGCCATGACACAACTGTATGTCACCTATTTCAGGCTGGCTTCCCGTTCTGACCTCACAGGCCCCCAGCTGACTATCCTCGCCCGCCTGGAGGATATGGGCCCGGCACGTATTAGCGATATTGCCCGCCTTGAGGGTATTCGCATGCCTACCGCTTCTAATGCTCTGCACCAGCTTGAGGTGCGCGGCATGGTTGATCGCGTCCGCGATCCTTATGATGGCCGTGGCGTGCGCGTGCGTCTGACCTCCCAGGGTCGCGCTGAGCTTAAGCGTGTGGGTGAGGAGCGCACTGAGCTTTTTGCCGAGTTGCTCTCTCACATGTCCCCTGAGGATTTGGAAGTGACCGCCAAGATGGTTCCTGTCATCCAGAACTTGGCTGAAAGCTACTCTGCCGCTAATACTGACGGCACTGAGCTTAAGGATCAGAAGTAAAAGCTCATGTACGAGCAGGCTGAGCACCCGGAGAATAATCCGGCTTTGCATGTTGAATTGCCGAGGAATTTTGAGGACCAGTTTGAGTCCCGTTCTTCTTCGGTGCACCAGGCCATTGCCTATGGCTTGTCCATTCCTGTGGTGACTTTCCTTGCCGCCGGCGCGATTTTGCTTTTTTCGCGCGGTTTCGGTGGCCCTCGTTGCACCGCTGGCTTGGCGACGTGGCTCTGCTCGCAGTCCCTAAGCATCCTCTTTGTTGTTGTCACCATGGCCATTTCTTTTGGCGGCGTGGTGGGTTGCGCCCTTGTGGTGTGGCTTCGCTTCCGCCGCTACCAACACTGGTCCCCATGGTTGGCCTGTTTGTGGGGCTTGATCCCCTTTTCTCTTTTCTGGGCAGCTGGCGCCCTGGCTCTGCTCTAAGAGCCACAACCCAACCACAAACTAATGCCCCGGAACCATAGTGGAACCGGGGCACACGTCTAGGTAAACCTAGACGGAACTTAGACGGTTGCTGCAGCCATCTCGGCGGCAACTTCCTTGCAGTGCTCGCGACCGCAGTGGCGGGTGGCGATATTGTCATAGCAGTCCTGGCACATGAGCACGAGTTGACGGCACTCATCCTCATTAACACAGTGCTCGAACTTATTGGTGTCTGCACCGCAGTGGATGCAGTGGCCGAGCTGCTTATAGTCCTTCTCATCATGGCCGAATTCCATGTGCATACGGCGGTCGAAGACGTAGAGGGAACCCTCCCAGAGACCGCTATTGCCGTATTTTTCGCCGTAGCGCACAATGCCACCATCAATTTGGTAGATTTCCTTGAAGCCACGGTTCTTCATCAGAGCAGAGAGAATCTCACAGCGAATACCACCGGTGCAGTAGGTGACCACTGGCTTATCCTTGAGGTCATCGTACTTGCCGGACTCAATCTCACGGATAAAGTCGTGGGTGGTATTAACATCAGGCACAATGGCATTCTTGAACTTGCCAATCTGCGCTTCCATGGCATTGCGGCCGTCGAAGAAGACGACATCATCGCCGCGCTCTTCAACGAGCTTATTTACCTCTTCTGGCTTGAGGTGCACGCCGCCGCCGACGACGCCATTCTCATCGACCTTCAACTCATCTGGGGCACCGAAGGCCACAATTTCATCGCGGGCCTTAACGGAGAGGCGTGGAAAGTCCTCCGCGCCGCCATCAGACCACTTAAATTGCATGCTTTTGAAGCCCGGATATTCACGAGTTTTTTTCACATAAGTTTTGCAGGCTTTCATGCTTCCGCCGACGGTGCCATTGATGCCGTGCTTGGAGATCAAAATGCGTCCACGCAGGCCTAATGACTCGCACAGTTCGCGCTGCCACAGCATCACTGCCTTAGGATCACTAATGGGTGTAAACTGATAATAAAGAAGAATTTTGCTTTGCTCCATACACCCATATTAATCAATTCACGCATATTTCGGTTATATTTTTTATTATGGAGAGTCAAACACACACATTTTTCGCTGAGCTCATTACTCAGCTTGCACTCATCCGTGAAAACAACGGCCTAACTATTGAGGAGGCGGCTCGTCGCATGGGTGTCGACAAGGCGGCGGTGAGTCGTCTTGAGCGTGGGTTAACCAACCCTACCGTTCGTACCCTCACGCGATATGCGGATGCTATTGATGCGTCCCTTGCTCTTTTGGCTATGCCGAATACCACGGATCCGAAGACGCACATGGATTCACGTGCCCGCAATTGGCGTCTCATGCGCCAGAATACGGCTCGTTTGGAGAAGGAAGAGGATATCCCCGATTTGACGTGGGATATCTAACCTAAACCCCGACTGTTCGTTTTTATCGCCTTACGCGCCCATCTGGGGGCGTATTTGGCGCCTTCCCATTGGGTGATGGGCGCGGGTTGGCACTTTGTCCGGCCGGGTTTATGCTTGAAGCATGCCTGAAGGACATGTCATTCACGCCCTTGCCCGCGATTTGAACGCCGCTTTTGCCGGCGAGCAGGTCCACGTTAGTTCCCCCCAGGGCCGTTTTGCCCCCGAGGCTTTGCTTCTCGACGCCCGCTCATTCCTTCATGCCGATGCGCGCGGTAAGCACCTCTTTCTTTATTTTGATTCGCCCCATATTATCCATATTCATTTGGGGTTGATTGGCAAGTTCAAAATCCATCCCCTGGCTGAGCCCCAGGGTATTGTCCGCCTGCGCATTAATGATGAGCGCACGGCTGCGGATCTTCATGGGCCCCAGTGGTGCCGGCTTATTGAGGATGCCGATCCGATTTTGGCTTCTTTGGGCAATGATCCGATTACTGGCCAGTTGGATGAGGCTATTTTGGCTAAGGCCATGCGCTCAACTCGTTCTGTTGGCTCTCTTCTCATGGACCAGAAGCTTTTTGCCGGGGTGGGTAATATTTACCGCGCCGAGGTCCTCTTCCGCCATAATATTTCCCCATTTACCGAGGGAAGGTCCCTAACCCGGGCCCAGTGGTTGCTCATTTGGGAGGATTTGGTGGATCTCATGCGCCACGGCACGGATACGGGGCGCCTGGATACGGTCTATCCGGAGCATATGCCTGAGGCTATGAATCGCCCACCCCGTAAGGATGATCATGGTGGTGAGGTCTATGTCTATCGACGCGCCGGCCTGCCCTGCTATATCTGTGCCACCCCTATTGCGGAAACTCAAATGGAGGGTCGCAATCTCTTTTATTGTCCTCACTGCCAGCCCCAAGGACGCCGTCGCCGCTAGGTCTTTGGTGGCCTAGGTGGTGGCTATCAGTTGCCTCCCAGGCTGGTTTTTTCCGAGTTTTTCTGTATTTACCCAGGTGGATATTCAAAATACTATTCTTTTTCGCCGGTTTTAGTACTGGACTCGTACCCGCCCCTCACGCTCTGCTCAGGCGCTAGGGGCGGGCTTTTTTCTATTGCGTTTCTATTACGTCAGTGCGCTACTGTGCCCTTTCTCCCACCCCACCTGCGATCTCCTTTTCTGTGAGTGTGACGAAAGCCCTCTAAAGGCCACCTGAAAGCCAAAATTTAGCCGTTCACCTGGGCTTTTCTGAAATATTTTCATCACGGCCTCTAGAGCGTACATTGGTAGTCATCCCAGGGTACTCATCCCAGACACATCGACCGTCAAAGGAGATTCCGAATGTTTGTGTTTAAGAACTTTGTTTTCAAGAAGCTCGCCCTCACTGGCGCCACCACCGCTGTCCTTCTCGGTGGCGGGGTAGTGGCAGCCGGTGCTGCATCGGCGGCCCCCTTCCAGAACCAAGGTGCGGACCCAATGGCTCTGATCAGTGTCTACAGTAATCCTGCACTCGATAATGCGCGCACCGTCGCCCAGAATGTGGTCAATGGCCTGAAGTTCCTCAGCGCTAATGACAAGGCCTACTACACCGCGGCTATTGGCATTGCCACCGACCAGGCCCAGATTAATGGCTATGTTTCCCAGGCCATTTCGGATGATAACTTCATCGCCGCCCACCCTAATCGCTAGTGACTAAAGGAGTACTCTCATGAAAAAGCTATTCGCCTCCGCAGCAGCTGCCTTTGTCCTCGTTGGTGCGGGTGCAGGTATTGCCTCCGCTGACCAGTGGAATAACCAGCCCCAGCAACAACAGCAACAGAATAACTATTCTCAGCAGCTAGAGCAGGCCAAGAATAATGCCCATAATCTCATCAATAGCCTGGTGTACATGCCCCAGCAGCTGA
>JAUMTX010000012.1:35858-62200 GCA_030530985.1 Corynebacterium sp.
AAGAATAATGCCCATAATCTCATCAATAGCCTGGTGTACATGCCCCAGCAGCTGAAGAACTATTGGCATGGGCAGGTGAATAATGCCACCACTGTGGATCAGGCCAATAACCTCGGCTCCCAGGCTTGGCAGCAGGATGCGCAGATTGGACATTTCTTCCCTGGAGCCGCTAGTGGGTCGAGCTCCTCTTAAGGGGTAAAACCCACTCGAGGCCATAACTCCGCAGGGGTTGTGGCCTTTCTGTATGCTTCCTGTGAGGCCATGGGAGGCCAAAATGGGGTGAGTCCTAGTGTGCACTTCTAGCTAAATCCAAGCAGGAATTTTTCCTCTTTTCCCTGTTCGGAGGAAAAACTTCTACGAAGCCCCTAACTGAGCCACAGCTGACTCACAGCGAAGAATGGTGCAGGAAGAAGGCTTTTCGTCAGCCGAAAATAGTCCCCAAAATGCCCTCTAGCAGTGCAAAGATATTCTGAAAAAGTGACGAAAATATTCAGAAAATTTAATAAGAAGGAAAAAATGCGTATTCACCTGCGGTTTTGTGGGTGTTTTGAAAAAATCTGACTACCCCCTAAACTGAATGTTGTCACGTCAACAACAGTTATTCAACGAGTTCCCATGTTCGCCTCTTTCAAGACCACCATCGCTAAGTTTGCACTGAGCACCGCTGCCGCAGCCGGCATTCTTGGTGGTGCCACTGCCTTTGCCAGCACCGCCCAGGCGGAAGCCTTCTACAGCTACGATTATTACACCCCAACCAGCGGAGTCGCCGATACCAACTTCTTCGATGACCCATTTATCAATGATGCGCGCTACCATGCAGACCGCCAGGTTTATAGGCTTGAGCATCTAAGCGATGCCGACAAGGCCTACTACGTCGCCGCCATTGAAATTTCCACCAGCTACGCCCAGATTAATAACTTCCTCCATGAGGCTTATTCCGAAAATTACTTCAACGCACGCTAAACCAATAGTTTAAGAGCCGTAACTCCCACAAGGAGCTACGGCTCTTTTCCGATCTAAACCTTACTTAACCACGAGGTTAATCAGGCGGCCTGGGACAACAATCTGCTTAATGATTGTCTTGCCCTCAGTGTGCTCCTGAACCTTGGCATCGGCCAGTGCGGCCTCAATAATGGCTTCCTGGGCTGCATCGGCAGGGACGGTGATGCGGGCACGAACCTTGCCATTGACCTGGACTGGGAGCTCAATGGAGTCATCCACAAGCCACTTCTCATCGAAGGATGGGAAGTCCACATAGGCAATGGTGCCTTCGTGGCCGAGGCGCTTCCACAGTTCCTCAGCAATATGTGGAGCCACTGGGCTTACCAGCTGTGGCAGGACCTCAACAGCGGCACGTGGGGCGCCCTGTGGGTAAGTCTTGGTCAGGTAGTTGACGTACTCAATAAGCTTGGCCACAACAGTATTGAGGCGCAGCTCCTGGTAGTCTTCCTTCACGCCGGCAATGGTGCGGTGCAGGGCCTTATTATCATCATCGGTCAGGGCTGCATCGGTGCAGACCAGCTCGCCGGTGTTTTCATCCACCAGCAGACGCCACAGGCGCTGCAGGAAGCGCTGGGCACCCACCACATCCTTGGTGGCCCAAGGGCGGGAGGCATCCAAAGGACCCATGGACATCTCATAGACGCGCAGGGTATCGGCACCGTAGTCATCACAGATCTGGTCTGGGGCCACGGAGTTCTTCAGGGACTTGCCCATCTTGCCGTATTCCTGGGTGACTTCTTCGCCATTGTAAAAGAACTTGCCGTCCTTCTCCTCAACCTCTTCGGCTGGAACATAGACGCCACGGGCATCGGTATAGGCGAAGGCCTGGATCATGCCCTGGTTGAAGAGGCGTCGATAAGGCTCGCGGGAGGAGACGTGGCCAAGGTCGAAGAGAACCTTGTGCCAGAAACGGCTATAGAGCAGGTGCAAAACAGCGTGCTCAACGCCACCAACGTAGAGGTCCACGCCACCACAGTCACCCTCGGACTGTGGGCCCAGCCAGTACTTTTCATTCTCCGGGTCGCAGAACTTCTCAGAGTTATTTGGGTCAATATAGCGCAGCTCATACCAGGAGGAACCAGCCCACTGTGGCATGACGTTCGGTTCACGGCGGTACATCTTAGGACCATCGCCCAGGTCGAGCTCCACATTGATCCACTCGGTGGCCTTGGCCAATGGTGGGTGTGGCTCGGAATTGGAATCCTCAGGGTCAAAGCTCACTGGCTTATAGTCCTCAACCTCTGGAAGCTCCACAGGAAGCATGGACTCTGGAAGGCCGTGGGCTACACCGTCCTCATCGTAAACAATTGGGAATGGCTCACCCCAGTAGCGCTGGCGGGCAAAGAGCCAGTCGCGCAGCTTGTACTGAATCTTGCCCACACCATTATTGGTCTTCTCCAACCAGTCAATCATGGTGGCAATGGCGGTGGCCTTGTCCATGCCATTGAGGCTCAGGCCCTCACCATTATCGGAGTTCACCAGGGTGCCATCCTGGGTATAGGCTTCCTCGGCAATATTGCCGCCGGAGACTACCTCAGGCTTTGGCAGCTCAAAGACGGTGGCGAACTCATAGTCGCGCTCATCGTGGGCTGGAACAGCCATAATAGCGCCGGTGCCATAGGTGGCCAGAACATAGTCGGCAATGAAGATTGGGAGCTTGGCACCATTGACTGGGTTGGTGGCATAGGCACCGATGAAGACACCAGTCTTTTCCTTATTTTCCTGGCGCTCCACATCGCTCTTGGCGGCAATATCGGCACGATACGCAGCCACTGCCTCAGCAGGAGTTTCCTTGCCATACTTCCACTTGTCGTTGGCTGCGGAGTCGTACGAGTCCGCGGTCAAGACGTCGACAAGCTTGTGCTCAGGGGCGAGCACAACATAGGAGGCACCAAAGAGAGTATCTGGGCGGGTGGAGAACACCGTGATGGTTTCACCATTGGCATCGAAGTTGATTTCGGCGCCGCGGGAGCGACCAATCCAGTTGCGCTGCATGGTCTTGACCTTTTCAGGCCAATCGAGCAGCTCAAGGTCATCCAGCAGCCTATCGGAGTAGGCGGTGATGCGCATCATCCACTGCTTGAAGTTCTTGCGGAAAACAGGGAAATTGCCACGCTCAGACTTGCCATCGGCGGTGACTTCCTCATTGGCGAGCACAGTACCCAGGCCTGGGCACCAGTTCACGGTGGACTCGGAAAGGTAGACCAGGCGGAAGGAATCAACAACCTTGGCCTGCTCCACGCGGGAAAGCTCGGTGTAATTCTCGTGGCCGGCAACCTCGCCTGCCTCAAGCTTGGCAATCAGACGCTCGATTGGGAAAGCCTTCTGCTCCTGCTCATCGAAGTAGGAGTTGAAAATCTGGAGGAAAATCCACTGGGTCCACTTGTAGAATTCCTCATCAGTGGTGGCCACGGAGCGGCGCTTATCGTGGGCCAGGCCCAGGCGGTTGAGCTGGCGCTCCATATTGGCAATGGACTCCTTGGTGCGCACTGCCGGGTGGGTGCCGGTCTGGATGGCGTACTGCTCAGCAGGCAGACCGAAGGCATCATAGCCCAGGGTGTGGAGGACATTCTTGCCCATCATGCGGTTAAAACGACCAAAAACGTCGGTGCCAATATAGCCCAGTGGGTGGCCTACGTGGAGGCCTGCGCCCGATGGAAATGGGAACATATCCTGCACAAAGAGCTTCTCCTTTGGAAGCTCCTTCCCATCAGCAAGGTCGCCAACAGGGTTAGGGGCATTGAAAGTGCCCTCGGTGCGCCAATAGTTCTGCCAGGTCTGCTCGATCTGCGCCGCCAACTCAGGGGAGTAGCGGTGCGCAGGGGTATCCATCGGTGTAGTCATAAGTTCCCATTTTAGCGGAAACTGCAGCGTATTTCGGGGAAGAAAATACCGAATTTGACTTAGAGTGAACTCTAAGTCCTAGGGTGGGGTACATGACTAAGAAAAATGACGTACCAAAGATTTCGGCCGGCCGCGATCAGCTGGGCGAATTCGCCCCACAGTTTGCCGCCCTCAATGATGATGTCCTCTTCCAGGAAGTCTGGACCAATGGTGATTTGAACCTGCGTGACCGCAGCTTTGTCACCGTCTCTGCCCTTGTTGCCCAGGGTCTTACTGACGAATCCCTGCGGTTCCACCTCAATGCCGCCAAGGCCCATGACATCACCGGCGAGGAAATCGCGGCGGCACTGACTCATCTCGCATTCTACGTTGGCTGGCCAAAGGTCTGGCCTGCACTCACTATGGCAAAGGAAGTATGGAGCTAATGTCTACTCAGGTTATTTATTTCAGCAAGCACGGTCACACTGAGCGCGCCGCCCAGGCTATTGCCGGGAAGCTCGGCGTTGAGGCCCATCAGATTATTGAGCGCGATACCTACAGTGATGCGGATCTGAATTGGCGTGTGGATGAATGCCGCGCCAACCAGGAGCAGTGGAATCCGGAGACCCGCGTTCCTGCTGCCAATGCCGATGAGATTATTGACCTCATCCAGGATGCCACTGTGCTTTATCTCGGCTACCCAATCTGGTGGGGCAAGGCACCGCGCATTATTGTCACCATCGCCGAGCAGGTTCAGAAGATTAACCCGAATCTCGAACTCCACATCTTTGTCACCTCCGGCGGCAGCGGTGTTGCCGCCACCGCCCCTGAGGTTCAGTTCGCCCTCGGCGCCTCCCACACCGCCAAGAGTGCACTGATTCATATGGACAATATTGAGGGTGATGTGGACGCCCTATTGGCGTAATTCTTTCGACATCAAATCTCCAATTTTGGGCAATTTTCGGCCTCCGCAGAAAAATTTTTTAAAAAATTAGCCCGCCTGGGGCAAAATGCCCGCCCGTGGGAAACCGGGGTGCCCGCCCGTGGCAAGTGGCGAGCCCGCCTGTGGGAGAAGGGTGGCTGGCTTTTCTAAAACCGGCCCAAAAATGCCCTCTGTGCTTGACATTCATCAAAGTGCTACATACTCTGGCGATCGTCCCTTACCACCCAGACTTTAGGAGATTTTATGATTCTCTTCAGCATCCCCGTGGACATGTTTTTCGCCAAGTTCGGCCCTGCCGATGTCCCAGCCATCCTCGGCTTGGCGCAGCAGCGCCATGTGGCTTTTGGAATCTCCGATGGCGCAGTGATCCTCTGGGCCTCTGACAACGAACAAGCCCAGCCCCCGGTCTTCAGCCACCGTCTCTTCATGTCCACCAATGGCCTCGGCGGCTCTGCCCGTTTGGCTGTCTTTGGCATGAACCCTAGCGAGGCCGCCTACTTCTTCGGCCCTCACTCCGACCCAACCGCCCGCGAGATCCTCAGCAATGCTGAGAAGCTCACCTATCCTGTCTGGGAGGGTGATGCTCTAACCCAGCAGAGCGTGGACTCCGTGGTGCTGGTCAATGCCTGCGCATTCAAGCACACCGACAGCAGTACTGTGGCAGAAAATCGCGAAAATGATCCAAACGAGCAGGAGTATCAGGAAAAAATCGCCGAATTTAACGCTGCGGTTGCTGCCCATGTGATGCACACTGCCGATGTGGTTCTCTCCATGCATGGCAGCCCGAAGAATAATCCCTTCGTCAATGAGGGCGTGCAGCGTCTCTTCGCTGCTTTGCCGGAGGACATGGACTACCGCAAGGTGATTGGTGTCGCTGTTGAGGACGCACTGCGCTACACCGCCCATTCCCGCAACCTCCATGCGGCAAAGAAGCACCGCGCTGGCGACTACAGTCCAACGCGCCCAGTAGTGAATGGCGATCTCTACTACTTCGAAGTCCAAGTAGCAGAGGACTAAGACTACGCGCCCACTTCCCCCAAAGGTCTGCCGATCTTTGGGGTTTTTTCACGTTTTCCCAAGACGACAACGAAAATAGGACCATTTTTCGCCCCAATCGCCCAACCCCAAAGACCAACTAGCACAGGCCCAGGACCAAACCTACCTAGGCTCCTCTTCCTTGCCCTTTCGCCCTCACGCAGCCAGTGCGACGGGCCGAAGAACACCCCCGCAAGGCCACAACAGGGCGTTGATCTAAATTACATGGCACCGAATTTTTTTACGTTTTCCCAGGACGACGATCAAAAAGAGGTTATTTTTTCGCCCCAACGACACCAACCCAACCACCTCGAGGGCGCCTAGGCCTCATCCCCGCGCCGACCCCGTGGCGCTACGACTATGACACCAGGATAGCAATCAGGTTGCCAATCCATAATCCAGTCAGCCGGACCGGGCACCAACTCCGGGTACACCGGACAACGACAGCTCGGCCACATCACGGCAACCAAGCCGGCGGCACAACGCAGGGGAGGGATGCCCTGATCGAGCTACGGCGAGACTCAATCAGACTGGAAAGTTGGGGACTCAGCGGACCCCAGATAGGGGTTGATCTAAAAAGCATGGCACCGAATTTTTTTATGTTTTCCCAGGAGGAGTCTGAAATTAGGGTACTTTTTTGGCCGGATCGGGGTAGCCATAGCGTCTCTTCGGGGGCTTCGGGCCGGGGGTTGGCAGTTGGTTGCGTGGCCGAGGGGCTGAGTATTAATCAGGTCATAGCTGCGCGGAGAATGCGACCTGTATTACAGTTTATGGTATGAGTACCAGCCCTTATCTTGTTGCTTATTTCTCTGCCACCGGGACCACAGAGGCCATCGCACATCGAGTGGCAGAGGCAGTCGATGCGGAGCTCTTCCACATCCAACCAGAAGTACCGTATGTCAGCGAGGACCTAGGTGGAGCACCGGGCACTCGTGCCGCTGATGAACAGCGTGAGCCTGACACCCGCCCGGCAACCAACGGCCAGAGCCCGGCGCTGGATGGCGTCGAGATCATGTTCCTTGGCTATCCGCTGTGGTTCGGTGTGAGCCCGCGTATTATTCTTTCCTTCCTGGAGGAGAATAAGGAGGCCCTCAAGGGCATTACGATTATGCCTTTCGCCACCTCTGGTGACTCCGATATTGCCGCCAGCATTGGCGAGCTTCACCATCACTTCCCGGAGCTGGATATCCAGGACGGTCCGGCCATTCATCCGGGCGAGGCAGATAGGATCCTGGCCAGCTGGCTGCAGTAGCCAGTGGGCTCTTGCCCGCATAAAAAAGACCCTATTTTCCGAGTCGAACTGGGAAAATAGGGAAATTTTTTAGAAACTAGGGTGAACGCTACAGCGCATTGTAGTGTTCGTCGTCGACTGGCTCATGCCATTCATTATGTACGTCTTCTTTGGTACTCATGATGGCAAGGTGGTTAAACCAGCTGTCCTTTTGGGCGCCGTGCCAGTGCTTGACACCGGGCTTAATCAGGATGACATCGCCAGGGTGGAGGGCTTGGGCGGGCTTGCCTTCCTCTTGGAACCAGCCCGCGCCGGAGATGCACAGGAGAATCTGCCCGAAGTCACCATCGGAATAGTGGGTGTGCCAGTTATTGCGACACCCGGGCTCGAAGGTGACATTATGGATGGATATATCCGCATTCAGCAGCGGGGCGAGGAAGGACAGGCCAGTGAAGTATTGCTGGAAGGCCTCGTTATACTCACCCTGGGGGAAAATAGGGTTGAAGCCGGACGTGTTCTCCTTAGACATTAGATCTCGCTGACCTTGACGTAGGCCTTGATGGCCTTGCGCTCATCCATGTCCTTATAGGCCTGTGGGATGTCCTCAAGATCGTAGGTGCTGGTGAATACTGCGCCTGGGTTGATTTCACCCTTGGCCACCAGGTCGACCAGACCGTACTTGAGGTCATAGGTGCGAACGGAGGCTGGGCCGCCACGGAAGCCAACATTGCGGAACCAGAGGTTGGCGTGCTCGGAGCCATCGGTATGTGGCATACCCACGCGGCCAACAATGGCACCTGCGCGGGCAATAGCGGCAGCGGTATGAGCAGCCTGCTGGGAGCCAACGCACTCAAGGACGGCGTCCACACCATAGCCACCGGTCATTTCGAGAATCTTGGCCTCACCCTCGGCACCGCGCTCCTCAACAATGTCGGTGGCGCCGAACTCACGGGCCAAGGCCTGGCGGTCAGCGTGGCGGCTCATGGCAATAATGCGACCCGCGCCCATAATCTTGGCGGCGAGCACTGCGGAGAGACCAACAGCACCATCACCAATAACGGCGACAGTATCGCCCTCCTTGACCTGAGCCACGAAGGCTGCGTGATAGCCGGTGGCCATCACATCGGAGAGAGTAAGGAAGGAAGCGAGCTGCTCCTCGGTGTAGTCACCCTCAGGGATTGGAACCAGGGTGCCGTCGGCATGGTCGACACGAACATACTCGGCCTGGGCACCATTGAGGAAGCCAGCATTAGGGCAGGAGGAGGTAAAACCGGCCTCGCAGACTGGGCATTCGCCACAGCTCAAACCGAATGGGGCGATAACAAAGTCGCCGACCTTGAAGTCGTGGACATCAGAGCCGATTTCATCAACCACACCGATGGCCTCATGGCCGCAAGGGGAGTTAGGACCACCGAAGGCTTCCTTCTCATCGCGGTAGAACCAGAGGTCGGAACCGCACACACAGGTGCGGACGACGCGGATGACAACGTCCTTTGGATCCTCAATCTCTGGCTTTGGTACATCAGCAACCACAATATTGCGGGTACCCATAAAACGTGCTGCACGCATGAACTTTTCCTTTCAACTTGTGAACTTATGAGACCCACTTTAGGACTTAGAGTCAACTCTAAGTCAAGCTGAAAAGAAAAGAGCTTCCTGATTCACAGGAAGCTCCAATGATTAGATTTCGCTGACCTTAACGAAAGCCTTGATGGTGCGGCGCTCATCCATGTCCTTATAGGCCTGAGGAATCTCCTCGAGGCTATAGGTCTGGGTAAAGACGGCACCTGGGTTGATTTCACCCTTGGCCACCAGGTCAACCAGACCCTGATGCAGGTCATAGTAGCGAACCGATGCTGGGCCGCCACGGAAGGAGACATTACGGCCCCAGATGCCCGCATACTCGGAACCATCGGTATGTGGCACACCCACGCGACCAATAATGGCGCCAGGACGAGCAATCTTGGCAGCGGTATTAGATGCCTGTTGCGTGCCGACGCATTCCAATACTGCATCGGCGCCATAGCCACCGGTCATTTCGAGGATCTTGTTTTCGCCTTCCTCGCCACGCTCGGCGACAATATCGGTGGCGCCGAACTCGCGGGCCAGGGCCTGACGGTCAGCATGACGGCTCATGGCAATAATGCGACCGGCACCCATGAGCTTGGCGGCCAAAACACCGGAGAGGCCAACAGCACCATCACCAATAACAACGACGGTGTCGCCTTCCTTCACCTCAGCAATAAAGGCTGCATGATAACCGGTGGCCATCACATCAGAGAGGGTAAGGAAGGAAGCAAGCTGCTCCTCAGAGTATTGGCCCTCAGGGATTGGGACCAGGGAGCCGTCGGCATGCTCGACGCGGACGAATTCGGCCTGGGCGCCGCCAAGGTAACCAGCATTAGGGCAGGAAGAGGTGAAACCCGCCTCACAGACTGGGCACTCGCCACAGCTCAGACCGAATGGAACAATGACGAAGTCGCCGACGTGGAAGTCCTTGACCTCGGAACCGGCTTCATCCACAACGCCAATGGCCTCATGGCCACATGGCGCATTGGTGCCCGCCTCTGGTTCCTCGCGGTACCACCACAAATCGGAGCCGCAGACGCAGGTGCGGACGACACGGATGACGACGTCCTTTGGGTCCTGAATCTCGGGCTTAGGTACGTCCTGAACTTCGATGGTACGAAGACCAGTAAAGCGGGCTGCGCGCATGAATGAGCCTTTCTCTTGAGGGATGAGTTTTTCTCTATTCTACTCCGACCTGGTAATGAACTAGTGCTATACTTGGAGTTAACTCTAAGTCTCATCACTAATCGGAGGGGATAATGACCTATAGCATTGGCCAGGTGGCTGAGTTGACCCATTTGAGCGCACATACGCTGCGCTTTTATGAAAAAGAAGGCTTGGTGCGCCCGGAGCGCACCGATACGGGGCTGCGCGACTATAACGAAGAAGACGTGCAGGCTGTTCTATTTATTAACTGCATGAAGAAAACGGGCATGAGCATTGCCGATATCGGCAAGTTCATGGAACTGAGCTATAGCAGCAACCCGGATGAGACCCTGAGCATGCGCATTGCCATGCTTGCAGAGCAGGAGGCCAGGGTGGCGCAGCAAATCACCCACTTGGAGGAATGCCGCTCCTATATTGAGCAGAAGATTAAGTGGTACCAGGACCCATCATCCATGGAGAAACCCACCGCGCCAATCCAGGACTAGTCCACCACATCCTTCTTAGCCAGGAAGGACGCGCCGAGGGCGAGCAGGCCACAGGTGAGCAGGATAATGGCCATGGTGAGGCGATGGTCGGCGCCAAGGCCAGCCACAGGGCTCATGAGGCCGCCCAAGACCAGCTGGCAGCAGCCCATAATGGCAAGGCCGGTGCCGCTGAACTTGCCGGCGGCGCGGGCGCCCAGGGCATTGGCATTGCCCATAATGAAGGAGGCCGAGCTCATAAAGAAGAAAAGGCCGGGGATAATGATCCACAGGTAAGGCATGAAGAGGGCGGCGAAGAGTTCCACCGCACCACAGATGCTCATAACAACCAGGGCCACGCGCATAATGGTCTGGGGCTGGAAGCTACGAACGAGACGGGAATTAATGAAGGAGGAAATAATCAGAGCACAGGAATTAAGCGCAAAGATGAGAGTATAGGTGGTCACCGGCAGGCCGAACTGCACCTCAAAAACAAAGGGGGAGGCAGAAACATAGGCAAAGAGACCGGAGAAAGCACAGGTCACCACAGCGGCATAGGCCACGAAATTACGGTTGGCACCCAGGTGCTTAAAGGTGCGGGCAAGCTGACCCAGATCGCCAGGGGTGCGCTCGCTCTGCGGGCGGGACTCGCGGATATAGAAGGCCGCAACGAGAAGCTGGGCGATATTAATCGCAGCCAGGACGCAGAAGACACCGCGCCAGCCAATAGGGCCGGCAAGGGCACCGCCCACCAGAGGGGCCGTGACAGGGGCAACGCCCTGCACCATGGCAAGGAGGGAATAGGCGGAGGCTGCTTTTTTGCCCGTCGCAAGGTCAGAGACGACGGAGCGTGCGAGAACAGTGGAGCCACCGCCCGCAAGACCAAGAATGAAACGCGCCGCAATGAGCACACCAATGCTTGGGGCCAAGGCGCAGAGGAAAGAGCAGAAAACAGAAACAATGGTGGAACCCACCATCAGTCGCTTACGACCCTGGGCATCACTAATCGGGCCAATAATGAGCTGACCCACGCCGGAGCCAACCAAATAGGCGGTGAGACTCACCTGAACCAGGGATTCGCGGGTACCAAACTCCTCCACAATAGTAGGCAGGGAGGGTAGGTACATATCGGTGGCGAAAGAGCCAATGGCAGTAAGCAAAGCCAGGGCCGCAATCAGACCACCGTTAAGGGACTGTTTCTTCTCTTCAGTTGTAGACACTAATTCAGTATATGAAAAAAGCTCCTACCGTGGTAGGAGCTTTTATTTTAAGCCTTCTCTGGGGCTGTTGGTTCTTCGATGTCTTCCTCGATGAGGTCGACCTCGTAGGAATGATCCTCAGAGAGCTCATTGCGGGCCAGAACGCCGCGGGTGAGGCGATTAACAATCAGGGCAATCGCACCGTCACCGGTGACATTGGCTGCAGTACCGAAGGAGTCAATGGCGATATATGCAGCAATCATCAGAGCGAGCATATTCTCATCGAAACCGAGGGAGGAGGCGAGCAGACCAGTCGCGGCCATAATCGCACCGCCAGGAACGCCCGGCGCGGCAACCATGGTGATGGCCAGCATCAAAATGAAGCCAATAACGGAGCCAAAGCTATAGGAGTGGTCGGTCATTTCCATCACGGCCAGAGCGAAGAGGGTAATCTTCAGCATGGAGCCAGCCAGGTGAGTGGTGGCACACAGTGGAATCACGAAACCAGCAATGGATGGGGAAACCCCATTCTTCTTCGCGCACTCATAGGTAACAGGAATAGTAGCGGCAGAAGAAGAGGTACCAAGAGCAGTGGCGTAGGCAGGAAGCATATTCTTGAGGCTCGTAAAGGGGTTACGGCCAGCAATGGAACCAGCGATAAGGAACTGGGCCAGGAGAAGAACCACGGTGAGGATAATCGCCAGGACGAGGACCTTGGCAAAACCGGAAAGCACGTGGAGCAGATTGCCATTCTTACCCATGGAGAGGAACATGCCGAAGATGAATAGCGGCAACAGTGGGATGATGAACTTGGAGATAACGCGCATAATGACGCGCTCCAAATCCTTTACGCCATTGTAGAGACTATCGGAACGCACCGCAGTCATGGCCACACCAATGGTGAAGGCCAAAAGCAGGGCGGTCATCACACCCATTGGGGGGTCCATAACAATCTTGAAATATGGGCTCAAGTCGCCTTCACCCACGTCATTGACGGTCAGGAGGCTTTCGTTCTTGAGTAGCTTGGGGTACACCCAGGCGGCAACACCGTAGGCCATGAGGCCGGAGAGGATGGTGCTGACATAGGCGATACCGGTTGTGATGGCAAGCCACTTGCCGGCACCCTTGCCCAGACCCGCAATTGCTGGGGTAATGAGGGCAAAAATGAGAACCGGGATGAAGAAGCCAAGGAAGTTACCGAAAAGACTATTGAAGGTAACAAAAATGCGGGCAAGCCAAATCGGGAAGAAGAGGCTGCAGACTACGCCAAGGATGATGGCGCAGACAATCTTGAAGAGCAGTGAGCTGCTCATTTTCTTAATGTCCACGTGGAATCAACTCTCACAGTTTGTGGGGGCGAATATATTGGTACTTCACACGAAGAAAACTTCGTGAGATTAAGAATACCAGGCGAGGATCACATTAGTGCTACGGGTGGCGGCTAGGCCACAGTCCATGTGGAAATCCTGGCCCGCCTCAGGGCCGCAGAGATCGGAGACGCCGCGCACACTAATGAAGTCCAGACCATAGGCGTGGCAGACCTGGGCCAGGGCCACGGACTCCATATCGGTGCTGATGGCCTCAGGGAAGGCCTCGCGGGTGTCCTTCACATTATGGGCAGTGACGAAGGAATTACCGGCGAGCATTTCACTCACATGGATCTGCTGGCCCTCGAGTCGCACGGACTCGGCGGCGGCGCGGGCAGCCTGGGTGAGGGCCTCCGGGGTGTGGAAGCGCTCCGGCTGGCCTGGGTTCTGGCCGCGCACATAGCCAAAGGCGGTGGCGTCCACATCGGTATAGGCCAGTTGGGTGGAGATACAAATATCACCCACCTCGACAGTGCGACCCAAACCGCCGGCGGTGCCGCCGGAAATCACGGTGGGGGTGCTAAAGCGGGTGAGCGCAGCAGCAAGGGCACTGGAGGCCGCAACCAGGCCAATGCCACTTTGGATGAGGAGAAGATCCCCGGCCTCGCGTTCAAGCAGATAGAAGCGGGCCTGACCCATGCCCTCAATCTCACGGAAAGGCTGGGCCTCGAGGTAGGGTTGGGCTTCTTCAGGCATGGCCACGGAAATAATGGCCTGGAGCTTATGCATTAGCGGTCCACCTGTGCCCACTCATCGCGCTTGGCCAGGAAGCCGCGCACAGCATTCTGGGCGAGCTCAAGGCTGTGGCTCTCAGCCCAACCGCACTGGATCTCATTGGCGGCTGGAACCTCGGTGGCGGCCAACAGGTCATTGAAGGTGGCCTCGAGCAGTGGAAGGAAGTCATCATATTCCACACCGAGGGTGATGGCATAGAAACCGGTCTGGCAGCCCATTGGGGAGAAGTCAATGAGCTTATCGGTGTGATTGCGCATGAGCTCGGCGGAGAGGTGCTCGATGGAGTGCACGGCCTTCATAGGCAGGTGTTCCTCATTTGGCTGGCAGAAACGCACATCATACTTGACCAGGACATCGCCACCAGGAAGCTCCTTACGGTCGGCAATGCGCACATAAGGGGCTGCGACCTTGGTGTGGTCGAGGTTAAAGGATTCAACATTCATCTTTGGCATGGAGCCTATTATACTGGTGCCTATGAGTATCCTAAGTGCAATCATTGGTGTGGTTCTGCTGCTTTGTGCCCTCATCCAATGCATTGTTGGTATTGCTGGGTGGGCGCAGAAACTGCCCGGTAATCCATATGTTGGTATCCGCGTGCCGGAGGTTCGTAAGACCCCGGAGATGTGGAATACGGCCCACCGTATTGCTGGCCCATTGTGGACTGTCGGCGGTATATGCCTGGCCGCGGCCGGTGCCCTGTGCTTTATGGACAGTGGCTGGAAGTGGCTGCTCGTCGTGCTGACTATTATTGGCTGGCTGGTATTCCTGGGCATGGGTGCCGGCATGGCGGCCAATGCAGTGGCCTACCTCGACGCATCAGCGAAGGATGACGGTGGTTGTGGTGATGGCGGATGTGGTTGCGGTGACGGCGGCTGCGGCGGCGGGGCAGAGCCTGCGCCGGAGGTTAACGTCGATGCCGTTAAGAACGCGGCGGCACAGGCAGACGCCAATAACCCATAAAGCTCACAGCACTGCGCTCTACGCCCTTAGACAGGGTGTAGCGGCGCAGTTTTTTTATGAGCCCAGACTCCCCAGCAAAGAAGAACTGGGTGCGGCTTGAATCACTGGCCAAATCCCAAATATAGGGTTCGGAATCATTGGTGCACACGGGGCGAAGGAGCTGCCCACCAAGAAATTGGTCGAGCCACTCAACAATGCCATCCCAGGAGTCCACGGTGGGATGATGGTCCTGCGGGTCGAAACCATAGAGCAGGGCAGTAATAGGGGTGGTGGATTCCTGCTCCATATTGAGCAGGGCCGGGTAGGCGGTGGCATCCACAATAGCTATGCGACGCTCACAATCCGGAAGCTTCAGTGCCGGGGCCCAGAGCTCCTCCCCCGGGCTTGGGGCAATAATAGAAAAGGGCGCCCCGGGGGTGGCGGCCAGGAACCAATCCGTGCCGGGACCGGTGGGCTGGTGGTCCACACAATCCACATCCACCCAACCAGGACCACAATCGGCAATGGTATAGGTGCGCATCTCAAAATCCTGGGGGCGGAAATCCGTGAGCCCATCAGGTGCGGGCTCCAAAAGGAGCTTTATATAAAAATCCCCAATGGGGCGGGTCCACTGAAAATCAGGATGACTCAAGCGGACCCGAATAAAACCAGGATAGGGGGCGGAGACGGCACTAATGCTGCCAGTATAAATGCGCATTAACGACCGCGCTTCAAAATAAAGAAGAGCAGAATCGGCATACCAATAATGCCGGTAATCACACCCACTGGCAGACCAATCTCACGGCCAAGGAAATCGGAGGCCACCACAAGGATGGCACCCATGAGGGCACTGCCCCACAAACTATCCGGGCCGCGCATAAGAAGGCGCACCACAGGGCCCGCCATAAAACCAACAAAGGCCACAGGGCCAGTGGCGGCAACAGCGGCACTGGTCAGGAAGACACCAATAATAATGACTGCCCAGCGCAGGCGGCCGACGTGGATGCCGAGGGCTGTGGCGAGGTCGTCGCCAAGCGAGAGTTGGTGCAAAGGCCGCGCGGTGAAAATCAAGGCCACGCACGCAAGAGCGAAAAGAATGGCCAAAATAACCACGCGCTGCCAGGTGGCCTGACCCAAAGAACCGGTGAGCCAAATGCTTGCCGAGGCCGCCTTATAGAGCGACATGCGGGAAAGCATATAGTGCACCAAGGCCACAAAGAGGGCGGCCAAAGCCACGCCACTGAGCACAAAACGCGAAGAGGCGGCACTGCTGCCATCACGACCCGCAAAGAGAATAATGAGCAGGGTCGCGCCCAAACCACCAGCAAAGGCGGTAATGGACAGCGGCAGACCATTGAGCCCAAAGAAAGCCATGGCGGTCACCACAGCCAAGGAACTCGCGGCACTCACACCCACCACATCGGGGCTGGCAAGCGGATTGCGCAGCATCAACTGGAAACAGGTACCGCCCAAACCAAGGGCGGCGCCGGCCAGCAGACCAATAAGCAGGCGGGGGAGGCGCTCCTCGCGAATAATGAAACTCGCACCAGGAATATTCTTGCCACCAAGAATGGCAAAGAAATCACCCAGGGAAACATGGAAAGAACCAAGAAGCACATAGGCGAGGATGAGCAGAAGCAGCACCGCGCCCAGCAGCAAATTGCGGCGAAGAATGGACTTATTGGTCATCGGCGAATCCCCCTCGCATTATTGAGCTGGAAGAGGAACAGTGGCACACCAATCACAGCCAGGCTCAGGCCAACAGGAATCTCCGAAGGCGGGGTGAGCACGCGGCCGATAATATCGCAGAAAAGCACCAAGGAGGCGCCACTGAGCGCCGCGGCCGGAATGAGCAAGGTATGGCGGATACCAACCCGGCGCACCAAAAGGCCACGCACCATATGGGGCACAATGAGACCAACAAAACCCAAAGGACCAACCAGGGCAACACTGCCCGCACAAAGCACAGTGATGGCCAGAATAATGGCCACACGGTAGCGGGTGAGGTTAATACCCAGGGAGGCCGCCATGTCCTCACCAAGGGCGAGGATATCCAGGGCGCGGGCGGCGGCAAGCAGGAGCACCAAACCAATAAGGAAGAGCGGTGCAAGCTGCAGGGCCTCGCCCACAGTGGAGCGGGTCAGGCCACCAATCTGCCAGGTGCGGAAACTATCCAGGGTGTCATTGGAACGCAAAACCAGGGCACTAATCAGCGCACTGGCGCCACTGCTCACAGCCGCGCCGACCAGCACCATGCCCACCATGGATTGGCGGCGGGACAGGGCATAGACCAGGGCGGAGGTGGCAAGGGCGCCCACAATGGCGGCGGCACTGGCAGGAATACCAATGGCAAAACCCAAAACCACGCACAGGGCCGCACCATAATTAATACCGAGCAAACCAGGGTCGGCCAGCGGATTGCGGGTCAAGCCCTGAATCGCTGTGCCGGCAAGGGCCAGGCCGGCCCCGGCGAGGATGGCATTAAGGGTGCGGGGAATGCGGGAGTGAATCACACTGGCCAGCACACTATCATCGGGGTTGCTGCGGGCGGATTGCAGGGCCCGGAGGAATTCCCCCAGACCCGGATTATCCACCCATGAGCGCGCCCCGAAATAGAGGGAGGCCAGGATGAGGAGCGCCAAAATTATGCAAAGTCCAAGGAAAATACTAAAAATTTGGACTAGGTGCGCTTTTTTCATTAGCCGTTCGCAGCGGCGATGCCGGTGGCGGTTGGCTCCGCCTCATTGCCATGGCCGGTGGCGGCTGCGACGAGACTGTTGACAAAGTTGGTGTCGTCGAAAAGCCAATTGAGGCCAATGGTGGAATAGATGGCGATGCCCTGGGCCTTGTCGGCCACGCCGAAGAGGCCACCGTGAGCGACGGCAGGAATCTTGCTCAGCAGCGGATCATTAATGATGGCTGCCTTATCGCTGGCAGCATTGAGCCAGGTGAAGAAGATATCGGAGTTGAGCTCATCGGCGCGCTCGGCGGACCAGGAGCCGTAGAAGCTACCGGCGAAGTCAATGAGATCATAGGACTCGGATGGGGTCAGACCCATGTCCTTGAGCAGGCGGGAGCGGCCATCACCAGGGGAGTAGATGGAAATCTCATCGGCAGCGCCGGCCTCGAGGTAGCCCGCAATGAAGGAGGTATCAGCCAGCACTGGGAAGGTGGTGGAGATGGTCTTGAGGCGGGTTTCGGTCTCGGCGATGAGCTGCTCAGCCAGGGCGCTCTTGCCCAGGGCCTTGCCTGCCTGGCGAGTGGCACCCTGCCAGGACTCATTCCAGTTGGCGCCCTCGGTGGTGTAGGTAACTACTGGGGCGATCTTGGAGAGCTTATCGTAGTCCTCCTGGGAGAGGCTGCCGTAGAAGCAGAGGATGAGGTCTGGGCTGGCGGCGGCCAGGGCGGTGAAGTTCAGACCATCGGTCTCATCATAGAAGGTTGGGTCCTCTGCACCAAGGTTCTCGATCTGCTTGGTCAGCCATTCATTGGAGCCGTCCTCGGTGCCACCCCAGGTGACCTTGCCGGCTGCCACTGGGATAACACCCAGGGAGGCAACAACATCGGCATTGAGGTAGCCGACGGTGGCTACGCGGGTTGGCTCGGACTCGATGGTGGTGGAGCCGAAGGCATGTTCCACGGTCACTGGGAAAGCATCACTTGCGGAGCTCTCGGTGCTAGTGGTGGAGGTGGAGGAGGTGGAGCAGGCTGCCAAGGTTGCGCCAGCTGCGAGAACACTGCCGAGGAGGAAACCGCGACGAGTGATAGGACGATTCATGAATTTAGACATGTGAACCATTCTAATTCGAATTATTTAGCTTACTCTTGCCTATCATACTTTATGATGATCTAATTCCATATACCCCGACGCGCTATTAGATCCACTATGCGGCGCTAATATCTGGCGCTAATATCTATAGCCTGATTGTGTTAGGATAAATGCACTACCGCGTGGAATGTGCGGGCGGCAATGTAGGAAGGATGATCTCGTTGATCGGTTTTCGGCCACAGGTCAAGCGTCAATCTGTCCGCTACCATGAGGATGCCAGTGCGCTTTTTGCGTATTTGGGCGGCACGGAGCGTATTGATGCTGTGCTTTTGGAAAGCGCCGATATTACCTCCAAGGCTGGTATTCAGTCGGTAATGATTCTTAAGGGTTCTGTTCGCGTCACCTGCCATGGTCGCACAGTCACCCCTACTCCTTTGACCGATACGGGTGGGCGCATTGTGGAGCGCCTGTGGGATCAACTTTCTGAATTCCGTAGTGAATCGCAGCGTAATAGTTTTGAATTCCCCCGCGTTGAGCTTTCCGACGAACGCGAGCGCCTCAAGGCCCCATCAACCATTGCGCCTTTGCGTGCCCTGCAATTGGATCCGGGCTATAAGGATGCCCAGATGCCTTTTATTGCGGGCGGTTTTGCCTTTGATTTCTTGGAGACTTTTGAGGACCTGCCTTCCGTGGCGGAGGGTCCTAATGCTTTCCCGGATTATGAGTTTTTGGTTGCCGAGGTTTTGCTCACTATTGATCATGAGCATAATACTGCCGAGTTGGTGACGGTCACCCTGGATGGTGATACCGCGGATCTTGAGCGCTTTGCTCAGATGATTGATGAGGCAACCGATGAGGACCTCGCGGGTTCCGTTGCAAAAAATACAACTGCTGCAGAGGCGACGGGTAAGATCCAGGCTATCGCCTCTATTAGTGATGCGGATTTCCGTGATGCTGTGGTGGAGATGCAGCAGAAGATTTATGAGGGCGATATTTATCAGGTGGTGCCGGCGCGTTCCTTCACCATTGATTGCCCTGATGCATTTGCAGCATATCGCAACCTCCGTGAGACGAATCCAAGCCCGTATATGTTCTATGTGCGCGGTGAAAATTGGGAACTTTTTGGAGCGTCGCCAGAATCTAATTTGAAGTTTACTGCAACAACACGAATGGTGGAGGTATACCCAATTGCGGGTACCCAACCGCGCGGAGTTGTAATAAACAGCGACGGCACAACGAGCATCGATCACGAATTGGATACTCGTGCCGAGTTGGAATTGCGTACAAATGCCAAGGAAGTGGCCGAGCATGTGATGCTTGTTGATCTTGCACGCAACGACATGGCGCGTGTTGCTGTACCGGCGACTCGTAAAGTGGAAAAGCTACTTCAGGTGGACCGCTATAGTCGCGTCATGCACTTGGTGAGTCATGTGACCGCCACCCTGGCCGATGATTTTGATGCATTAGATGCCTACCGCGCATGTATGAATATGGGTACTTTGACTGGTGCACCAAAGTTGCGCGCCATGGAATTGCTGCGCGGGGTGGAAAAGCAGCGCCGTGGTTCCTATGGTGGTGCCGTTGGGTATTTGCGCGGCAATGGCGATATGGATACGTGTATTGTTATTCGCTCCGCTTTTGTACATAATGGCAAGGCCCATGTGCAGGCGGGTGCCGGTGTGGTTCGCGATTCCAATCCACAAAGTGAGGCCAATGAGACTGTGCACAAGGCCTATGCGGTTTTGCATGCAATTGCCCTGGCCGGTGGCGCCCAAGTAGAAATTGTGAGGTAGAAATGTCCAATACACGCATTTTGCTCATTGATAACCAGGATTCTTTTGTTTATAACCTGGTGGATGCTTTTGCCACCACTGGCTTTGATTGCACAGTCTACCGTAATACGGTGAGCCTGGAGGAAATTGAGGCCTTTAATCCTGATGTTTTGTGCCTAAGCCCTGGTCCGGGGCACCCTCGGCAAGCGGGCGTCATGATGGCGGCCATTGAAAAATACCAGGGTAAGATTCCGATTCTTGGTATCTGCCTGGGCTTCCAGGCCCTGCTTGAGCACTTTGGTGGAACTGTGGCCCCGGTTGGTGCGGTCCATGGCATCACGGATCACATGGTTCTAACTGAGGCCGGCCAGGCCAGCCCGATCTTTAAGGGCCTGACGGTGGGCGCCCTGCCAGGGGAGATTGGTACTGAGGTTCCTGTGGCGCGCTACCATTCTTTGGGTTGTGTGGATGTTCCGGAGGGCCTGGTATCCCTGGCCAGCATTAGTGCCCCTGCCGGTGAGATTTCCATGGCTGCACAGAGTGCTGATGGTATGAGCATTGGCCTGCAGTTCCACCCGGAGTCGGTGCTTTCCCCTTCGGGCCCCCATATTCTTCGTCGTGCGATTGAACTGCTATCGAAAGGACAGGCATGAGTGAGAATCTAGTCCAGGACTATCTGACCAATCCCGCCCCCACCGTGGAGGAGGCCACCGCTGTTTTTAGTGCCCTGGCCCGTGGTGAATATTCCCCAGTGGTGATTGCGGCCCTACTGGCCACCATCCGCACCCGTGGTGCCACCCCTTCGGATATTTCTGGTGCGGCTGCGGCCTTCCTTGAAGCAGCCACCCCGATTAGCATTAGCACCCGCCCGATTATTGACTGTGTGGGTACCGGTGGCGATGGGGCGCACACCATTAATATTTCCACTGCGGCCTCCTTGCTGGCAGCGGCCGGTGGGCTCAAGGTAGTCAAGCATGGCAACCGCTCTATTTCCTCTAAGTCGGGCGCGGCGGATGTGCTGGAAGCCCTGGGTATCCCTCTGGATTTGAGCCCTGAGCAGGCAGCAGCTGAGGTGGAGAAGAATAACTTCACCTTCCTTTTTGCCCCGGCCTATCATCCTGCTTTTAAGCATGTGATGCCTGTGCGCAAGGAACTCGTGGTTCCAACTATCTTTAATATTCTGGGTCCACTCTTGAACCCAGCCCGCCCTGAACTGCAGCTCATGGGCATTGCCGACCCAAGCCTTGGCCCAACCATTATTGAGGCCCTGAAGACCTTGGGCCGCAGCCATGCTGTGGTGGTTCATGGTTCCGGCACTGATGAGATTGCCGTCCACGGTGAGACCCTGGTCTGGGAGCTCAAGGATGGGGAGATTAGCCACTATAGCCTGAGCCCTGCCGACCTTGGTGTGGACACCTGGACCCTGAAGGATCTGCGCGGCGGGGATGGGGCGGAGAATGCCCAGCTTCTCAAGGATGTTTTTGCCGGTGGCGGTGCCCCTGCCCATAGGGATGCGATTGTGGCCAATGCTGCCATGCTCTTCTACTTGGCTGGCAGCGTGGAAACTCTAAAGGAGGGTGCAGCCAAGGCCAAGGAGATCCTGGATTCCAAGGCTGTGCTCACCTGGTTGGAGAGGAACTAATATGGCTTTGCCTACCGTCCTGGAAAATATTGTTGCGCGCCGCCGCACCCACCTGGCTGGGATTGCGGAGCGCATTGGGGATGCGGCCCCGGGCCCAAGTACCCGCAGCCTTTTTGATTCCCTGAATCAGCCGGGCCACCAGTTCATTATGGAATGTAAGGCGGCCAGCCCCAGCCTGGGTGTGATTCGCGCCGACTATCATCCGGGCGATATTGCCCGCGTCTATAGCCGCTATGCTGCAGGTATTTCTGTGCTCTGTGAACCTGAGCGCTTCCACGGTGACTATGATCATTTGGCCACCGTGGCTGCCTCCACCCACCTGCCTGTGCTGTGCAAGGACTTTATTATTGACCCTGTGCAGGTGCGCGCCGCCCGCCACTACGGGGCCGACGCAATTTTGCTGATGCTCAGTGTGCTGAGCAATCAGGAATATGCTGAGCTAGCTGCAGTGGCCGAATCCTATAACCTTGATATTTTGACTGAGGTTGTGGATGAGGAAGAAATGGCCCGCGCCGAGAAACTCGGCGCGAAAATCATTGGTGTTAATCACCGCAACCTCCACGATTTGAGCATTGACCTGGGCCGCTCCGCCAAGCTGGCAAAGTTGCTACCGGAAGGTGCACTGCTGGTTGCTGAATCGGGTATTCGTGACCACCGCACAGTGGTGGAACTGGCCGGGCACTCGGATGCCTTCCTGGTGGGATCCCAGCTCACCGGCACCCCGGATGTGGATGAGGCCTGCCGCAAACTCCTCTATGGTGAGCTCAAAGTCTGCGGCCTCACGGAAGGTACGTCCGCCCAGGCGGCCCGCGCAATGGGCGCCACCTATGGTGGATTGATCTTTGAAGAGGCCAGCCCACGCTATATTACGGCCGAAAAGGCCGTGGAGATTATGGATGCTGAGCCGAATTTGAAATATGTGGCAGTGGTTCGCAACCTTGAATCTTTGAAGCAGGTCCCTGCGGATCCGAGGATTGTGGCCTATCAGATCCATGCTGCGGTGGATGCCCGCCCAGAGATCCCTGAGGATAAGGAATTCTGGTTGGCGATTAATGCTGATAACCCGCCGGCACAGATTCCTGAAGCCCAGCGCTATATTCTGGACAAGGGGCAGGGTGGAAGTGGCCAGGCCTTTGACTGGAATTCCATTGAGAATCTTGCTCTGAGCGAGGAGCAACTGGGACGTACCCTTCTGGCCGGTGGCCTCAATGTGGATAATATTGAGGGCGCTTTAGGGGTCGTCGATAAGCAAAAAATGGCTGGTGTGGACCTTAATTCAGGTGTGGAACGCGCACCGGGAACCAAGGACGCAGTGAAGCTTCGTGAATGCACACAAACTATCCGTACTTTTCATATTTAAAGGTGAGTAATTATGGCGAAAAAGACTTTGTTGCCAGCATATTTTGGTGAATTCGGCGGGCAGTATGTGCCGGAGCTCCTCATTCCTGCTTTGGATCAATTGGAGGCCGCCTTTGTGGAGGCCATGGAAGATGAATCCTTCAAGGTGGAATTGGCCGGCTACCTGCGCGATTATTTGGGTCGCCCAACCCCGCTGACCGAATGCCAGAACCTGCCATTGAGTGGGCCGGCGCGTATTTTCCTCAAGCGTGAGGATTTGGTGCACGGTGGTGCGCATAAGACCAACCAGGTGATTGGTCAGGCGCTGCTGGCAAAGCGCATGGGTAAGACCCGCATTATTGCGGAAACAGGTGCTGGTCAGCACGGTACCGCCACCGCTTTGGCCTGTGCGCTGCTGGGCTTGGAGTGCGTGATTTATATGGGTGCTGAGGATGTGCACCGCCAGCAGCCAAATGTGTACCGCATGGAATTGATGGGTGCCAAGGTGGTATCCGTGACTGCCGGTTCCGGCACCTTGAAGGATGCCGTTAATGAGGCCCTGCGTGACTGGACTGCAACCTTCCATGAATCCCACTATCTGCTGGGCACTGCGGCGGGTCCGCACCCATTCCCAACCATTGTGCGTGAATTCCACCGCGTGATTTCCCAGGAAGCAAAGAAGCAGATCATTGAGCGCACAGGTAAGCTGCCGGATGTGGTGACTGCCTGTGTGGGCGGTGGCTCCAATGCCATTGGTATGTTTGCTGAATTCATTGATGAGCCTGGCGTTGAACTGGTCGGTGTGGAACCTGCCGGTGAGGGCCTGGATTCCGGTAAGCACGGTGCCCCAATCCATGAGGGCAAGGTGGGTATTTTGCACGGTGCCCGCTCCTACCTGATGCGTACCGCTGATGGTCAGGTGGAAGAATCCTATTCTATTTCCGCTGGTCTGGACTATCCTGGTGTCGGTCCGCAGCATGCGCACCTGCATAAGAGTGGCCGCGCACAATATGTGGGCATCACCGATGCTGAGGCCCTGCGTGCCTTCCAGATGCTCTCGCGCCATGAGGGCATTATTCCTGCCCTCGAATCCTCCCATGCCCTGGCCTATGCTTTGAAGCGTGCGGAAAGCGCCACTGAACCAATCACCATTGTGGTGAGCCTCTCTGGTCGTGGCGATAAGGATGTGGACCATGTGCGCCGCACCCTGGAAGAGCACCCGGACTGGGTTTATACCGGCAGCAACCGCGATAAGAAGAACTAGAAGGGACCAAGGAAAATGAGTCGTTATCCTGCACTTTTTGACCGCCTCAAGGCTAATAATGAGGGTGCCTTTGTTCCCTTCGTGATGCTGGGTGACCCAAACCCACAGGACTCTGAGGAGATCATTGAGGCCCTCATTGCCGGCGGTGCCGATGCTTTGGAACTTGGTGTTCCATTCTCTGATCCTGTGGCTGATGGCATTACCATTCAGGAGGCACACCTGCGTGCCCTGGCCGCCAATGTCTCGGTGGATGATGCCCTTGCTGTGGTGAAGAATATTCGCGCCAAGCACCCGGACCTTCCCATTGGCCTGCTCATCTATGGCAATGTGGCATTCGCCCGCGGTTTGGAACAGTTCTATGCTGATGTGGCTGCCGCAGGTGCTGACTCCGTCCTGATCCCGGACGTTCCCGTCCGTGAGGGTGAGGAATTCATTGCCGCTGCTGAGGCTGCCGGGGTGGATCCAATCTTTATCGCGCCCCCTCATGCTAGTGCTGAAACCCTGGAAGGGGTGGCTGCCCATTCCCGCGGTTATATTTATGCGGTATCCCGTGTGGGTGTGACAGGTGCGGACCGTGCCTCTGAAACGGATGGTCTGGCTGATGTGGTTGCCCATATTAATCAGTTCGGTGGGGCACCGGCCTTGCTCGGTTTCGGTATCTCCACCCCGCAGCATGTGCGCGATGCTATTGCCGCGGGTGCCGCCGGCGCCATCTCCGGTTCGGCCGTGACCAAGATTGTGGAAAATGCATGTGTGAAGCAGAGTGAGGATCCTGCCGACCACAGCGCCACCATTGCCGATCTGGAGGCCCTGAAGAAGGCCCTGACCGACTTTGTGGCCGAGATGAAGGCCGCAACCAAGTAGGCAAGAATATATGTCACAGTGACATAATTGCCACTGTGGCATAAGAAACCCCCGCCGGGTTCCTGAAGAGGAATCTGACGGGGGTTTTTGGGATCCTGGGGGCGCTAAGCTCGCATGCTAACAACTAGTATGCGCGGAAGTAGCTTGGGCTGAGGATCATATCGGACTTGGTGGCGCCCAGCGCGTGAAGGGCATTATTGGCCCAGTGGGGATCACGCAGGGCGGCGCGGCCAATAAAGACCACATCCACACGATCGGAATTGAGGAGTTCCTCCGCATGGGCGGCCTCAGAGATCAGACCAACACCGCCGGCTGGGTGGCCACCGGTACGGACTTTTTCACTGAAAGGAATCTGATACTCCTTAGCAAAAGGAATATCAGCAGGGACGGTGCCGCCGGAGGTGACATCCACAAAATCAATAGGGAGGGTGGAGACAACCTCAGTGGCTTCCTCAGGTGTGAGTCCCCCCTCGGCCCAGTCGGATCCATTAATGCGGAGGAGTAGGGGAGTGGTCTCAGGGAGCACTGCGCGGACCGCCTCAGTAACTTCGTGCAGCAGGCGTGCGCGATTCTCGAGGGAACCACCGTAGGCGTCGGTACGCGAATTGCAGAGAGGTGAGAGGAATTCGGAGAGGAGATAGCCGTGGGCGGCGTGAATTTCCACAGTATCGAAACCTGCGGCGAGGGCACGCTGGGCGGCATCGGCAAAGGCCTGCGGCAGGGCCTGGATTTCCTCAAGGCTCAGCTCGCGGGGGACACGGTAGCCTTCCTCCGGATAAGCGATGGCGGAAGGGGCGACTGGCTCAAGGCTGCCGGTATGCTTGCGGCCGGCGTGGCCAATCTGGATGGCAATGCGCGCACCCTGGGCGTGGGCGAAATCCACAATGCGCTTAAGGGCTGGAATATGGGCATCATCCCAGAGGCCAAGGCAGTGATCGGTAATGCGACCCTCCGGGACAACGCCGGTGGCCTCAACAATAATCATGCCGAAACCGCCGGCGGCGAGAGCACCATAATGGGCGAAATGCCAATCGCCGGCCTGGCCATCGACCGCCTGATATTGGCACATTGGTGGGACCCACATGCGGTTAGGGATAGTCAGGTCACGCAGCTGCAGGGGAGTAGATAAGTGTAGACTCATAAGCCCAATTCTAGTTCATTGAGTACTGCACCTGTACCCGTTTCTTGGAGTTTATCTTTGAGGAGTGGAGATGCCTTTTGG
>JAUMTX010000013.1:0-17634 GCA_030530985.1 Corynebacterium sp.
TACACTAGCAGGGGCAATACGCTAAAAAACCAACACGCCCTTTGCCTATACCCCAGAATTTTCATGCCCTGAGCAGGTGCAATACGCGCTGCCGAATTGTGCCCAAAGAATCTTCGTTAGACATTAGCGAAACACAAAATACAGTCCGCCACGGCAATCAGCCCCGTCACGATATAGAGCGCGGGGGAGTAGTACTAGCACCAATACAATCACAGCAAAGCTCAATCAACGCTTGTTATCACTACATAGTTGACATGGTTACCCCAAAAGATAACCACCGGGAGCTGCATTAAATCCGCTGCAGCCAGCGCGTTTTTGCGCAGCATAGATGTGAAACTTTATGTGACCAGCAAGTTTAACAGTAGGTTAACTGGGTGCTTTTTGCACTATGGAGAATGCTGTTAAGTGCCTGGGTTGGGTTTTGAAAAAGAGTTGCCTTCCTGCGCTTTGTCAGTTATTATTTAAATAACAGTTGAGATTGACCAACTAATGGAGGTTTCCAAGTATTAACCCTCCGGTAGTCTTTCCAACTCCCATAAGAAGATAATCGCGAGTAATCGCATAGATAGTAAGGAGGCCGGCAATGGCACTGCTCAACAAGATTGCTGATTTCTTCCGGTCTAGCGACCGTCAGATTGTGCTCCCACTGCACATCCTGCGTCGCCCTAGGTAATACCGCGAAGTAAAGAAGCTCCGGGGATCCGCACATGCGGATCCCCTTTTGTATGTGCTCAGTGGGGGAGTAGCGCTTCTACGTATCTTCCCATGTTGTCATATAAAATTGTTCATGGAAGTTAACTTTGCTATACGAAATTAGCTTTTTCCTCAATAAGCTGCTAAGATGGGATTACTTTCTGTTTGATAGACGGGTCCGGTAACTATTCTGATTAAGGTTCCGGCCTTCGGGTAGAAGGTAGTAGAGGACACGCCATCGGCCTTAGGCTGGTGGCGTGTTTTAGTATTTGTGCCTATTTTTTGGCTTCCCGGGGCGTGATGATCGGCTGTAATAGGGCTGTGTGGCGCGAATCACACGGGTATTATTGGGTTTGATTTTCGTTAATTTGAAGCCGTTGAAACTGCAGGTTGCGGGGGATCTTTCCAGATCTGTGAGCAATGGCAAAGAAAAGATAAACGGAATATAACAACTTGATAACGGCCGCTCTGGTGGACAGCCTCGTTATCATTTCGTAATCTTTTATTATTCAAATTCAGACGGCACCAATCCCGGGGCCGCGAGGAAGACTTGGAGTTTTATTAATGGGTAAGCATAGTCGTCGTAACGGTGGTGTAGCCGCTAAGGTTGCAGCATCCACCGCTGTGGCTGTTGGTGCGAGTGCTGCTATTGCGCCAAGCGCACATGCAGTTGACGTGGTCGTACCAAACACCGACCTTCGCTTTAACATTGATGGCATTGACACCATCCCTAATATCGCTAATATCCCAGGTATCAGCGAGTGGATTCCTTCCCTGGCTAACCAGGCTGCCCCAGAGAACTTCTCCGCAAATGTGGACAATGTTCCAGTAGTGGAGCAGGCTGAGATTCCAGTCGAGCCAGAGGTCAGCACCGGCCAGAAGATTGTTGACGCCGCTGCTTCCAAGATTGGTTCCCCATATGTCTATGGCGCTTCCGGTCCTTCCGCTTTCGACTGTTCCGGTCTTACCTCTTGGAGCTACCGCCAGGTAGGCATCGAGATTCCTCGTACCTCCTATGCGCAGGCAGCCCAGGGTCAGAAGGTTTCCTATAACGACCTTCAGGCCGGCGATATTGTCGCTTTCTACACCGGTGCATCCCACGTTGGTATCTACACCGGCCACGGCACTGTGATCCACGCCTCCACCACTGGCAAGCCACTGGCTGAGGTCTCGATGCAGTACATGCCATTTCACTCTGCCGTTCGCTTCACCTAAAATAGGGTTATGATTTCCCGCCGAACTCTTGCTGCCTTCATGGCAGCATCTTCTTTTTCTGGCGCCATTGTCGGCGTCTCGGTCAACCACACGGGAAATAAAGCAGCTTATGCTGATGAGCTTCAGGATCTCATGGCCAATATGGACCAGATTTCCCGCGATGCTGAGGCTCAAAATGAGCAGATTAAGCAGCTCGAAGTAGATCTTGAAAATAAGCAGAAGGAGATTGACGATCTCCGCCTGCAAGTCGATGATGCTACCCGTGTGGCTAATGATGCCCGTAATGCACTCCTCACCTCCCAGGCTGAGGTCGATAAGATTGCCGGTTCCATGTACCGTGGCGCCTATGTCGACCCACTCACCACGGCCATGGCCGCCTCTGATCCAACTGAGGCAGTGGACCGTGCCGCCTATGCTTCCGCGCTAGCTCGCCGTACCGAAAATACTATTTCTGGTTTGGTAGCTAATGCCGAGCACGCTGCCGATACTCACTCCAAGGCTGCCGCCGCCCAGGCTGCTGCCGAATTCCAGGCCAATAATATCCGCCAGGCCCAGGCCGATCTTCAGGCCCAGCAGGAAGAACTCAAGGTCAAGATTGCTGAGATCCGCATCCGTGTGGATTCTCTCAATGCGGCTGAGCGTGCCCAGTGGGTTGCACGCTATGGCCCAACCTCCAGCCTGGATATTGATATGGTGACCTCCGCAAACCCAAGTGGTTTGGAGGCGCTCAAGGTTGGCTATACCAAGATCGGTAGCCCATATAGCTGGGGTGCTGCCGGCCCGGACGCTTTTGACTGCTCCGGTCTGGTCTACTGGGCATACCAGCAGCAGGGCAAGGTCCTTCCGCGTACCTCCCAGGCCATGATGGCTGGCGGAACCCCTGTTGATCGTTCCGAACTTCAGCCGGGCGATGTGGTCGGTTTCTACCCAGGCGCAACCCATGTTGGTATTTACGCTGGTAATGGCCTCATCCTCCATGCTTCTGACTATGGCATTCCTGTCCAAGTAGTCAGCATTGATTCCATGCCCTATTATGGTGCACGACGCTATTAATGAGAAGGAGACGGAGTGCCCAAGGTTCTGCTGGTAACTAATGACTTTCCACCCACCCTGGGTGGAATTCAGTCCTACCTGCGAGACTTCTTGGCCACCCTTCCGCCAGAATCCGTCATGGTATTTGCTTCCACGCAGGATACGGAGGCGGCCGCCGAATATGATGCGAGTCTGCCGTATCCTGTGGTTCGCTGGCCCAAGAAAATCATGCTGCCCACCCCGCAGACTACTGCCCGCATGCAGGAGCTCATCCGGGAACACAATATTGAGACCGTCTGGTTTGGTGCCGCCGCACCCCTAGGTCTTATGGGCAAGGCCGCCAAGGAAGCTGGCGCCACCAAGGTTGTTGCCACCACCCACGGCCATGAGGTCGGCTGGTCCATGGTGCCCGGCGGTAGGGCAGCGCTACGCAAGATTGGTGACCACGCCGATATTGTCACCTATATTGCCGAATACACCCTTAACCGCTTCCGCGGTGCTGTCGGCACCCACCCCGAATATGTTCACCTGCCAAGCGGTGTGGATATTGAGCGCTTCCAACCGGTGGATAAGGCCGCTGGCCGCGCTCACTTTGGTTGGGGTGAGGACCCTGTGGTTATTTGTATTTCTCGCCTGGTTCGCCGCAAGGGGCAGGACAAGCTCATTAGCATTTGGCCGCGCGTACGCAGCCACTTCCCGAATGCCCGCCTCTGCATTGTTGGCGGCGGCCCCTATGAAAATGGCCTGCGTGAACTAGCCGCCACCGCCCAGGGCTTTGATCGTCTCAGTGAGGCTGAGGAAGCTTTCTCCGCTGCCTCCGATCCAGAGGCCCTCTATGATGGCATCCACTTTATGGGCAAGCTCAGTGAGGAAGACTTGGTCCTGGCCCTTGGTGCCTCCGATGTTTTCGCTATGCCATGCCGTACCCGCGGCAAGGGTCTCGATGTGGAAGGCCTCGGCATTGTCTACCTTGAAGCGCAGGCTGCTGGCATCCCAGTTGTTGCCGGGAATTCCGGCGGTGCCCCTGAGGCTGTCACCCAGGGCACAGGCATTGTTGTTGATGGCCGCGATACGGATGCCCTCTACACAGCCATTGCCTCCCTCCTGGAAAACCCTGAATTGGCCTCCGCCATGGGCCGTGCTGGCCGCGACTGGGTCTGTGAAAATTGGACCTGGGATATTATGGGCGCACGTCTCAGGGAAATATTGCTGTAAGTTTGCTGTATGTGCTCCTAGTGGGCGATCTTGCCTAACTGTTGTGCTATACGCCCTACTTCTGTTCACCAAAGGTTAGTACACATGAGGGGCAAAATAAGGTAGGCTAGTTAAAAGATTTATCGTACGAACTAGAGAGTCTACTTTTATGTCTCAACCGATTACGGTTGGCTTTGACATCGGCGGAACTAATCTCCGTGGTGCAGCCGTGGATGCCTCCGGTCAGATTATTGACTCGGAGCAGGTACCCACGCCTTCAACCCCAGAAGCCCTGGAAAATGGCATTAGTTTCATTGTCGAGCGTCTTAAGGAAAGGCACAATATCGCCGCTGTTGGCGTGGCTGTTGCTGGCTTCCTTGACACTGACTGCGCTGTTGTTCGCTATGCGCCGCATCTGTCCTGGCGCAATACGCCAGTAAAGAAGATTCTGGAGGACAGGCTGGAATTGCCTGTTCGCCTGGAGCATGATGCGAACTCGGCTGCCTGGGGTGAGTACCGTTTTGGTGCCGCCCGTAATGCCAAGATTTGGACCCTTTTCGCCATCGGCACCGGTATTGGTGGTGCTTTGATGATTGATGGCAAGCTCTTCCGCGGTGCTTTTGGCACCGCCCCAGAATTCGGTCACCTCACTGTGGTGCACAATAATGGCCGCCCATGCTCTTGTGGCAAGACCGGCTGCTTGGAGCGCTATTGTTCCGGCACCGCCATTGAATACACTGCCCGTGGTCTAATTGGCAGCGGTGACTATGAAACCTCCATGCTGGCCGCAGAATTCCATTCCAACCCTGAGCGTCTGACCGGCAGGGTAGTAATGGAGGCCGCACGCAATGGGGACCCAGCGGCCCTGGCCACCCTGGATGAGTTTTCTTATTGGCTTGGCGAGGGGCTCGCCCTCGTCGGTGATGTGCTCGACCCTGAGCTCATCGTCATTGGTGGCGGTGTTTCCTCCGCTTCCTCTCTCTACCTGGATAAGGCCCGTGAGGCCTTTGCCCAGCGCATTGTTGGCTCCGGGTATCGCCCACTTCCACGCATCCGCGTTGCCGAACTCGGTGGTGACGCAGGCATGATTGGTGTCGCAGACCTCGCGCGACAGGATCTTTAGAAACGGCTACTACTATGCATAACAAATGGTATTCAGTTTTCCGCAATGTGCTCTTTGGCCCATTCCTTCGTGTTTGGAACCGCCCGTTCATTGAGCACAAAGAGTACCTTCCCCGTGAGGGTGCCGCCATTTTGGCTTCCAATCACCAGTCGGTGATGGACTCCTTCTTCCTCCCACTGCTGTGCCCACGCCAGATCACCTTCCTGGCCAAGGCAGAGTACTTTGAGGGCAAGACTTTTGTGGGCAAGGTACAGAAGTGGTTCTTCTCTTCTGTTGGCCAGGTCCCTATCGACCGCAGCTCCGGTGCTGCTGCTGAGGCAGCCCTGCGTACCGCAGTCAAGGTCATTGAGAAGGGCGACCTCTTTGGTATTTATCCAGAGGGCACCCGCTCCCCAGATGGTCGTGTCTATAAGGGCAAGACTGGCATGGCCCGCATCGCACTGGAGACCGGTGCGCCTGTGATTCCTATTGCCATGATTGATTCCGGCAAGGCCAATCCAATCGGCTCCTGGTTCCCACGCCCAGTCAAGGTGGGTATCCGTGTGGGTAAGCCGATTGACCCTATCGCATGGGTGAAGGAGCAGGGCTTGGATCCTGAAAGCTCCGAGGCCCGTCGTGCACTGACCGACTATGTCACCGGCGAGCTTTCTAGGCTCACTGGCCGCGAGTATGTTGACGCCTATGCTGCTGATATTAAGGCTCGTCTTGCTGAGGGCAAGGGCTATCCAGATGGTTTGGAGCCTCGCTCCTAAATGCGTTATTTTTACGACACTGAATTCATTGAAGACGGCTCCACCATTGAGCTGATTTCCATTGGCATTGTTGCTGAGGACGGCCGTGAGTACTATGCCGTCTCCAATGAGTGTGATTTTTCCAAGGCCGGTGCATGGGTGCAGCATAATGTGATCACCCAGCTTCCACCCCCAGGTGCTGATAACTGGAAGAGCCAGTCCACCATCCGTAAGGACCTGGAAGATTTCTTCCTCGCTGGACATGGCCGCCCGGAGCTCTGGGCTTGGGTTGGCGCCTATGACCATGTGCTTTTGGCCCAGCTGTGGGGCGATATGTCCGCTCTGCCGGATAAGATGCCGCACTATACCCGTGAGTTGCGCCAGTACTGGGAATTTGTGGGCCGCCCTGATCTTCCACTGATCGGTCAGGGCAAACATGATGCCTTGGAAGATGCCCGCCATAACTTCCTGCGATTCAAGCGTCTCATGGAGGTAGCACCTCTTGATAGGCGTTCGAAGCTTGTATCGCTTCCAAATTAGTATCCATCCCTATTTCGTGATAAGAATATAACCGTGAGTTGGACTGTAGATATCCCAGTTGAAGAGCTTCCTGACCTCCCACCATTGCCAGGTGGTATTCAGGAGCGTTTTGAAGATGTAATCTCCCGCGATGCGAAGCAGCAGCCTTCGTGGGATCGTAAAGAGGCAGAGACCGTACGTAAGATTCTTGAATCCGTACCTCCTGTCGTCGTTCCACCAGAGGTTCAGAAGCTCAAGAAGCAGCTTGCTGAGGTTGCTCTTGGTCGTGCCTTCCTCCTGCAGGGTGGCGACTGTGCCGAGACCTTTGAATCCAATACCGAGCCACATATCCGCGCCAATGTGAAGACCCTTCTTCAGATGGCCGTGGTTTTGACCTACGGTGCCTCCACCCCTGTGGTTAAGGTTGCCCGTATTGCTGGCCAGTATGCTAAGCCACGCTCCTCCGATACCGATGAGCATGGGCTGCCAAGCTACCGTGGCGATATCGTCAATGGTGTTGAGGCTAATGAAGAGGCACGTAAGCACGATCCTGCCCGCATGATCCGTGCCTACGCTAATGCTTCTGCAGCCCTGAACCTGGTTCGCGCACTGACTGCTTCCGGCACCGCCGATCTGCACCGTCTGACCGAGTGGAACCGTGAGTTCGTTGCTGAGTCTTCCGCTGGTGCCCGCTACGAGGCCCTGGCTGCTGAGATTGAGAGTGGCTTGAACTTCATGGCTGCCTGTGGTGTTAATGACTCCACCCTTCAGACCACTGACCTCTTCTGCTCCCACGAGGCTCTCCTCGTTGACTATGAGCGCGCCATGCTCCGTCTGGCTAAGGATGAGGCCGGCGAGACCGCTCTCTACGACCTCTCCGCACACATGCTGTGGATTGGTGAGCGTACCCGTGGTCTTGAGGACTTCCACGTGAACTTCAGTGCTCTGATTGGTAACCCCATCGGCATTAAGATTGGTCCAACCTGTACCCCTGAGGAAGCTGTCGCCTACGCCGATAAGCTTGACCCTAATTTCGAGCCTGGTCGTCTGACCATTGTTGCTCGTATGGGCCACGATAAGATTCGTAGCGTTCTGCCTCCAATCATTGAGGCTGTTGAGGCTTCCGGCCACAAGGTTGTATGGCAGTCTGACCCAATGCACGGCAATACCCACACTGCTTCCAATGGCTACAAGACCCGTCATTTCGACAAGGTCATTGATGAGGTTCAGGGCTTCTTCGAGGTTCACCGTGCTCTTGGTACCCACCCAGGTGGTATCCACATTGAGCTCACCGGTGAGAATGTAACCGAGTGCCTTGGTGGCGCACAGGACATCACCGATGTGGATCTCCCAGGCCGCTATGAGTCCGCTTGCGACCCACGCCTGAACACCCAGCAGTCCCTGGAACTTGCCTTCCTCGTTGCTGAGATGCTGCGCAATCAGTAATTTGCGTTCCTGATACAGCTAGTTTCCCTAGCTTATCGGCGCACTAAATCGCCCCTCCGTCTACTCTTAGTAGTTCGGAGGGGCGTTTTCTGTCTCATGGGGTAGTAGCAAGGGTATTGGCCACTACCTATGCGTTAGGACAATTCTGCCAGTGCATCCTCGACGCTATTGTCGCCGGCTACAAATTCCACTGCCTGGTGGATGCTGCCTGGAGCATCCAGCAAGGCTGCAAGTCCCTGAGCTACGGTACTAATACGGACTGCGCCGCCCTTGCCTTCGCCGATAGTAAGGCCGTGGGGAAGATCAGTATCGGCGTCTTCGTGGAGTGGGCCTGGCTGGGCGATAGTCCAATCCAAGGTGGAGCGCTGGAGCCAGCGGTCGGCCACATGCTTGGCCACAATGTAATTGCGGATTGGTGCCAGGGCAGGGGTATCCCAGCCTGCAGGGTCGAGGGACATGACGGAGCTCAGCATAATAAAGCGCTTGATGCCGAGTTCCTCGGCCACATCAGCGGCCTTGATTGCGCCATAGAGGTCCACTTGGAGCAGATCCTTGCCACGGGAGCCCGCAGCAAAAATGATGGCCCCAGGATTGACCTCACGGAAGATATCGGTGAGCTTTTCCTGATCATCCTTCAGGTCGCCGATAACCACAGTGAGGGAACCAGTACCATCAAGCTCCTTCTGCAGGGCCTCGAGCTTTGCAGCATCGCGGACCATGGCATAAACCTCATGGCCCTTGGCCACTGCCTCGCGTACAGTTACCTGGCCTACACGGCCGGACGCACCAAGAATAAGAACACGCATTACATACCTCCATGGAAAATAAGCTCAAAAAGCAAATACTAAAAAGTTGTTGAAATCCTAACAATATATGCCAACGGCTGAGGTGTAGAACTTATTCCATTGTGGTGGCAGCAGCAGTTCATCGCCTATATAGTGCGGTAGGCAAAAGCATGTGTTGATGTTTGTGTAACTATTTGGGTGAGTTCTGCATTGGTGGCAGAGTGGGGGAGTGTAAAACCTGTATTGACTAGGTGAAATGTGCGTGTGCATCGGGTGGTAGGTAGGGGATTTGGGGTGTTCCCCGCATGAGGCGATTGCTGGCTAGCCTAAGGGCTAATAGCAGTTTTTCGTCTTTTGAGAGGAAGAATATGAGAATAGCGATGCAGCTTCTGCGGTTTATCCTGACCCAGATATGCGGACTCTTATTGGTCGGGGTGGCACGAAGTGTAGGTGGTAGGAACTCGAAACGGACTCCTTCCAGTCGAAAGCGACACCTACAGATGCGCGTCGCGCATCTGTACTCAAGTCGTATTCGTGGTTTGCTTGCGGTTTTGAGCGCACTGGCCTTGGTCTTTGGTGGGGCTAGTCCTTCCGCACAGGCGCTTACGGTGTCCGTCTCTGGGGACAAGGAGGATGGGCAGTGCACCTTTAGCGCTAGCAAGAGCGATGAGGCTCGTGTTCGTCGTGTGAGTGAGCGGGCCACTGAAGTGGTATGGGATTTTATTGAGAAGAACCTCGGTGTATTGTCTATCGAGCTCGGCAAGGCTAATAAGGCGGCTTGGATTCGTCAAGCTGGCGATATTGCTGTCGCGGAGTTTTCCATGCGCATGGGCAAAGTTAGCTATAAGGATCTTCGACACGGGGTTGCGGAAGCCTTATTGAAGGAAGGTATTGGTGAAGGATATTTTGCTCAGCGACTAGCATCCATGCGTGCGGCTAAGGGTGCTTCGGCGGTTAGTATGCAGCACGGTCTGAAAGCCCTTGAAGAAGCTCCGGCACGACTGCAGCGCAATGAAGATGCCGTGATGTACGCCTTTGATGTTCTGCGCCAGGCAATGCTCGGTAACGATACGGAGCTTAAAGGCGACCAGGTCTTTGTCATTGCAAGCCGAATGTCGCAGGAAACAGTTGATAGCATTGTAGACCTATTGGCCATGAACTATGACCTTTGGGGTGCCCAATTGGATGGGTGCCGCTCCCACCTTGGAGCAGAGGCTCCGGTTGTACTGCAGACAGTGGATCAGCACCTCAATGCGCTCGGCTATGAGCCTGGTACTTTCTTCACCATCGGTGAAGAGAAAACACCTTTCGGTTCCTCATTCATCGGAAGCTCACTTTAGTTTTCTCGCGATACCCCACAGAGAATATGCTGCCACTTGCTGGCGTTGGTGTGGGGTTTAGCCAAAGAGATTGATGAAGAATTCTGGCAGGAGACCATAATGGCCAGAGCCTAGCCACCATGCGCCAGTACCCAGGCACAACATGGCGATGAATACTGCGACCAGATAGATCCAGAGGCGCCAGAGTGCGCGGTTACTCAGGACCTTCTCGGCAGGCGCTGCTGTAGGCATCATGGTTGTGGTTGCGCGGTAAGCAGCAGCCCGGGTTGGGGCAGGTACCTCAAAGCGAGGCAGATCAATGTGCTCGAGGTCGGCCAGGAATGCGGAGGCATCAGGGTAGTAGTGGGTGGTTGCGCGCAGCACAAACTCATCCACGATTGGTGGAATGCCTTCGATCCAGGCGCTTGGTGGTGGCACCGAATGGGTCAGGCGCAATTGGGCTTTGGCAATAGTCTCATTCGCCTGGAATGGAACCTGACCGGTCAAAAGCTCAAAGAGTACAATGCCCACCGAGTAAATATCACTGGCGGGTCCAAGACGGCGGCCCTGAACCTGCTCCGGGGACATATAGTCCACGGTGCCGAGCACATTCTCACTCGTCCTATCGCCACCGCGCTGCACCAAACCAAAGTCAGCGAGCTTAATCTCATGATTCTGGTTAATCAGAATATTCTCTGGCTTGATATCACGGTGCACCATGCCTGCATTGTGAATGACCTTGAGGCCCTGCAGCACAGACTTGATTACTTGAATAGCTGCCTGCGGTGGCATAGGGCCGCGCTCACGCAGGAGCTCACGAAGAGTACCGCCATCCGATAGTTCAAGGATGAGGTAGTTATCGCCAATATCGTAGATGGCGATGAGATTCGGGTGCGACAATGCAGCCATGGCATGCGCTTCACGCAAGAAGCGCTCACTATAGGCATCATCCAGGACTTTTGCGGCCACTTCACGGCGTAGCTTCATATCGTACGCCTTGTACACCGTACTCATTCCGCCCTTAGCAATAAGGCGGTCGAGTCGGTATCGGCCATCAAGATAGGTCCCATCCATGCCCACTAGTATAACCAGACGGGCAACCTGCTAAACTTCAGTTGTGAGCAAAACACCAATTTCTGCCCTTCCTGAGGGTGAACCAGTTTTTACCGTTCCCGATGCTGCTGAGCACATGGGCATTGTGGTGACCCGCCTGATCCACATGCTCAAGGACCATGAGATTGTCGCTGTCTATGACGGCAGCACCGCCTACTTGCCACAGCGCTACTTCAACGATGAAGGTGAAATTAACCGCTTCCTGCCAGGCCTCACCGCCTTGCTGGCTGATGGTTCCTACACCGATGAAGAAATCATCGAGTTCCTCTTCACCGAGGATGAGACCCTTCCAGGTCGACCAATTGACGCCCTGCACGGCCACCTCGCACGCGAAGTGATGCGCCGCGCACAGGCAATGGCATTCTAAAGCCTGCTAACCCAAAAGCCAGCCCTAGAGATTACCTCTAGAAGCTGGCTTTTCTTGGCTCGACTTAGAACTTTCGAGCAGTGGCCTTCAAGGCCAAAGATACAAGGGTCTCTTCAGTTGGGAGGCCCTTTACTGCTGCAAGGCCTTCCTCGCGCAGCTCCTCAATACGCTGCTCACAGCGCGCCTCGGCATTGGTGCTGGAGATAATATCGCGCAAGGTCTCCACATATTCGGCCTTGCCCAGATAGTCATCAATGAGGTGGGCGCGCTCACCCAATTCCTGGGCGGCAAAAGCCAAAAGGACAGTACGCTTACCCTCACGCAGGTCATCGCCAGCAGGCTTACCCGTAATTGCTGGGTCACCAAATACACCAAGTAGGTCATCACGCAGCTGGAAGGCCTTGCCAATAGCCACACCATATGTGCGCAGAGCATCAATAATCTCATTACTAGCACCAGCAATAGCTGCGCCAATATGCAGTGGGCGCTCCACCGTATAGGCCGCAGTCTTATAGCGCATCACCTGAACTGCGCGCTCCAAGTCATCGCCGAAAAGATCAGCGCCACCAACAGCAGAACTCTGGCCGGTGGTCTCATTATGAATATCAAGAATCTGGCCAGCAATGACCTCACTGCGCATGCCATGCCATGGCGCCCACGCACGAGCCAGAGCAGAGGTGCTCAAACCCGCCTCAAAGAACATATCGTCAGCCCAAGCCAAGGCAAGGTCACCCAGAAGAATGCCCTGATCATTACCCAAACGCTCAGCCTTTGGGTGGGCAGAGTAGAAGGACTCAACCTGGCGGTGCACAGTTGGCTTACCGCGCCGGGAATCCGAGGCATCAATAATGTCATCGTGGATGAGGGCACAAGCCTGGATGAGCTCAAGGGAACTCACTGCCTTAATTACTGCCTCAAAATCCTCCGGCTGTGCGCCGGAAGTCTCTGCAGAATCCTCTACTGTGCAATACCCAGTCCATGCAAAAAGTGGACGCATGCGCTTGCCACCGTTGAGAGTAAAGTCGCGAACAAAGCCGCCCAAGGTAGCAACATCCGGATGGATGACTTCAAGTTCGGCGATGCGTTTATCCAGGTAGGAGCGCAAAGTGGACTCGATGAGTTCCGGGGTACAAGCAGAGAGGGATTTCATACAGCGACTTTCTATAGGGTGATTCGCTTTTAATCTTAATCCTAAATAGAATTATTTGGCATGTACCAGCTTCCTATTAGTAAAGCCCTTGAGTTACCATCACCCGGCCGTGTTCCTTTTTCCGTAGAGTTCATGCCACCGCGTGATGATGCTGCCGAGGCACGCCTATGGGATGCTGCTGAAACTTTCCACGATCTTGGTGCCGCTTTTGTCTCCATCACCTATGGTGCCGGCGGCTCCTCCCGTGAGCGTACTGCCCGTGTGGCTAAGCGTCTCTCCCAGCACCCACTGACCACCTTGGTGCACCTGACACTCGTGGACCACACCGTGGAAGAACTCACCGATATTCTCAAGGAATATGCCGAGTATGGTCTAAGTAATCTTCTGGCCCTGCGTGGCGACCCACCAGGAGACCCACTGGGCGACTGGGTTCCAGTCGAAGGTGGCCTGCACTATGCCTCCGAGCTCATCGAACTTGTACGCTCCATCCCAGAGTGCGAGCACTTTGAGATTGGTATTGCTTCTTTCCCTGAGGGGCACTACCGCGCAAAGTCCCTGGAAGAAGATACCCACTACACACTGAAGAAGCTGCGTGCGGGTGCACAGTTCTCCATCACCCAGATGTTCTTCGATGTTGAGGACTATCTGCGTCTTCGTGACCGCCTCATTGCGGCTGACCCAATTCAGGGTGAGAAGCCAATCATTCCAGGCCTCATGCCAATTACATCTTTGCGCTCCGCTCAGCGCACCACTGAGCTTTCCGGCTCCAAGCTGCCACGCGATCTCGAAGAGCGCCTGACCCGCGCTGAGACCCCAGAAGATGTCCGCAAGGTAGGTATTGAGGAAACCACCAAGATGACAGAGCGCCTTATCGCTGAAGGTGTTCCAGACATTCACTTCATGACCCTCAATAACCCACGTTCCACCCAGGAAGTCCTACACAACCTGGGCATGGCCCCAGCCTGGAGCCCAGAGCTTGGTCAAGACGTCCTGCACTAAGCGGTACTCGACCAACCAACTGTGTTAGTGCGCTAGCTAATTACAAAAAGAGCGTGTCCCCGAAAGGTGGGGGCACGCTCTTCGCAGTTTAAGGGTGGGGTAGTGGACACGGTCTAAGATCCGGGGGTATAGGCAGATGTTTAGCCGGATCTTTAGTCTCGAGCAAGGGAGAAGACTAGAGCGGGAAGTCCTTCTTAAACTGCTCAATATCGACATAGAGCAGGGCAAAGGTGCGTGAGTCGAGCGGGAACGTGAAGTCACGAGCAAAGTCCTTGAAACCAAGCTTGCGGTACAGACGGAAAGCACTCGTACTCTCATCCGTACTCTCCGGGGTGGAAAGAATCGCATACGGCCTATCCACCTGGTGCAGAATCTCAATCATCAAGCGCTTACCAATCCCGCGACCCTGATACTGGGGCAGCACATGGAGCTCCGCAATCTGGAAAGAGTTCTCCAGCACGTCAATCCACTGTTCCAAAATGCCGCGCCGGGCAAAGACATTACGAATCATGAAGTTCCAGCTGTGGTCCACAGTGGCATTAATGCCGTAGACAAAGCCAGCCAGTTCAGGCTCATCGCCAGGGTTCAAAGAGTCCAGGCATTCATAGCCCATGAAGCCATCGAGCAAAGTGTCATTGCGCCACATCACGCTAACCGCGTAGTTATTAGCCGAATAATTGAACGCATCTTTCATCGCTTCGGCGTATACCTGAACATACTCAGAGGTGTACTCGGCGAAAAAATCCGTGGTCACAGGCGCAATATCCATGCTTTTTAGATTACCAGGGGTTGGCCCGGATTAATGTCACCATCCCCCGATAAACTGAGTATATAAAGTTCGAATCGCCCACCAATAGAGCTAGAAAGGAACACGTCATGGCACGTATTTACAATGACAAGAGCGCACTGCTGGTCCGCTCAATTGACCTGCTGATGCAGGCGCGTGAGTACCTCGTCGAAGGAGACCTGAGTCTCGCTATTGAGTACGCATATCGCTCCGCATTGCGCTGTGCTGGTGCTCGTGTTGCCGGAAGCCCAGTGGCTAAGCGTAAGCGCAAGCCATCTAGCGCGTGGGAGCAGCTGGCCCTCGTTGATGAGCTTGGTAAGCAGCAGGCTATGCAGTTCCAGGCATTCAGCCGCATTCGCCAGCGCGTGGTTGCTGGCCTCAGCGCTGATATTGATGAGGCTAAGGTTCGGACTTTGATTGAAGCCGTGGATGGCTTCATTACCGAGGTCCAGTACGAAGGCACCAGCCTGGCTGCCTAATGGCCTCCCCTTAGACCGGAGCCTCTTTGTGTGGATGTTTTCCCTCACCAGTCCGCATGAGGAGGCTCCTTTTTGTGTTATTCAACCGACGGGTAGGGAATCTGCCCCACTTTGCTGTGCTGTGGGGAATCTGCCCCACTTTCCACCACTGTGGGGAGCATCCCCCACTTTGCCCCACGGTCCCCACTTTTCCCCACAACCCCCGTTTTACCCCCGGTGCTACCAAAAATTACAACGGGGAACTAAAATAGGGACTAAAGCGTTAAACTAATAAAAGGTGTTTTCTGCATTGCTAAAAGTGCAGCTAGACACATACACTCTATTCGCAGTTAAAAGGAGGAATCGTGGCGCTATCTGAGCATGAACTGAACGCTCTACGAGAGATTGAGCGTTCTTTGATGGCCGACGATCCACATTTCGGGGCATCCATGGCAGGAAAGAGCCCACGACTCAATGTTCGTGCCGTTTCCCTGATTGTTGTGGGACTCGTAGTACTCGTACTTGGTGTCGTTCTGAGCCAGATGTCCTGGGCATTCCTTGGCTTGAGCGTTGTTGGCTTTATTGCCATGTTTGGTTCTTGCATTTGGATGCTGCGTACAAAGCGCGACACTGTACCAAGTGCAGCCCCACGCGGCCCACGTAATGGCCGTGGCAATGGCAATAGTGGCATTGAGGACCGCTTCTATCGTAGGTTTCAATAAAAACTAGCTGATAGTTTCTTGGAGGTAGCCTCCAAGAATGTTAATTTCATCACATACCCCGCCGCGTGGCGGGGTATTTTTTATGCACAAGTGACCTAGAGTTACGCCTGTTACCTGTGTGAATAAAGTGTTTTCGTATTGTGGGACTTGGTGGGGTGGATTTCCTATTGGTGGGGCATGGGTTAACAAAAGTGGGGGAAAGTGGGGTATTGTGGGTATCAGCAACGGGAAACCGGAGCACCAGAACTAAATGCGAGTTGTGAGCGTTGCTTGACGATTCCCCGGTTAAGCACCGCCGAGTAGGAAGGTGGGAGCCATGTTTCTTGGTACCTATCGTCCTAAGCTCGATGCCAAGGGTCGTCTCACACTGCCAGCGAAGTTTCGTGAGCAGTTGGGAGACGGCCTTATGGTAACCAAAGGGCAGGATCATTCTCTTGCGGTTTATCCGCGAGAGGAGTTCGTAGCTCGCGCCCGCAAGGCCGCGTCTATTAGCAGGTCCGACCCGGAGGCACGTGCATTTATCCGTAACTTGGCAGCAAGTGCGGATGAGCAGGTACCAGATGGTCAAGGTCGAATTACCTTGTCAGCTGAACACCGCGACTATGCCAACCTCTTGAAGGAATGCGTAGTTATCGGCTCAGTCGACTTCCTTGAAATCTGGGATGCTCAGTCCTGGGATAACTACCAGGCAGAGACGGAAGCTTCCTTCTCCGCCGGTGATGTCCTTGGTGGCCTACTCTAATAGGCCACCTGGCTAGGACTCCACAGCGAGGAATAGTTCTGATATTCTTCCCCGATAGCAGAGCAACGCCCCGCTGTGGTGCCCTAGCCCTAGTCTTTATCTCAATCACTACCTAGTAGTGCTTTCTGTTGTTGTAGCGGGTGAGGGTTATGTACGGTCACGTTCCTGTTATGAGGAACCGCATGGGAGATATTCTCCAGGATGCGTGTACATGCCCTCATTCTGTCATTCTTGATGGAACCCTCGGTGCCGGCGGGCACAGCGAATATTTCCTTGAGCGCTTTCCAGAGTCTTATCTGATTGCTGTCGATAGGGATGCTGCCGCCATGGCCGGGGCCAAGAAAAGGCTCGAGCGCTTTGGCGATCGAGTCTTCTTTATTAATAAGCGCTTTGACCAATTCCCTGAAGGCTTCGACCCAGCACACCCAGTGTGCGCGGCAGCCTTGGAGCAGGGCATTAGTGGTGCACTCTTTGACCTAGGTGTTTCCTCCATGCAGCTCGATGAGGCTGAGCGTGGCTTTGCCTATAAGATGGACGCCCCACTGGACATGCGCATGGACCAGAGCAAGGGCATTACTGCCGCCGATATTCTCAACACCTATGACAAGCGGGAGCTTACTCGTATCCTCAAGGTCTATGGTGAAGAGCGTTTCGCTAGCCGTATTGCTGATGCTGTGGTCACCGAGCGTCAGACTGAGCCATTTAGCACCTCCGCACGTCTTGTGGAATTGCTCTACCGTGTCATTCCGGCACCGGCTCGACGCACGGGTGGGCACCCAGCAAAGCGCACCTTCCAGGCCCTGCGCGTGGAAGTCAATAAAGAGCTTGAAGCCATTGAGAATGTTTTGCCCGAAATCACTAGCCGTCTTGCCCTCCATGGTCGCGCCATCTTCATGAGCTACCAGTCTCTGGAAGACAAGATTGTTAAGTCCTACTTTGCAGAACTGACTAAGGATAAAACGCCTCCCGGTTTGCCGATGCCCATTGAGGAATTGGCTCCGCACTTTGCTTTGGTCACCCGTGGTGCCGAAAAAGCAAGTAAGCAGGAAATTGAAGAAAATCCACGCGCGGCCTCTGTGAGGGTCCGTGCGGTAGAACGAGTAAAGGAAGAGTCCTAATGGCACAGCAGATTCTTGAGCGTGACCGCGCCACTAGCACCCGTACCGCCCGTTCCTATAATGGTGCTGCAAGTACACGTACCCGTACTCGTTCCGGTAGTGCAACTAATAGTAGTTCCAC
>JAUMTX010000013.1:17734-34676 GCA_030530985.1 Corynebacterium sp.
CGCACCAACCGCTATAGCCGCCTTGGCTCCAAGCAGCAGCTGACCCACCGCGGTCGCCGCGTTGTTCAGCCAAAGGCGAATCCTGCCGTCATCCGCATGCTGGTCATGGTCACCCTCGTTATTGCGGGTTCCATTGCCGGCGCTATGGGCCTCTCGGTATACACCACCGAGCAGACCTTCCACCTCCAGGACCTCAAGGCCACAGACGCGACTCTCACCAACCAGATTGAGACCCTTCACCGTGACCTGGAAGAGAAGCAGGCTGCAGCTGCTCTAGCTCAACACGCCAGCCAGTCGGGCATGGTTGTACCTAATATTCCTGGTATTATTCAGACTCAGCAGGATGGTTCTGTTGCGGAAGTCCGTGCAGCAAATCCAACCGAGACCCGTCCGGTTGCCGATACGAATGCTGTCGCTGATGATGCAGGTAAGAATGCTGCATCCTCTGTGGCTGCGAATGTGACGACAGCTGTTACTGCTCCAAGTGCGGGTCTTCCATATAGTCGCCGATAAGGAATTAATGGATGGCCAAGCTATTCGCTGGCGCTAAGCCACGTTATCTTGCTGCCGCGATCTGTGCTACGGTCGCGGCAGTCGTTTTGATCGCACGCCTTGTTATGGTTCAGGTGATGTGGGGTCCTCAGCTGTCCGCCTTGGCTGAACAGCAGCGTACCCGCGTCTACGTCGAACCCGCCCGACGAGGCGCTATTGAAGATCGCAATGGACACCAGTTGGCCTACACCATGCAGGCCCGTGCATTGACGGTCTCCCCAATTATTCTTCGCCGTGAGCTAGCCCAGCGATACGAAATGTATCCGGACTTCTATGCCGATGTGGACCAGACCCTTGCGGATATGGCCACCGGCATTCCAGAAATGCTCAAGGGCAATGGCTCTGCCAATACCATTCCTTCCTCTGAGGATATTTTGGCCAAGCTTCAGGCAGATACCTCTTATGAGGTTCTCGCCCCGGCAGTAGACCCAGACTTGGCAGCCCAGATTGCCGAAAAGTACTTTGGTGTTGCCGCTGACCGCCTTGATACCCGCCAGTACCCAAATGGGGCAGTGGCAGAAAATATTATTGGCAAGGTCTCCAGCGATGGTGAAGGCCAGTTTGGTTTCGAACTCTCCTCCGATGCACTCCTCGCCGGCATTGATGGCAAGCGCACCGAGGATGTTTCCACCAATGGTCAGGTCATTCCGGGCACTGCCCGCAATCAGATCCCAGCCATTGATGGTTCCACCATCCAGCTGACTATTGACCTGGATCTGCAGACCTACCTCCAGCAGCAGCTGGAGCAGGCCAAGAAGAATTCCGGCGCCAAGGCCGCTGAGGCAGTGGTGTTGGATGCCAAGTCCGGCCAGGTTTTGGCCATGGCCAATGCCGATACCATTAACCCAAATGGTGATATTGCCGCCCAGCTTCGTGCCGGCCGTAGCTTTGATAACACCACCATTTCCACCCCATTCGAGCCAGGCTCTGTGGCAAAGATTATTACCGCAGCAGCAGCCATCGAATATGGTCTCACCACCCCTGATGAGGTCCTGACCGTTCCGGGTTCTATTTCTATGGCCGGCGTGACCGTGCGTGACGCATGGGTCCACGGCGATATTCCTTATACCACCACCGGTATTTTTGGTAAGTCCTCCAATGTGGGTACCCTGATGCTCGCCCAGCGTGTGGGCGACCAGCGCTTCTACGATATGGCCCGTAAGTTCGGCATTGGTACCTCCACAGGTATTGAGCTGCCTAATGAGTCCAGCGGTGTGCTGCCAGATATTACCCAGTGGTCCGGCGGTACCTTTGCTAACCTGCCAATCGGTCAGGGTATGTCCATGACCCTGCTTCAGATGACCAGCATGTACCAGGCCATTGCTAATGATGGTGTCCGTGTACAGCCACGAATCATCAAGCAGATTACCCGTGCCGATGGCACCGTTGAGCCTCTCGGCGAGCCAGAAAAGACCACTGTTGTTAGTGCCCAGACTGCCGCTACCGTGCGCGATATGTTCCGTGCAGTTACCCAGTCTGACCCAATGGGCTACCAGAATGGTACCGGCCCAACCGCTGCTATTGAGGGCTATCAGATTACCGGTAAGACCGGTACCGCCCAGCAGGTGGACCCAAATACCGGTGCCTATTCCAATAGCGAATACTGGATTACCTTCGCAGGTATTGCGCCAGCCGATAACCCACGCTTTGTTATTGGCATTATGCTTGACCGCCCAGAGCGCGGTGTCCACGGCGAAGGCGGCCAGAGCGCAGCCCCACTCTTCCACGATATTGCCGCATGGTTGCTCAACCGCGATAATGTCCCACTTTCTGCCCCTGCAAACCGACTGACTCTGGATGCGCGACAATAATGAATACACCAATTAATTCGCCCAGCCTGCAGGAACTTGCCGAGCAGTTTAACCTTGAGCTGCGACAGGCCCCTGCCTCTGAGCTGCGCCCCAACCATATTTCCCTCAATGCTGAACATGCCCGTGAGGGCGGTATCTTTGCGGCCCTGCCAGGTACCCGCACCCACGGCGCTAAGTTTGCTGAAGGCACCAAGGCCTCGGCCATCCTCACCGATGAAGCCGGCTTGGAATTCCTCTCCGACACTGAGAGCCGCCCAATCCTGGTGGCCTCCGATATTCGTGCCATTCTGGGCCCAGTAAGCTCCCTGATTTTCGGTGAGCCATCCAAGCGCCTCAATATTATTGGCATTACAGGCACCTCCGGTAAAACCACAACCACCTACCTGCTCGAAGCCATTTGCCGCAGCTTTGGCTACAGCACTGGCCTCATTGGCACCACCGGTACCCGCATCAATGGCCAGCCTGTGGAAACCGCACTCACCACCCCTGAAGCCCCCATGCTTCAGGAACTCTTTGCCACCATGGTGGAGCAGGGTGTGAGCCATGTGGTGATGGAAGTATCCTCCCACGCCATTGCCCTTGGCCGCGTGGCCGGCACCCAATTCGCGGTGCGTGCCTTTACCAACCTCTCCCAGGACCACCTGGACTTCCACCCAACGATGGAAGACTATTTCGAAACCAAGGCCTCCTTCTTTGACGCAGACCCTGAAACCTGCGTCATCACCATTGATGATGAGTGGGGCAGGAAGCTTGCCACCCGCACCCAAGGCCACACAGTAGGTTTTTCCGCAGGCTTTTCTCCGGTGGATGACGTTGCCGAAGGCAACGGTGCGGCAGCTGAATTTGCGGTGACAGGGGTCAAGAATAACCGTGATGGTTCCCAGGTCTTTACCTTCCGTCGTGGTGAGGTGGACTGGCACGTAAGCCTGGAGCTTCCAGGCCGATTCAATGTGCAGAATGCAGCCCTGGCCCTGGCATGCGCCGCAGTAGACGGCATGCCACTATCCAATGCGGTTAATGCCTTGGCCCATGTTAAGGCCCCAGGCCGATTGGAGCGTATCGACGCCGGCCAGGACTTCCTGGCAGTGGTGGATTATGCCCACAAGCCAGCAGCAGTCAAGGCTGTCCTAGAAACCCTGCGCGGGGAAACCAAGGGGCGCCTTGGCATTGTGCTGGGTGCCGGTGGTGACCGTGACCATTTCAAGCGCCCCATCATGGGGGCGGCCGCCGTCTATGGGGCGGACTGTGTGATTGTGACCGATGATAATCCACGCAGTGAAGACCCAGCCGCCATTCGCGCCCAAGTTATGGCTGGTGCCAACCAGGCCCTGCGCCAAGAAAGCCTCAAGAGCAACCGCATTATTGAAGTCTCCGAATGCGGGGACAGGGCAGAAGCCATCCGCCGCATGGTGGCCTGGGCGCGCCCAGGTGATGCCATTGTGATTGCCGGCAAGGGCCATGAAACTGGCCAGCAGATCGGTGATGAAAAGATTCACTTTGATGATCGTGAAGAGCTGCGCGCAGCGCTGCTAGAAAGTCTGTCATGATAAAGCTAAGCATTGGAGAGATTGCCGCTATTACCGGCGGCACCATCCTCCACGCTGACCCACAGAAGGTCCTCCAAGGACCCATCGAGTTCGACTCCCGCAAGCCAGCAACCATCTTCCTTGCCCTCAAGGGTGCGCGGGTGGATGGCCACGACTTTGCTGAACAAGCCGTTGCTGACGGGGCCGAACTAGTCATCTGTGCCCGCGAAATCAACGGCAGCACCCCCATCCCACAAATCATTGTGCCCCCAGTGGAACTCACCGAAACCAATGCGGTGGCCTTTGAACATGATCCAACAGGGCAGATGCGCGCCGTGGTGCACGCACTGGGACTTATTGCCGCAGCCAATGTGCGCAATGTGAATGTTATTGGTGTGACTGGCTCCGCCGGCAAAACCAGCACCAAGGATATGCTGGCCGCCATTTTTGAATCCATGGGCCCAACAGTCAGCCCCATTGGATCCTTCAATAATGAAATCGGCCTGCCCTATACCGCCACCCAGGTGGATGAGCACACCGATTACCTGATTGCGGAACTCTCCGCCAGGGCCATTGGCAATATTGCGGACCTCTGCAATATTGTCCACCCACGCACAGGTGTGGTGCTCAATGTGGGCACCGCCCATGTGGGCGAATTTGGCTCCCAGGAGAATATTGCCAAAGCCAAGTCTGAACTACCGGCAGCCCTGCCGGCCGAGGGTGTCGCCATCCTCAATGGCAATGACCCCCGCGTGGCCGCAATGACTAGCAATGCCAGGATTGTGTACTACGGGATTGAAGGGGGCGTCGATAAGCTAGAAAAGCCACTGGACTATGCCGCGCGCAATATCCGATTGGATAGGCTGGCACGCCCCGTCTTTGACCTGGTAGTAGGGGAGAAGGAATACCCAGTAAGCCTCAAAGTCTATGGTCTGCACAATGTGAGCAATGCGGTAGCAGCACTGGCAGCGGCCATTGAAAATGGGGCGGCACCGGAAGCCGCCATTGCGGCCCTGGAGACGTACCGCCCACGATCCCCACACCGCATGGATGTGCGTGAAGTGGGTGGCTCCATCATTATTGATGACGCCTTCAATGCCAACCCATCAAGCATGAAGGCCGGCCTGGCGGCCGCGGCCCACATTGCCAAAGAAAATAATCTGCCATTAGTCCCGGTCGTGGGCATAATGGGCGAATTGGGCGATGAAGCTGAGGCCGCCTATGCGGACTTGTCACCCCAAGATGCCATTGCAGTTGGTGTAACCTCCTATAAGGACGCCACCGTTGTGGATGACGCGGAACAAGCCCTCACACTTGTTCGCGACAGGCTACCAGCAGTGGTATTTGTGAAGGCCAGTAGGTCAGCCGCCCTGTGGACAGTGGCGGAAACCCTGGTTGAAGAAATTAATGTGAAAGAAGAAGGATAAAGGACAATATGACGCAGGTAATTATCAGCGGTACTATCGCCTTCCTGATATCTATCTTCTTTACCCCTGTGCTTATCCGCCGCTTTAGCGCGGAGGGACTCGGCCAGGAGATTCGTGAAGATGGTCCGGCCAGCCACATGCGTAAGCGTGGCACCCCAACTATGGGTGGTATCGCCATGCTGCTGGCCATTGTGGTGGCCTATGTGGTGACCAAACTCATCTCCCTCATCACCGGCAATGGTGGCTTTACCGCCTCCGGCCTGCTGGTGCTATTCCTCACCGTGGGTCTGGGCCTGCTCGGCTTTGCCGATGACTATATTAAGCTCGCCATGAAGCGCAACCTTGGCTTGAATAAAAAAGCCAAACTGCTCGGTCAGTTGGCCGTGGCAATCATCTTCGGCATTCTGGTTTTGCAATTTGAAAACCAGTACGGCCTAACCCCTGCATCAACCAAGCTCAGCTTTGTTGATGATTTGAATACTTTTGATATTGCTATTGGTGGCGCCATTATTGGCACCATCCTCTTCCTCATCTTTATCTATATTGTTATTAGCGCCTGGTCCAATGCGGTGAATCTTACCGACGGCCTCGATGGTCTTGCCGCTGGTGCCACCGCCATGGTGATGGGCGCCTATACCGTTATTACCTTCTGGCAGTTCCGCAACTCCTGCTCTTTGAGCCCCGCCCCTGGTTGCTATAGTGTTCGCGACCCACTGGACCTGGCTGTGCTCACCGCTGCCGGTTTGGGTGCCTGCGTGGGCTTCCTCTGGTGGAATGCTGCCCCTGCCAAAATCTTTATGGGTGATACGGGCTCCCTGGCCCTGGGTGGTTTGGTTGCCGGTATCTCCATCTGCTCCCGCACCGAACTTTTGATGATTGTTATCGGCGCCCTCTTTGTTATTGAAGTGGCCTCCGTGGCAATCCAGATTGTGGTCTTTAAGACCCGCGGCAAGCGCTTCTTCCGCATGGCCCCATTCCACCACCATTTTGAAAAGGGCGGATGGCCTGAGACCACTGTTGTGATTCGCTTCTGGCTCATTAGCGCCATTGCTTGCGTGGGTGGCGTGGCCATCTTCTACGCCGAGTGGTTGGCCTCGGGTCACTAAAACTGGGGCGAAAAACCTGACACACAATGAAACTTCAGAATGTAATTTCTTAAGCGCATAAGAGGAAGGACGGAATCGTGCGTGTACTAGTTGCCGGTGCTGGTGTCTCCGGCCAGGGTGTGGCTCAGATGCTCGCCCCATTGGGCGATGATGTAGTCATAGTTGATGAGCGCCCGGAATATCTTCACCCTGATGAAGTAAACCCCGCCGATTTTGATGTTCTGGTGACCAGCCCTGGTTGGCGCCCGGATAATCCCTTCCTTGTGGCTGCCGCCAAGCAGGTGGAAGTCATTGATGATATTGAACTCGCCTGGCGCTTGGACCAGCAGGGCTTGTTTGGCCGCGCCCACACCTGGCTTGGTGTGACCGGCACCAATGGTAAAACCACCACCACCGGCATGCTTAATACCATCATGCAGACCGCCGGCTATAAGAGCCTTGCTGTGGGCAATATTGGCACCCCCATTGGTGAGGCCATGTGGAGTGATGCCACCGTGCTGTGCGTGGAACTCTCCTCCTTCCAGCTTCACTGGTCCAATAGTGTGGAACCGGCTGCTGGTTGCTTGCTCAACCTGGCCGATGACCACCTGGACTGGCACGGCTCCTTTGAAGCCTATGCTGATGCGAAGGCTAAACTGCTGCACGCCCAAACCCCAATCATTAATGCCGATGATCCTGCGGTGGCTGCCGCCGTGGCCCGCAATAACTTCCATGACACAGTGGGCTTTACCATGGGTGAACCACAGCCCGGTCAGATCGGTGTGGTGGACGGTCAGGTCATTGACCGCGCCTTTGGTTTGGGTGAGGTGCTCTTTAACGTCAGCGATGTGAATGTGCCCGGCACCGCCGGCCTCATGGATGCCATTGCCGCCGCAGCCATTGCCCGCTCACAGGGTGTACCAGCACAGACCATTGCCCTCGGCCTCTCCCGCTTCGAGGTGGCCAAGCACCGCGGGCAGATTGTGCACCGAGTGCCGGTGCAGGGCAGTAGCGCACAGAGTGGTAGTGCACAGGGTGATAGTGCTGCACCGATGACCGTCTTTATTGATAACTCCAAGGCCACTAATCCTCATGCCGCATTGGCGGCTTTGAGTGGCTTGGACAATATTTTGTGGATTGGTGGTGGCCAGCTCAAGGGGGCCGATGTTGAGGAATTAGTACTCACTCATGGCCCACATATGCGCGCCGCATTCCTCTTGGGCCAGGATCGTGAGATTCTGGTAGAAGCCCTAGGTCGTCACTTCCCGCACCTGCCCGTCCACATCACGGACAGTCAGGATCCGGAAGAAGCCATGCGTGACCTGCTTGTGGCCATGCGCCCCTATGTGGAAGATGGCCCATGCACCGTGGCGCTGGCACCGGCGGCCGCCTCATTGGATATGTTTACTGGAATGAGTGAGCGTGGCGATATTTTCGCTACTCTTGCCCGCGAACTCTACCCCTGTTAGGAGAAGCAATGGCTAAGCTCTACGGCTGGATAGCCGGCAGTTGGACCGACACCAAAGGTCGACCACAGCTCGATTACCTCATGGTGCTCGGCTCCGTGCTGATCCTGACAGCCCTGGGCTTGGTCATGGTGCTTTCCTCCTCAATGACCTGGTCGGTCTTTGAGGGCCAAAATGCATGGTCCGAATCCCTCAAGCAGACCGTCATGGTGAGCTTGGGTCTTTTTGCCATGTGGGTGGCTCTGCGCACAAAGCCTCGTGTGCTGCGTAAATACTCCCCATGGATTATGGTCCTCGCCTATATTTTGCTGGTTGCCGTGCTCATCCCGGGCATTGGTACCGGTGGTGCTGAGGTTGGTTCCCAGTCCTGGATTGTTGTGGGCCCTGTCCGCTTCCAGCCTTCTGAGTATGCGAAGATCGCCACCGCTATTTGGGGTGCGCACTACCTGTCCATTCCACGTCAGGGTGCCACCACTATTTGGCGCCACCCATACACCATCTTTATTGCCATCTGCGGTGGTATTGTGGCCCTGATTTTCTTGCAGGGTGACTTGGGTATGACCGCCTCCTATGGCATGGTGGTGCTCGCCATTCTGTTCTTTGCCGGCTTTAGCCTGCGCCTTCTCGGCGGCGTGGTTGCTGTTGGCCTCATTGGCTTCTTCGTTGTGGCCATTGGTCCTGGCTACCGTAGTGCCCGTTTGACCGTGTTCTATGATGCGCTGCGTGGCCACTTTGAAGATACCCGTGGTGCCGCCTTCCAGTCCTACCAGGGCTTCCTTTCCCTGGCTGATGGTTCTTATGGTGGTGTTGGCCTGGGCCAGTCCCGCGCCAAGTGGTTCTACCTGCCGGAAGCAAAGAATGACTTTATCTTCGCCATCATTGGTGAGGAAATGGGCCTGTGGGGCTCCGCTTTGGTGATTATTCTCTTCACCCTGCTTGCTATTTTCGGTATTCGTTGCGCCACCCGCTCTTTGAACCGCTATATGCGCCTGCTGGCCTCCACCTTGACCAGTGTGGTTGTTATCCAGGCCTTCATCAATATTTCCTATGTGATTGGCCTTGCCCCTGTGACCGGTATTCAGCTGCCGCTGATTTCGGCGGGTGGTACGGCCGCGGTGATTAACCTGGCCGCCATGGGTGTGCTGCTTAGCTGCTGCCGCTATGAGCCGGAAGCCATCTCCGCCATGCAGAACTATGGCCGCTCCGTATTCGACCGTGTCCTGCGCATCCCGGAGCCCGATGTCTCCGATATTGATGAACGCCACGCCAAGAAGAAGCCTGAAACCCGTGACCGCTTTGGCGTCCCAGTGACCAAGCGTGGGGGTAGCACGGGTCGAAGTGCTGCTAGTCGTAGCAGTGCTGCTGGCCGCAGTGGCAGTGCTGGTCGCAGTGGTGGTTCGGGACGTAGTGGCAGTAGCACTGGAAGTGGTACTCGTGGCAGCCGTAATAGTGGTGCCGGGACATATACTCGTAGGGAGAGTGGTCGCGGTGACAGTTCTCGTGCTCGTGATACTGGTTCCTCCGGCTACGATGCGGAGCCGCTGAACTTCGCACGGCGCTATAACCGCAATACGCCGGGGCGTGATGATCACGGGACCGGGCCACGATTCGGAAGCTTTGATGATAGAAGGGATCGACGATAATGAAGGTTGCAGTCGCGGGCGGTGGAACCGCCGGCCATATTGAGCCAGCCCTAGCAGTGGCCGATGCCTTAATGGCAGAATCCGAAGTCAGCCAAGTTATTGCCCTTGGCACCCCACGTGGATTGGAAAAGGACCTGGTGCCAGCCCGTGGATATGAATTGCGCATGATTGACCCCGTGCCATTCCCACGCAAGCCAAGTGCAGATCTGATCAAGCTACCATTCCGAGTCATTAAGGCCGTGCGCCAGGCACGCGCCCACCTGAAAGATGTGGATGCGGTTATTGGTTTTGGTGGATATGTATCCGCACCCGCATATGTAGCCGCAGCGACCCTGCGCAAGCCCTTCTTCGTGCATGAAGCTAATGCCCGTGCCGGCATGGCCAATAAACTAGGCATCAAGCTGGGTGGAGTGGGCCTGAATTCAGTACCGAATTCCGGTATCCCAGGCCCCGTAGTAGGTGTGCCCATCCGCAATACTTTTGCCACCACCAAGATTAGCCGCGAAGAGGCCTGCGCCCTGTGGGGACTAAACCCGGAGCAACCAGTGGTTCTTGTCACCGGTGGATCCCAGGGAGCACAGTCCATCAATAAGGCCATTGAGGCCCTGGCAGCGCAGCCCCGTGACTACCAGATTCTTCACGCATATGGAAAGAAGAATTCGGAGCCGGCAGCCGCCCCAGGATATGTGCCAGTGCCATATATTGAATTCATGGCGGCAGCACTCACCGCAGCCGATGCGGTCGTATGCCGTGCGGGCGCAATGACCGTGGCGGAAGTAACCCAAGCCCAGGTCCCAGCCATTTATATTCCACTGCCCATTGGTAATGGTGAGCAGGCCCTGAACGCGCAGCCCATTGTTGATGCGGGTGGTGCCCGCATGCATGAGGATGCCTGGTTGAAGGAAGGCCAGTTGGGCGCAGAAATTAGCAGTGTGCTGGCAGATGCAGAGTCCATGCGTTCAGCCCTGGCCGGGGCAGCAGGGGCCAATGCCGCATCAACCATTGCAGCAATGATCATTGAAAAAGTGAAAGGATAAGGGCCATGGCAACCCATCAGCTTGACGAGGTCAACCTAGACACAGTGGACCTGAGCCACGTGCACTTTATTGGCATTGGTGGTGCCGGCATGAGTGGTCTTGCCCGCATTGTGCTTAGCCGTGGCTATGCCGTGAGTGGCTCAGATGCCAATGACAGCCGTGTGCTCTTTGCCCTCAAGTCCATGGGCGCCGAAGTCTTTGTTGGCCACGAGGCCAGCCAGATTGCCGGGGCCACCGTGGTTGTTATTTCCTATGCGGCCATTCCGGATGATAACCCAGAATTGGTGGCAGCCAAGGAAGCCGGCATCCCAATTATCTGCCGCAGTGATCTTTTGGCGCTGCTCATGCGCGATAGTGAAGAATTCCTCATTGCCGGCACCCACGGTAAAACCTCAACCACATCCATGGCAGTAACCGCCCTCCAAGAGGCAGGGGTGGACCCAAGTTTTGCTATTGGTGGTCAGCTGAATAAGTCCGGCACCAATGCCCACCAGGGCACCGAAGCTTATTTTGTGGCGGAGGCCGATGAGTCCGATGCCAGTTTGCTCAAGTACCGCCCAAAGGTAGCGGTCGTCACCAATATTGAGCCCGACCACCTGGACTACTTTGGTGATGCCGAGTCATACCACACAGTCTTCCGTGATTTTGTGAAAAATATTCTTCCCGGCGGCAGCCTCATTGTCTGCCTGGAGGATGAGCATGCCCGCGCCTTGGGTCTTTATGCCCAGGAATATGCAGCCAGCCTGCCAGAGGCCTCCCGCTTTAGTGTCTATGGCTATGGTGACTCCACCTATGGCACAGATATTCCACTCCTCGTAGAGCTCTACTCGGTCGAGGGCCAGGAGGGCACAGTGGTGATCCAGCTGGCCGATAGGGAAGTACAGGCCACCATTGAATTCCGTGCTGTTGGCCGCCATATGATTCTGAACGCCTGCGGTGCAGTGGCCGGCGCCATTCGCCTCTTGGCAGATCGTGCAGACTCCACCCTGGTGAAGAAGCTGCTGCGCGGGGTTGCCGGTTTTACTGGTGTGCGCCGCCGCTTTGAACTCAAGGGTGAGATTCTCACCGGCCCATATGCTGGGGTCGAGGTTTATGATGACTATGCCCACCACCCAACCGAGGTGGATGCGGTGGTTCGTGCCGCACGCACCAAAACCCAGGGCCGTGTTGTTGTGGTCTTCCAGCCACACCTCTATTCCCGCACCATGGAGTTTGCAGCAGAGTTTGCCACCGCACTAGCCCTGGCAGATCAAGTTGTGGTCCTTGATATTTACGGGGCCCGTGAGAAGCCGGTTGAAGGTGTGGATGGTCGCATTATTAGCGATAAGATTCCAGGCGCCGTCTTTGAACCAAACTTTAGCCAGGTGCCGGCACGCATGCGCGATATTGCCCGCCCAGATGATCTGATTATCACCATGGGTGCCGGTAGTGTCACCATGCTGAGTGAAGAGATTCTACGAGAGTTGAGCTCATGAAACGCTATTTAGTGGCAGCAATCCTGCTGGCAGTGCTGGCTATTGGTGGCATTATTGGCTGCTTCTTCTACCCAGTATTTTCGGTTAAAACCTATGCCATTAGCGGCACCCACTATTCCATGGAAGAAGTGGAAGAGGCCAGTGGGGTCGCTATTGGTGATAATCTCCTCACCCTTAATGCCAATAAGGCAGCCCAGGGTGTGGCCTCCCTGCCATGGGTGCGCACCGCAGTAGTGGACCGCTCCTTCCCAGATACGGTGACCATTAATATTACTGAGCGCATTGCCACCATGTGGGCACAGCGCGAGGATGGCCAGCACATTATTGATGACCAGGGTGTTCCTTTCACCATTGATGTGCCACCAGCAGGGGTCCCACAGGTCACTGGTCTGACTGAGGATGATGAGGCCGCCTACCGCGATATTTTGGTGTGTTTGAATGCAATGGACCCTGTTGTGCGCGCCAGTGTATCCAGTATTGACTATGCCAGCCCAACTATTATTCGCATCTTTACAGCTGATGGCCATAATTACTACTGGGGTAGTAGTGAAAAAGCCGATCAGAAGGCTATTGCAATGCGGATGCTAGCAACACGCGCTGAGCAAAGTTGGAATATTTCAAACCCTGCACTAGTCACCACCCCTTAAGCCTAAAAGCCCAGGTCATGAACCTTAAAGTATAGGTTGAGGGTGGCAACACGCCGATTCAATCAATGAAATAAAACTCTTCATCGCCCATTATTAAGTGCGTTACAGAAACAGGTTTTATTTTTTGTCGGAAAGGCGGAGAAATATGGAGCTCGATAGCTTCGCGCAGGCGGAACTAACCCCTTCCATTCCAGTCATCAAGGTAATCGGTGTTGGTGGCGGCGGCTGCAATGCTGTTGACCGCATGATTAGTGAAGAGGTCAACGATGTTGAGTTCATCGCCCTCAATACTGATTCCCAGGTACTCATGTACAACCAGGCGCACGTGACCCTGGATCTTGGCCGCAAGACCACCCGTGGTTTGGGTGCAGGCGCCAACCCTGAGATTGGCCGCGCAGCTGCTGAAGAAGTCATCGAGGAGCTCGAGGAGATCATCAAGGGCGCCGATATGGTCTTCATCACCGCAGGTGAAGGCGGCGGTACCGGTACTGGTGCAGCCCCAGTTGTGGCTGATATTGCCCGCAAGACTGGCGCCCTGACCATTGGTGTTGTTACCCACCCATTCCGCTTCGAGGGCAAGCGCCGTATGGACCAGGCTATTGCCGGTACCGACGAGCTGCGCAAGGTCTGCGATGCTGTGATCGTGGTTAAGAACCAGAACCTCCTGAGCTTGGCAGAGGGCGGCACCCTCAAGGCCACCGAGGCTTTCCTTGAGGCCGATAAGGTCCTTGTTAATGGTGTTCGTGGTATCTCCGACCTGATCACCAAGCCAGGCATTATTAATACCGACTTTGCGGATGTTCGCTCCGTTATGGCTAATTCCGGCACCGCGCTCATGGGCATTGGTGTAGCCAAGGGTGAGGGTCGTGCCCTCAAGGCCACCGAGCAGGCGCTCCAGTCTCCACTGATTGACCTGAGCATCAGTGGCGCCACCGGCGTTCTCATCAATATTGCTGGTGCTTCCAACCAGCTTGGTGTGAATGAATTCGATGAGGCTGTCAGCATTGTTGCTGACCTGGCCGACCCAGATGCCAATATCATCTACGGTCTCTCCAATGATGAGAACCTGGGTGACCAGCTGCGCGTCACCATTGTTGCTACTGGTTTCGACAAGGACCAGAAGCGTATCGACGAAGCTGCCGCTAACGCAACTGCCTCCACCCGCGACCAGGCAACCAGCCTTTTCAATGAGGCCTCCGCCCCACAGGCCGGTGCAACTAGCCTCTTCGGCAATGAGCCTGAGACCCCACGCCACGCAGCCTATGAGCGTGACGGTGGCTATGACCGTGAGCCACAGGATCGTGGTTATGATCGCGACGGCCGTGACCTTGGCCAGGATCGTGGTTATAGCCGTGACAGCCGAGATGCTCGCGATAGCGGCTATGGCCGTCGCTCCGATGATGGTGGCATGTACGCCCCTAAGCGTCGTAACCTGGACATTCCTTGGGGCTAAAATGAAGGCACGCAAGGTATTCACGACTCGTCGCGGTGGCGTCTCCGCCAGCCCATATGATTCCTTTAACCTGGGGGACCATGTGGGCGATACGCCAGAGGCCGTGGCTTCTAATCGTGAACGCCTTGCATCCGTCTTTTCCCTGCCCGGCATTGTGTGGATGGAGCAGATCCATTCACCCAATGTGACGGTAGTGGGGGAGGAAGCCATTGGCACCACCATTGAGGCAACTGATGCGCTGGTCACCACCACCCCTGGTGTGGCCCTGGCAGTGATGGTTGCTGACTGTGTGCCGATCCTGCTGTCCTCCGAACAGTGTGTTGCGGCAGTTCATGCAGGTCGCATGGGGGCGCGCAACGGGATTTTGACCAAGACCATTGACATTATGCGTGATCTTGGCGCCGAATCCATCCATTGCCTTATGGGCCCGGCAATTTGTGGCAAGCACTATGAAGTGCCGGCTTTTATGGCCATGGATGTGGAGGAACATCTGCCCGGCAGTCAATGCCAGACAGAACAGGGCACTACGGGACTTGACCTTCGGGCCGGTCTTCTTGCCCAATTCGTGGAGCATTCGGGTTCCTCGCTTATCGACGTCGATTGGCGATGCACCTACGAATCCCCAGAGTTTTTCTCATATCGTAGGGATACAACCACGGGACGACAGGCCGGTCTCGTGTGGCTAGAACAAGATAATAAAGGTAGGTAATTATGACTCAGGATAATAAGGTCGCTGGCTTCGGCACCAAGTTCAAGGACTTCTTCGGTCTTGGCGCAGAGCACGCCCACATGCGTGATGTTGAAGACCCATATCAGACCGAGCAGATTGCCCAGGTTCAGGAACCTGAGGTTGTTCGCTTTGCCCCACGTGGCATGGGTGAGGTCAGCAAGGTGCACAGCGAGCTCAAGCGCGGCAATATTGCTGTTATTGATACCAACTACCTGGATGATGAAGCAGCCACCCGTGTTCTCGACTTTGCAGCCGGCCTTAGCCTTGGTGTTTATGGTGAGATGTGCCTGAGGAACCTCGGAGACGGTATCCTGGCTATTGTCAATCCAAAATTCAATGTCACTGACCGTGAACTCCTGCGTGCAGTGCAGTAAATTACTGAAGAGGCTGTAGTGGTAACTGTCCTTATTCTCGATATCCTCGAGATTTTCGTCTTTGTCCTCATTGCCCGAATCATTATTGAAATGATTCAGTCTTATTCCCGCCAGTTCCGCCCACCACACTGGTTCATTGTCATTGCTGAGGTTCTTTTCACTGTGACTGACCCAGTAGTGAAGGCGGTTCGCCGCGTGGTTCCACCACTGCGCCTAGGAAATGTGCAACTAGATGTTTCCATTCTTGTCATTTTCTTTGCTATCAATATTGTCAGGGCACTAGTTATCACTGCAGCCTACGCTTAATTTTTTGCACAATCTTGAAACATAAAGTGTAATTTTGGCGAAAATGTTATAAGATTGTGAAGAAAGTTAGACACTTAGCTGACTTTATAAATTGAGTAAAAGATTTTGCAGTAACGGCGGGGCCGGTGCCTCGCCTCGAAGCGAAGGGAACCGTTCATGCCGTTGACACCAGCTGACGTGCACAATATTGCTTTCAATAAGCCGCCGATCGGCAAGCGTGGTTACAGCGAGGATGAGGTCGACCAGTTCCTTGACTTGGTTGAGGATGCACTGGCTCAGCTTATTGAAGAAAAGGAAGACCTGGAAGCCCAGGTTGCTGAACTCCAGTCCGCTAAGGGCAGCGCTGCACCAGCAGCTGCTGCTCCTGCAGCTGATAATGCTCGTACCGCCGAGCTGGAGAAGCAGGTTGCTGAACTGAATCGTAAGCTTGCTGCTGCGCAGCAGGAGACCGCAGATGTTAAGGCTAAGGCCGCTGCTGATCTGAAGGCCGCACAGGCTGCTAAGCCAGCCGCTGCTGCTGCCCCTGCAGCTGCTGCCGCTCCTAAGAGTGGCAATGACCTTGAGCAGGCAACCCGCGTTCTGGCCCTGGCCCAGGAGACCGCTGATCGTCTCGTTGACGATGCTCGTTCCGAGTCCCAGTCCCTCATGGATGAGGCTCGTTTCAATGCTGAGAAGACTGTCAATGAGGCCTCCACCAAGGCACGCACTCAGCTTGAGTCTGCACGTCAGGAAGCAGAAACCACCCTGACTGATGCACGCACCCGTTCCGAGAAGATGGTTAACGACGCCACCCAGCGTTCCCAGACCATGCTTGCTGATGCCAAGCAGCGTTCTGAGACCATGGTTAGCGACGCTACCGCCCAGTCCGAGGCTACCGTTAAGCGCGCCGAGGAGAAGGCTAATGCCCTCCAGGCTGATGCTGAGCGTAAGCACACCGAGATCATGGCTACCATCAACACCAAGCGCGCAGCTCTTGAGGATCGTATCCAGCAGCTCCAGAACTTCGAGCGTGAGTACCGTACTCGCCTCAAGACCTACCTTGAGGGTCAGCTTGAAGAACTCGAGTCTCGCAGCACCGCTGCACCTGAGGATAAGAACTAAAACTTATCTTTCAACCGCCCGCTAGCCTATGGCTAACGGGCGTGTTTTCTTTTCAACCACACCACAGAATCGCACTATCCGGAGTTCGAATATGCTGTTGACCGCACTGGCCCTGTGTATTTTGGGCATTATTTTCCTTGTCCTGGCAGTTATGGATCCAGGCGGAATCTACCCGTACCTGGTCATTGCCATCGCAGTTCTAGGCCTTATTACCTGGACTGTTGATCATTTTAAAAAGCGCAAGTAGAATCAGATTTTAACTGCGATGATCCGGCCATCACCGGGGAGCATTCGGAAGAACGAAGCAGT